>JBKPSC010000463.1:0-9139 GCA_046734915.1 Acidobacteriota bacterium | reverse complement strand
GGCGAAGGATCTCATCGAGGACTTCATGATCGCCGCCAACTCGGTCACCGCAACCTTTCTCGAGAGCCGCAGATATCCTTCCATTCGACGAGTGCTTCGCGCGCCCGCACGCTGGGATCGGATTGTCGCGCTGGCTCGCGGCGTCGGCGAATCGCTGCCGGAGACACCGAGCGCGCCGGAGCTACAGGCATTTCTCCTGCGACGACGAGCGGCGGATCCGGCCCGATTCGCCGATCTGTCGCTGTCGGTCGTCAAGCTGCTCGGCGGCGGCGAATATGCCGTCGAGTATCCCGGACGGGCGAGCGAGGGACATTTTGGTCTCGCGGTGAAGGACTACACGCACTCGACGGCGCCGAATCGGCGGTTCCCCGATCTGGTGACCCATCGCCTGCTGAAGGCCGCGATGTCGGAGGTCCCGCCGCCGTACGACGGCAACGCGCTCGAAACACTAGCCAGGCACTGCACCGAGCAGGCCAACAACGCCGCCAAGGTCGAGCGTCAGGTGCGGAAGTCTGCCGCGGCGCTCTTACTTAGCGAAAGGATCGGCGATCGATTCGAAGGCCTCGTCACCGGCGCGTCGGACAAGGGCACGTACGTCCGGGTCATTGACCCGCCGGTCGAGGGTCGTGTGGTCCAGGGATTCTCCGGCTTCGATGTCGGCGACCGTGTCCGCGTCGAGCTCGTCGGCACCGAAGTCGAGCGCGGCTTCATCGATTTCAGAGGACTCGGCGAGTTGTCCGACGCACCCGGTCGACGGGCGTAGAATCGAAATCGACCGTGGTTCTAGTCGCGCGTCTGCTTGTCGCCCTGTGGTTGACGGCGCATGCGTCGAGCGCCGGCGCTCAGACCTTTACGACGTGCGATGCTGCCAATCCGTACGACGACTCCCCCGATGAAGTGGCGCTGCAGCAGTGCCTCGATCGCTACGATCGGGTGCTCCTGCGGGCGCCCCAGCGTCCGGAGTACGTCGGGTACCTGATCGCCGACACCGTCAAGATCCGGCGCGACGGCATTCTCTTCTCGTCCGCCGACGCCCCGGCCAAGGCGATCCTCGTCGCAGCCCCCGCTCTCATCGAGCCGCTGCTGCGGGCGACCGCCAATGCGTTCGAGCTCTCCTTCATCCGGTTCGACGGTAATCGCGATTTGCGTGAGATCCGCCGCAAGCCTTGCAGCGAGTTTCGAAACTTCCGCAACGTCGAGCTCAGCGGAATTGGATTCCGGGTCCGCTTCGTGGAATCCATGCGTGCCGTCTGCGGCTCGGGCATGACGATCGGCAATTCGTCGCGGTTCGAGATCGAGAACAGCTGGTTCTACGACAACGGACTGCAGCCTGAGGACGCCGACGGCGTCCCCGGACTCTGGTCTGACGGCCTCAACGTCTTCAACTGCACCGGCGCCACCATTCGCGACAACGCATTCTGGGACAACACGGACGTCGATCTCGGCGTCAACGGCGGCCCCGGCTGCTCGGTGTACCGGAACACCATCGAGCACTTTGCCGCTTACGCCTTCGCCGGCCTGGTCGTCGGCGATCCCACGCGGTCTGGCGGCGAGTTCAGCCACAACAAGATCACCTCAGCCCCGGACCGCCTCGGCTTTGGCCTCGTTGTCGGCTGCCATCCGTGGTTCCAGTGCGGCGGCGGCTACGCGACCGCCGTGTCAGTCCACGACAACGTGGTGTCCGGCGCAGTGATCAACCTCGTCGTCGACGGGGTGAACGGCGGGTCGGTCCAGAACAACGTCCTGCGCGATGCGCGGGGCACCCGGGTGATGAACTGCGCGACGTCGGCTGACTACACGGTCAACCACGCGATCAACGTGCGCCTCCAGAGCGGATACGTGATCCAGCCGATGGATTTCCGCCCGGCCTGTCCGTGAGCGCAAAATCTCGTCGCACGGCCCAGCCGTCGGGTATGATCCCGCGCATGAAACGAACACTCTGCCTCTGGCTCATCGTCGCCGTGGTGGGCGTCGCAGCGTTTTCACTGAAGGGAACGGGCACGGTCAGCGCTCAGAGCAGCCGCCCGTCGGTGGAACCGCTCCACTTCCACCATGTGCACCTGAACTCCGTCGATCCCAAGGCCGCAGCCGCTTATTATCCGAAGCCGTTCAAGTCAGCGACCGCGACGACCTTCAACGGCTTCGAGGCGGTCAAGACCGGCAATATCTACATCCTGTTCACCAAGGTGGCGACCCCGCCGACCAACGAGCTCACCGGTCCGCAAACCTCCGTGTGGCACTTCGGCTGGAACACGCCGAACTCGCGCGAGTACACCGCCAACTTCCGCAAGATGGGGTTGACCATCGCGCAAATGTGGAACGGATCCGACGCCGACGCCAAGCTCGTGGATCTGTCAGGCGACGTGCCGACGCCGCCCGGCGGCGGCTTCCCGACGCAGGAACAGGTGCTTGAACTGCGCGCAAAGGGCGCCAAGAACGACCCGAACACGGTGCCGGGCGGGTTCGGCTACCTTCGCGGTCCGGATGGCGTGATGATCGAGAACGCGCAGTCGGGCAAGGAAGAGCGATTCAACCACGTGCACATGTACCACGAGCATCCCAATTGCGCGATGGACTGGTATCAGACTCATCTCGGCGCGACCCGGCCCGCCGGCCGCGGCGGTCAGCCTGCAGGTCCGCCGGCTGGCGGCGATTGCCAGACCAAGTGGTACTCGCCGCCGACGTTCCCGTCGTTCGCCAAGGGCGGATTCGTCCGTGAGCCGTCTGGCGGTGTACTCATCGACGACATCTCGATCTCGATGCGTCCGTGGCCGGGCGGCGGTCTGGCGTCGACGCGCGGGCGCGTCTACGATCACTGGGCCGTCAGCACGGCGAACCTCGAGGCCACGGTGACGAGACTCAAGGCCGAGGGCGTGAAGTTCCTCGAGGAGATTCACCCGTGGGGCAACTCGCGGGCGGCGATGATCGAGGGGCCCGATCGCATCGCCATCGAGATCGTCGAAGTGAAATAGCTCAGAAGGCGTTGCCGACGAACGGCAACATGCGGCCCCAGTAGAGCACGCCGAGCCACGAACACAGTGACACGACGCCGATGCAGCGAGCTGCCATCGGCGTCGGGTCATTTGGTCCCAGCGCCGCGACACGCGGTCCCACGCTCCATTCGAAGACGGCTGCGTTGACGCCGGCAAGCGCCAGACACCCGACTTTCAACCACCACGCGAGGTTGTGCGCGTACTGCTCGGGGTGTCCAATCAGGAAGATCACCCCGGTCGTCAGATTGAGGAGAAAACCGATGACTGCAAAGGGCACCAGATCCCGGACAGCCGCAATCGGCACGCGGGGAAACGCGCCGACCAGACGCAGATCCAGGAACCCGACGATGCCCAGCACCAGCGCGAGGCCGACGAAGTGGATCGTCTCGGCGGCGGGCCAGACCCAGGTCTTCAAGACGATCGCCTGAGACAGTGCGGTGCTCTGCACCCAGGCAACGAAGGCATCCATCAGCGGTGACTCAAACGTAGGCCATCAACCGGCCCGCCGTGATGGCAGCGCTCCACAAGACGAGCGACATCACGGCGACCAGACGGTTCCGGGATGTTTCTCCAGCCTTTTCCCGGACGATTCGACGCGCGATGACCGTATTCCACAGGGCCAGGCCGATGAGACTCAGCTTGATGTACAGAATCGGCTGGCGACCCTTGGTCGTGGCGTCGGACATGAAGAGCAGCACGCCGGTCACCGCGTTGAGCACAAACGCCCACGCGATCATCCGAAACAGCCCCGAGATCGCGTCGAGCGGAATGCGCCGGCCGTAGCCAAGCAGGCGCAGGTCGATCACCGTGCTCATGCCGACGACGATGCCAAGACCGACGGTGTGGAGCGTGAGGATGGTGGGATAGGCCCAGATCGACGGGGACTCTCGCGTCCAGGTCGCCAGCGAGGTCCCCTCAATCCAGGCGAGTAGATCGGCCACGCGACGGGCTACCGCGGCGGCTGCTGCTCTTCGGTCACGCGTCCGCCGGTGACGATGGGCGTGCCGTCGGGTCGCGTGATTTTCGCGCAGCACATGCCGTGGCTGCCCTCAGCCCTCGACGGGCGGCCAGACACCTTGATGAGCGTACCAGGTTTCAGAGTGTCCGGGGTCCACCCGGTACGGGTCAACCCGCCGGCGGCACCGAGCTCGATCTGCCACTCGACCTTCTTGCCGTTCTCGTCGGCGTCGAAATACAGAAACGAGTGCGGATTCTTGAACAGGAACTTCGTGACCGTCCCCTGCGCCTCGACAGTCTTCGTCGAGTCGTAGAACGGGGCGCTGGAGTGATGCGCGATCACGGGCACGACCGTCAGAATTGCCGCCGCCGCCACCGCCAGCGCACCGAGCGCCGTCCATCGTCGACCAATCATCGTCTGCCTCCTCACGTGGCCGGCCTATTACTTGTACTTCGGCGGCATCATCTTCACTGCCGCACGCGCCGCTTCTGGGTCGCAGTCCCAGGCATCGAGCTTGTAACCCGGACGCTGCGGCAGCCAGCGCGCCGTGTACGACGCGGGCTTCTTCAGAAACATCTCGTCTTCGACCGTCACGGTCACCTTGAGCTCTGTGCCCTCTCTCCAGTAGCGCTCGTGCACCTTCTTGAGCTGAGACGAGGGAATACCGTTGTAATCGTCGAAGCCCGTGATGTCGAACACGAAGTGATCGGTGTCGACCAGCAAGGCGCCATTCTCATATCGGCCGACCGAAAAGCCCTGGATACTCCAGTCGTAGATGGTCGGCTTGCGATCGTTCAGCCAGACGGTGCGCAGCTGATCATCTTTCTCGTACCGGAGCAAGACGCGGTCCGGCCATTGCGTCACCTCCATCGAGTACGGGTCGTACTGAATGGCGGGCGACGACGCCGGCTGACAGTCATACTTCGGCGAAAGCGCTTCGTCGAACACCTTCTGGTAGGCAAGGGCCCGTTCGTTCAGCTCGGGGAAGTTGTCCTTGCCCCACGGAATCCGTTCGCTGTTCACGGGCCTGGCACGCGTCGTCCCATCCCAAATGCCAGCGAGGTCCGGAATTTGGTTGGGTCGCGCGGCGTTCGCCGCCGGGGGGGTTTGCGCTGGCGCTTGAGCCTGGATGCCCGGACGGGACGGACTCAGAGCAATCGCCATGACCGCGACCGCCGCCCACCCCCACGTGCGGCCTGTCGCCCGGCGTGTGAAATTTCGCATCGGCTGTGCCTCCTCGCGGGTGCCTGCAGTCTGGCGGGTCGGGCGATTGATCCTATCGCACCTGGGCCTCGAAGCCATAGTCGATCGTCGCTACGGCTCCACCCCGGACGGTAACCATTTTCGTCACGTCGCCGAAGCGCTCGTGCCAGAAGTGGACGCGGTAGGTGCCGGGCGGAACCGACCGGATGGTGAACGCCCCCTGCGCATCGGTGGCCGCGAAGTATGGATGGCTGACGACGCCGACCCAGGTGGTCATCCAGCTGTGGACGTCGCATCCGACCTTGAGCATCGTCTCCTCGGCCTTCGGCGTGAACTCGAAGATCATGCCGGCCTTCGGCTGCCCGACGTTGAACGAGTTGCCCACCGCCGAGGAGCTGTGGACGTTGTGCAGCAGGTTGTCGCTGTTTCGAACCTGGAGCTTCTGGCCAACACGCATGCCGACCACCCGCGGCGTGTAAATGCAGGCCTTCTGGTCGAGCGTGACCGGTTCGGTCGGAACCGCCGTCGGCGGAAACTGTCCCTCGAGCCGAACGAAGACGTTGGCCAGGCTGCCATCCGGCAATGCAACCACGCCCTGCTGAATCACGCGGTCTCCGCGGTGCATCTCGGCGCACTTCGGATCCATGCCCATGCGAATGATGGCGTTGCCGGGAATGTCACCGTCGATCTTGACGTGGCCTTGAATCGTGCCGGTGCGCGCCTGCGCCGAGATTGTCGCCGCGGCGGCCAGACTGACAAAGGCGAGAACGACCAAACGGTACACGTCTACTTCCCCACCTCGTCGGTGGCCTGGCCCGGAGTGGAACCTGGATACCAGTATTTCTTGTGACAGGACTCGCACGCGGCGTCGAGCACCTCGCCGGCCGCCAGCAGCGCCTTCACGTCGCGCGCCTCAGCAGCGGCGAGCGTCTGCGATGCGGCGTCGTGAAGTCCGTGTACCAGATGGACCCACGACTCGCGGTCGGCGTCGACCAGCTTCTGGATCTCCTCCGGCGGCAGATCGACGTTGGGATCGTCGGCTTTCTCGCCTGGCCGTGCGACCCGGCGCCCAGGCATGATGAGCAGATTGCTCGCTTCCGCCAGGGCAACGGCATGTCGGCGCACGGCCTTCCAGTCGTCGTCAGTCCTGGGGGCGTGCTCTTCCGTGCCCTGGACGGTGGCCACGACCTGCACCGAGTCCCAGATGAAGTCCGCGCTCGGATCGACGACCGAGTCCATGATGTCCTTGATGGTCGACGTCACGCGATAGTCGCCGCTGCTGGCGTCGGACTGCGCGCGACAGCCGACGGCCAACGCCAGGGCGGCGGCCAGCCATCCGGCCCGAAGCATATGGCGCGTCATGATTCCCGGCCCAAAAGTGTAGCCCGACTGACCCTTCCTTCCCCCTTCTTTACATCGGGATGCGGCTCTTGTAACGTTTCGCCGTCCACGAAGGAGGACTTGATGCGTGTGTTGATCGGTTTCGTCCTCGCGCTGCTGGTGGCCACTTCGCCACTGACCGCGCAGTCGGCCGCGAAGGCCAAAGCCACGACACCGGAAATTCCGTTCGATTCGGTGCCGAACTTCCTGAAGATGCCCGCCGGCACCTACATGGGTGAAGCCGTCGGCGTGGCCACCAACTCGAAGGGACACGTGTTCACCATCGTGCGCAGCGGCGAATCACGCGTCTTCGAATTCGATCAGAACGGCGCCTTCGTCAAGGAGTTCGGTGCCGGCAGCTACGGCTTTGCGTTCGCGCACGCGGTCCGCGTCGACAAAGACGACAACGTGTGGGCGGTCGACGAAGGGACGAATATCATCCAGAAGTTCAGTCCTGACGGACGGCTGCTGATGGTGCTCGGGAAGCGGCCCGACCCGCTCGAGCAGCTCAGCATCATGCCTGGCGGCGGCCAGTACTCCGGCGCCAACCGGCCGTACACCTTCCACCGCCAGACCGACGTCGGGTGGGATCCGCAAGGAAACATCTTCGTCTCCGATGGCTATGGCGACTCGCGGGTCGTCAAGTACGACAAGAACGGCAAGTTCATCAAGTCGGCCGGCACCCGTGGCAATGGTCCGCTCCAGTTCAGCACGCCGCATGCGATTTCCGTCGATGCCAAGGGCATGGTGTACGTGGCCGATCGCGGCAACTCGCGCATCGTCGTCCTCGACAACGATCTGAACCAGAAGGCGGTCTACGACAACGTCGGCGCGCCGTGGGCGGTGTGCATTTCCGCCGGACCGCATCAGTACCTCTACACGTCGAACTCCTTCCCCACGGGCAACAACTTCGACCAGGCCGACACGACCGGCGAGGTCTACAAGATGGAGCTCGACGGGAAGGTCCTCGGCCGCTTCGGCAAGGCTGGCCACGGCTTCAAGGAGTTCAGCAGCATCCACCAGATGGACTGCCGCAACCCTGACGAGATCTACGTGGCCGAGATTACCCAGTGGCGCGTTCAGAAAATTCTTCTCCGGCCGCAGGCGGGCCGGACGTCCGCGGGCAACTAGGAGGCCGTCATGACACGTTCATTGCGGCTGTTCGCAGTTGCCTCCGCCATCGCCCTCGCGTTCGTTTCGGTCACGCTCGTCGCGCAGTCAGTGCCCGAGATCAACTACGACGCGAACGCGAATATCCTGAATCTGCCCTCGTTCGGGGAGGTCGCTGGCATCGCCACCAATTCGCGCGGCCAGGTGTTCGTCTACGCACGCACCGGTCACGGCGTGGCGACGCTCGGCGACGAGCGCACGTTCTATCACGGCGGCTCGCGGCTGTTTCAATTCGACCAGACAGGCAAGTTCGTCAAGGAGATCGGCCAGGGCGTCTATGCGGTCAACTTCGCGCAACAGGTGCGGGTCGACCCGCAGGACAACATCTGGATCGTCGACGCCGGCTCGAACATGATCGTGAAGTTCGACCCGGACGGGAAGCTGGCGATGCTTCTCGGGCGGAAACCTGAGAGCATCAACGTCCGGCCCGGTCCGGGCATGCCGGCCAGCGCCGCAGACGTCGCTGCCGCACGCGGTGCCGCACCGCCGGCGGGTCGCGGCGGTGGCGAGGGCGGTGGACGGGGCAACGCCGGAGCCCCTGGCGCGGGCATTCGCGGCGATAGCTTCAATCGTCCTTCCGACGTCACCTGGGATCGAGCCGGCAACGTCTACGTCGCCGACGGCTACGGTACGAACAGCCGCATCGCGAAGTTCACCAAGGACGGCAACTTCGTCAAGTCCTGGGGACAGACGGGTACTGGCCAGGGGCAGTTCCAAGGCATTCGCGGCATTGCGATGGACGCTGCCGGCAACCTCTATGTGGCGGACGCCGGGAACAAGCGCATCCAGGTCTTCGACGGCGAAGGCACGTTCAAGTCACAGATTACCGGCGTCGGGACACCGCAGGCGATTTGCATCTCTGGCGGCTCGACGCAGTACCTGTACGCGTCGAACTCCAACGACTCGGAGAGCATGGAAAGCGGCGAGATCTACAAGGTGCAGCTGTCCGGCCAGGTCGTCGGAAAGTTTGGCAAGGCCGGCAAGCTCCCGAAAGAGTTCGGCATGGTCAACGCGATCGACTGCCGGACCGAGAACAGCTTGTGGGTCGGCGAAATTTGGAACTGGCGCGCGCAGAAGCTGACCCTGAAATGACCGTCGACTGATGCCCGCTTCCAGCCGCTACGACGCCATTGTCATTGGCGCTGGCCACAATGGTCTCGTAGCGGCTGCCTATCTCGCCCGAGCCGGACGCCGCGTGCTGGTCCTCGAGCGTCGTCCGCTGGTCGGCGGCTGCGCTGTCACCGAAGAACGCTGGCCGGGCTTCCACGTCTCGACCGCCGCCTACGTCAACAGGCTCTTTCGGCCCGACATCATTCGCGATCTCGATCTGCAGCGGCACGGTTTCGTCATGCTGCCGCGATCGCCATCCAGTTTCACGCCGCTCCCCGACGGCCGCTACCTGTTGATGGGTCCGGACAAAGCGCTGACATCGCGC
>JBKPSC010000462.1:0-5261 GCA_046734915.1 Acidobacteriota bacterium | reverse complement strand
CTCACCGATCCGACCGCCTACGGCGGCAGCGCATCGGACGCGTTCCACCTGGTGATTCCGTCGATGCCGGGCTACGGGTATTCGGGCAAACCGACCACCACCGGCTGGGACCCCGCGCACATCGCGCGGGCGTGGACCGTGCTGATGAAGCGCCTCGGATACAACAGGTTCGTGGCCCAGGGCGGCGACTGGGGCGCCATCATCACCGAGATCATGGGCGCGCAGGCGCCTCCGGAATTGATCGGCATTCACACCAACATGGCGAACGTGATTCCACTCGACATCGACAAGGCGGCATTCTCCGGTGCGCCCGCGCCAGCAGGTCTCTCAGCCGACGAAAAGCTCGCGTACGAGCGACTGAGCTTTGTCTACGCGAAGGGCATCGGCTACGGCTTCCAGATGGGACTGCGACCGCAGACGCTGTACGCAATTGCGGATTCACCCGTCGGCCTGGCGGCGTATTTCCTCGATCACGACGCACGGAGCTATGAGCTCATCGCACGCGTCTTCAACGGACAGTCCGAGGGTCTCACGCGCGACGACATCCTCGACAACGTCACGATCACCTGGTTGACGAACACGGGGGTTTCCGGCGGCCGGCTCTACTGGGAGAACTGGGGGACGTCGTTTTTCGCCGTCAAGGGCGTCAACGCCGTTATTCCGGTGGCCGTGAGTGTCTTTCCAGACGAGCTCTATCCGGCCCCGCGGAGCTGGGCGGAGCGGGCGTATCCCAAGCTCCTCTACTACAAACAGCACGACAAAGGCGGGCACTTCGCGGCGTGGGAACAGCCACAACTCTTGTCAGAGGACGTACGAGCAGGCTTCAGATCGCTGCGCACCTAGCTACGTCACGGAATGGATCGATCGGATTCAACCGTGGGTCACCCAAAAGGAGAACATCATGAGCACGACCGCGACACAGCAAGGCAGCGAGCAAGCAGCTGATATCACTACCGCGATTCGTCCGTTTCGTTTCGAGGCTGCAGACGCGGAGCTCGACGAAATGCGCAGGCGCATCACGGCGACGCGATTCCCGGAGAAGGAAACCGTCGCGGACTTTTCGCAGGGCGTGCAACTCGACTTCATTCAAGCGCTCGCACGATATTGGGCGACCGATTACAACTGGCGCAAGGTCGAGGCGAAGCTGAACTCGTACCCCAATTTCCTCACTGAGATCGACGGCCTCGACATTCATTTCATGCACATTCGTTCAAAGCATGAGAATGCGATGCCGCTCATCGTCACCCACGGCTGGCCCGGCTCGCCGATCGAGCAGCTGAAGGTCATCGATCCGCTGACCAACCCCACGGCGCACGGCGGCAGCGCGTCGGACGCCTTCCACTTGGTGATCCCGTCGATGGCCGGCTACGGGTTTTCAGGCAAGCCCACGACGCCCGGTTGGGACCCCGCTCGCATGGCGCGGGCGTGGGTGGTGCTGATGAAGCGCCTCGGGTACAACCGATTCGCGGCGCAAGGCGGTGATTGGGGTGGGTTCGTGACGAACCTGATGGCGCAACAGGCACCGCCGGAGTTGATCGGCATCCATGTGAACTTCTCCGGTGTCGCGCCCCCTGAAGTTTCCACGGCGCTTCAGTCCGGACAGCCGGCGCCGGCGAGTCTCTCGGCTGAGGAAAAGCGGGCATACGACCAGATGGCGTTCCTTTACCAGCACGTCCCTACGCAAATCATGATGGCCGCACACCCGCAGACCCTGTACGGGTTGGCGGACTCACCCGTCGCCCTTGCCGCCTGGATGATCGACCACGACGTGGCCAGCTACAGGCACATCGTGAAACTCTTTCTCGATGGGGAGCCCTACGGCGACCTGACCCGGGATGACATCCTCGACAACATCACCCTCTCGTGGTTGACGAACACGGGCGTGTCCAGCGCTCGTCTCTATGTGGAATACAAGGGCGCCTTCTTCAACGACTACAACATCTCCGTTCCGGCTGCCGTCAGCGTCTTCCCTGAGGAGGTCTACCAGGCTCCGCGGAGTTGGAGCGAGCGCGCCTACCGCAATCTCATCCACTTCAACGAGCTCCCCAAGGGCGGTCATTTTGCGGCCTGGGAACAGCCGAAGCTGTTTTCAGAAGAAGTTCGGGCGGGCTTCAGATCGCTGCGTGGATAATCGACGCAGATCGCTCTACGACGGGACGGCGTGGCCGCGCGTCGTCCCGTTTCATGCCAAGGCAGAGACGTATGTTCGCGCAACCACGGCACAATCGCCGCCGTTTCTTTGGGATGGCCGCGCTCTCGCTGGGTGCGGCGTGGATCGGCACGAGAGATTCGGTGTTGCACATGATCGTGAAACCGTTCAGATCATCCAGCGCCACCGACTTGGCCTCGCTCGGTGGGGCGACTGCCTGGCTCAATTCACCGCCACTGACAGCGGCGGACCTGCAGGGCAAGGTCATCCTCGTCGACTTCTGGACGTACACCTGCATCAACTGGCTTCGCACACTGCCGTACGTTCGCGCGTGGGCCGCCCGGTACCGTGAGCAAGGGCTGGTCGTCATTGGCGTGCACACCCCCGAATTCACGTTCGAGGAAGACATCGACAACGTTCGAAAGGCTGCAGGCGAGAGAGGCGTTACGTACCCGATCGCCATCGACAACAACCGCGCGATCTGGAGTGGGTTTGGCAATCATTTCTGGCCAGCGCTCTACTTCATCGATGCGTCAGGGCGAGTACGCCATCACCACTTCGGCGAAGGCAGCTACGAAGCATCGGAATTGAGAATTCGGCAATTGCTGGCCGCCGCCGGAAGCGGCGACGAGACCAATCGCGAGTCCGTTTCAATCGAGGCGCGTGGTCCAGAGGTGGGCGCAGACTGGGGCAGCTTGAAGTCGCCAGAGACATACATTGGCCATCAAAAAGCAGAGAATTTCGTGTCTCCTGGCGGTGCCGCGGTGAACATGCTGCGCGCCTACGCCGTTCCGCCTCGTCTGCGCCTCAATCAATGGGCGCTTTCCGGTGAGTGGACATTGAAGACAGAGGCGGCCGTGCTGAACGCCGCCGGAGGGCGGATCGCATACCGGTTCCATGCGCGCGATCTCCACCTCATCATGGGGCCATCCGAGCGCCGGGGAGCCGTTCGTTTTCGAGTGTTCATCGATGGACAGCCGCCGGGCGCGGACCATGGAAGTGACGTTGACGACCAAGGTCGAGGCACGGTCACCGAGCAGCGCCTGTATCAGCTGGTTCGACAATCGGGACCGATCGCCGATCGCCAGTTCGAGATCGAGTTCCTCGATTCCAGTGTGGAAGCGTTCGCGTTCACGTTCGGCTGACGAATATGATGCCCGCAAGTGGTTCGACCTTGTTAGCGAATTGCACCTGGGGCGAACACAGCAGACGGACCAGCAGGATTCGTGGGAAGTGACGCCGCGCATCGGCTTCCGAATTCACGTGCTCTCAAATGTCGTCGATGATCTGCGGAAGGAGCGGCAGCCGCGACGTCGCCGGGTCCTGCGCAATGTCGTCAGAGTCGAATGGCGCAACCTCTATTACTCGGACAGCACGCCGCAATCGTCGACAGTCAGGTACCGCGACCGCGTCGAAACAATGTTTCCGGTGAATCGGCCGCGCATCACCGACGATGGCGTCATTTATGGATCCGCTGACGTCGAGTGGTTCTGGTCGTCACAGGACGTTCCAGAACGGTTTGCCAACAAGCAACGGGTTCGTGCCGGCGTCGGTTACCGGTGGAATTACGCATGGCGGTCGGAGACATTGTTGATCTGGGATCGTTCGCGCGATTCGGCGGAGAATGCCTTCTCCACGGTCGACGCCGCGCTCGACGTGCGGCTCCGGCGAGTGTGGTAGCGGCCGCCGATCATATCCCTCCACAATCGCGTCAAGTCGTCCATGGGCGCTTCACTCAGCCCTGGTCCGTGGCTCGTTCGAGATCCTTCTCCAGGAAATAGTTCAGGAATGTGCGAATGACCGCGATTGCCCCGAGCTCGCCGATCTCCTGCCACGTCGGCGAGAGGACGCTACGCACGATGTCTGCGGCGAGCTCGAACTCGAGCCCGAGCAGGAGCCACATACCGAAGCGGCGCCAAATCTGCTTGCGGGCGCCATGAGTCGCTGAGGGATGGATCAGTACGCCGAGCACGCCCGCGAAGGCTTCGACCGCGCCAACGGCCACGATCAGAATGGCAGCGGCTTCGACCGCCAGAGCGATGAGTTCGGCGAGTCGACGAAACAGATCTCCCATCGACGGTCCTCAGGTCCGATGCGACTCGATCGCCGCGGCGCCGGAAGACCGTACGATGCAGCGGAACCCCACATGGCCTCGCGGATTGCGCGGCACGCAACAGGACTTCATGGTTTCGGCGGAATGCTTTGGCACGTACCAGTCCGTCGTCCACTCCCGGACATTGCCGATCATGTCGTGGAGTCCATAGCCATTGGGAGGGAACGCGCCGACCGACGAAGTGCCTTCGTACCCGTCAGTGACGAGGTCGTCCGAGACCATTTTGTAGGTGGCCGAAGGAATCCACACCAAGTCGGGGACGGCGGCACGGTGTGAGCCCTCTTCAATACACGACGGTTGCGACATCTGGCGTTCCGCCTCACATCCGGAGCGCGCAGTTCAGCTGGTCCGCCACGACATACCGTGACCGTTGACCACGGGCGGGTGGCTTGTCGGCAAGGGCTCGCTGTCGCCCTGGGCACAGTTTCCGAATGTTTTGGCCGGCCTACCATCGCATGGTCATCGGCAGTGACGGCCAGGTCGATAACAGAGCCAAATCCTTGCCGCCGGAGTTGCTCTGCGCTTTCGGCACGGCTGGACAGCCAGCGGAATCGAGGATTCCGACGATCGCGCCACCGTAAGTTGTTGATTTTGAAGCGGAGAGATGTTCCGAGTGGTTGAAGGAGCACGCTTGGAAATTGATTACGCTCGCGCGTGCTCACGCACACCGAAACCCACCAACGCACTCCCGATCAACGACTTCTCGAACAACGATGTTGCATCGAACTGTCCCTGTAAATGATGGTGTTGCTCCAGGGTTTCGGGGGCATGTGACACAGTTCCGACACAGAATTCGAACGCACTTCGCGCGATACGAATCGATGTGCGTCTGCACCCGTTGCGCCTCGACCTTGGGTTTCCAGCGTTACGAACACTGGAACGCTAGCCGCGCCCGCGGTGCCGCGACGTCTTGACCATCGTTTTCGCCGCGCGCATTTTGGCCACCTGACTGTCCGCACGGTTCGCGCCGGGATCGGTCGGCGTGGGCGGACGATGTTT
>JBKPSC010000461.1:0-6744 GCA_046734915.1 Acidobacteriota bacterium | reverse complement strand
GTCAGGCGATCGGTCGCTGCTCCTCATCGGCAACCCCACGCCGCGGGCGCCGGAATTTCCGGCGCTGAGCTATGCCCCCATCGAGATGACCAGCATCGTCCGCCACTTCACGCGGGACAGGGTGACCGCCTTCGAAGGTGGACGGGCGACTCCAGCGGTCTATCGTGAGGCCGCGCTCGACCAGTTCTCGATGATTCATTTCACGGCGCACGCCACTGCCAACCTCGAGAGCCCGCTCGATTCCGCGGTGGTGCTATCGGGCCCCGACAGCGGCTACAAGCTGTACGCGCGCGACGTGGCCGACAAGCCACTGAACGCCGACCTCGTTACCGTGTCGGCGTGTCGCAGTGCCGGCGAGCGCGCCTATTCGGGGGAGGGCCTCGTCGGCTTTGCCTGGGCGTTCCTCCGCGCCGGTGCCCGCCGTGTCATCGCCGGACTGTGGGATGTCGACGATCGCTCGACCGCCAGGCTGATGGACGTGCTCTACAGCGGCCTTCAGGACGGCTCGACAGCCGCCACCGCACTGCGCGACGCGAAGCTCGCGCTGCTCAAAGACGGCGGCCAGCTCGCACGCCCCTACTACTGGGGACCGTTCCAGCTCTTCACGGTGACGCCGTAGACTCCAGGCAGGAGAAAAATCGAACAAGGTTCTGCTTGAAAGCGTCAGCGCGTCTCGTTACTCTACGAAGCCTCCATTTTTCGTGTTCGTACTGCCTTCTCGGGGTCGTCGTCATGCCGAACGTCACGCTTGCCATCCTAGGCGGTCTCGCCATCGTCGTTCTGGCGATGCTTGCGCTCTGGCGCAGCAGTCGCAGAGCAGACGAGATTGGCTACTTGAAAGGTGCCACCGTCAGCCGTCAGTGGCTGATGCAGCATCAGAGTGAAGACCGCTCATGAGCGGCAGCTTTGGCGCGAGGCTGCGCCAGCATCGCGAAAGCCAACACATTCCACTCGCCGACATCGCCGCCGCGACAAAAATTCAGGCCACGCTGTTCGAAGGCCTGGAGCGTGACGATGTCTCGCGGTGGCCGGCCGGCATCTTCCGGCGCGCGTTCGTTCGCGCCTACGCGGACGCGATCGGGCTCGAGCCCGATGCCGTCTGCCGTGAGTTCGTCGACCTCTATCCCGAGCCGGGCCTGCCCATCACCTTGGCGAGAGGCACTGGTCCGCTTGTCACGTATGTGCCGCCGAACGGCGTCTGTGCGCCGGACACCACCGGGCGTCCCGCATTCGACACGGCAGCCGCTCTGCGTCTGACGCTGGCCGATACGCCGCTCACCCGTGCCGCCGCGGCGATTTCGCCGTCAGCCATGCGGGCCCTGGCCGTCGCGTGCGACGCCACCGTCCCGCTGACGATCGCGCTGGCTGTCTTTGTCGTGTTCGATCGGTTCTGGATGCCGCTGGCTCTTGCCTCGCTCGGTTATTGCCTCGGGAGCTTGTGGTTCGTGGGCACCACGCTCGGACTGTGGCTGCTCACGCCCCGCTTGCAGACGCGTCCCGAGGAAGTGCCGATGGAGCTGTCGCCGGAAGAGATCGTCTACCAACCGGTCGACATGGACACGACGCACGTCGGCGCCTGATCGGCTCCGGCAAGATCGCCTCGCCAAGCACGACCGCACAGGTAAGGCCGCGCGGTACAATGTTCGTCTATGCCGGAGCCCGGATATCCTGCCGCGCGCGCGGTCGCGCCGCGCATCGAAGCGCACTTCGCTCAACATCTCGGCTCTGTCGTCAACGGTGAAAACCCCGGCGGTCTGATCCTTCCCGACGCCGAAGCGATCGAAGCGATCATCGACGCCGCGTTCTGGGCCAGCTTGCGGCGCGAAGAAGGGTACGTGCCGAAGATTTCCCTGGCTCTCGTCCCTCCCGAAACCGCGCCGCATCCATTGCACTTCGAACGGCCGCTGCCGCTCAGCTCGAGCGCCTTGGTGCGTGTGGCGCCCGCCGTGGAGCGCCCGGGCATCCACCTGGGTGTCTGGCGCCTCGGTGACACCAGCGACTTGCGGGTGTGGGGAACGACGCGGACCGTGCCGACGGCGTGCTTCGTCCTCGAGGTCTCGGCGCCCGGCCTGCTGGTGATCAAGCACCATCGTGTGGACGGCGGGAAGTTCGTGAACGTGGCAGTGCTCGAAGGCGACCACGTCAAGGTGATCGACGAACACGCGTCGACGCTGCCCGACTGTCCGTCACTCCTGACGTCGCTACTCGGCTTCGACGTGCGCGAGCCGGCGCAGTCGGTCAACCTGCTGGTTCCACTGGCGGTGTCGATGCGGGCGCATGGACGCGGCGGATCGCTGCTTGTCGTCCCGTCGGGGCAGAACGAGTGGCGCGAGTCGATCGTCAAGCCCATCTCTTATGCAGTCAATCCGGCGTTTCTGGAGCTCGGCGATCTGTCCCGTCGACGTCCCGAGGGAGCGGCCGATCACCTCTGGCAGGACGCGCTCGACGACACCGTTCGCGCCGTGGCCGGACTGACCGCCGTCGACGGGGCCACGATCATCACCGACCGTCATGAGCTGCTGGCCTTTGGCGCGAAGATCGCCCGCCGGGACGGCTGGCCGGCCGTCGAGCAGGTCACGGTGACCGAGCCCATCGAAGGCACCGACGCGATCATCGTGCATCCGACGCGCATCGGCGGAACGCGCCATCTCTCCGCCGTTCAATTCGTGCACGATCAGCGGCAGGCGCTGGCGCTGGTCGCCTCACAAGACGGCCGCTTCACGATCTTCGCGTGGTCGACGTGCGAAAACATGGTCCATGCGCATCGGGTCGAAGCGTTGCTGCTGTGAGCCGCCGCTTCACAAGCGGACAAGGAGCACCGGAGCAACCTAACGGCTGAAGCCGCATCGAGCGAGCAGCGCTACGAACCGGGGATCGTCGCGGTAACGATCCCACTTGGCGTCGACGGGCAAGTAAATCAGATGCACGTCGCGCGCGTCGTAGGCGCGATCGAGCCACGAAAACGCCGATGCCTTGTCGTCGAGCCCGGCGTAAATGAGCGCGATGGCAAACGGCGGCACATAGCGCGACGCAGAAAGCTCCTCGAGCAGCCTGGCGACACGACGCGCCTCGTCGGCCCGCCCGGTCCGGGCCAGGATGTACCCACGCAGCGACATCGCCTTGCTGTTCTGCCCGGAGAAGCGGGCGGCCAGGGTCAGCGACTCGAGCGCCTGGTCGTACTCGCCCATCTGCTCGAGCGCCTGGCCGCGCATCATGTGGCCAATCCAGAATTCAGGGTCGAGGGTGATCGTCTGATCGGCGAGGGCCAGCGCTCCGGCAAAATCGCGTGCTTGGAACGCGGTCTGCGAGGACATCGCTGGCGACATCGCGAAGAGCGGATCGAGCTCACGAGCTCGGCGCATAACGGCCGCCGATTCGCGGTGCCGGCCCAACTGCGACAGGATGTGGCCCCACTGCACGTGGATCATGGCGTTGTCCGGATCCAGCATGGCGCCTCGGCGCATCCGCGCTTCGGCTGCCGCCCAATCCCAGTCGCAGCACCATTTCACAAACGCGACAGCCTGGTGCGCTTCGGCCGACTCCGGCCCGGTCTGCATCGCC
Organism: Acidobacteriota bacterium; assembly: GCA_046734915.1. Classification (GTDB taxonomy): domain Bacteria; phylum Acidobacteriota; class Vicinamibacteria; order Vicinamibacterales; family CAVVIG01; genus VFZL01. Next base: position 3,183 of record JBKPSC010000461.1, on the reverse strand, counting down.
CGGTTGGCGGCATCACGCGCGCGGCCGGCCACCACGGCCGGCGCCGCGTCGCCGTTGAACAGGCTCGCCCCGAGGACGAGCGACAGGCCGGACCACGCGCGGGCGTACTCGGGATCGATGGCGGTGGCGCGCATGTAGTACTCGATGGCGCGCTGCGTCGTCGCTGCCGTTCGCTGATTCTCGAAGTTCCTTCCGCGCAGGTACAGGTCGTACGCTTCGGCGCTTCGCGCCTCACTCCTGGTCATCGCGCCCATCTGATCCGGCGTCAGCTTCAGCCGAATCTGCTCGGCGATGGCGATGCTGAGCTCGCGCTGCAGCCCGAGCAGGCTGGTCGGCTCACGATCGAACGATTGCGACCAGACCTGCACCTGATCCCTGACGCGCGTCAGTCGCGACGTGACGCGGAGCTTGTCCGCCTCGGTCTGGAGTGAGGCTTCCAGCAGATAATCGACACCGAGTTCCTGGCCGATCACTGCGCTGGTCTTCGACGTGCCCTTGTATGCTTGCGTCGCCGAACGCGCCAGGACCCGCAAACGATCGGGCTCGATTTGGCCCAGCGAGACGGCGGTTTCTTCAGCCAGGCCCTCGGCAACATAGCCACGATCGGGATCGCCGCTGAGATTGGCGAACGGGAGGACGGCCAGCGTGACCGCGGCCGGCGCGTTCATCGCGTCGCGCGCGCGAGCCGCCCACCAGTACAGCCCCATCACCAGGACCACCGCGCTCGCGGCCGTGATGGCGACGAAGCGTGTCAGTTGCGGCCTGGCGACCACTGATCCAACTGGTTCTGGCTGCTCGACCGCGGGGTCCGCGCTTGGCCTTGGAAGCGTGGCCGCGGACGCCGAGACCAGGTCGACGGGCGCCACGAACCGGTAGCCCTTGCCCGGGATTGTCTCGAGAAACGCCGGGGACTCCGCCGAGTCCCGAAGGGCCTGGCGAATCTTGCGAATCGCGGTGTGGACGCCCGTTTCGACGTCGACGAAGACGTCTTTGCCCCAGAGGCGATCGGCGATTTCAGCGCGAGTCACGAGCCGATCACGCCGCTCGATCAGGAAGATCAGCAGGTCCATCGGCTGCCGTTCGAGTCGAATCGGCCGTCCATTGCGCCGCAGGACATAGGCCGCGACGTCGAGCTCGCAGTCGCGAAATCGAAAGGTTGGGCCCCGGTCAGCAGCCGTCATCGTTCAGCGCGGTCCGATCCTGCCACGGATCCGGCGCTCATTGGCGAGTAACGTCAAGTTCGACACGCAGTTGCCGCGTCAGGGAAAAATCAGGACACCGTCAGGCCCGCTCCATGGTCAACCTCACGCCCCCGGCGCGATGCTCCGCGCCGGTGCTGGCACTGGTGCTGGCGCCAGCGAGCTGCCAACAGCAGCAGGAGGCGGTCATGAATACAGGCTCTTCGCGCATCGTCACGGGCGTCGCCTTGGCGACGGCCCTGAGTACCCTTGGGACGGTGTCCGCCCGGGCGGGAGATCGTACACCGAGCATCATTGGTGTCTGGACCGTCCAGGTCACGCTTCGGAACTGTGCGACGGGGGACCCGCTGCCAGGACCTCCAGCCAATGGATTGGTCACGTTTCACAGCGACAACACGCTCAGCGAAGCCGGCGGGTCGACGGCCTTCGCACCGGGTCAGCGGACTCCCGGCCACGGCACTTGGGCCCGTACCGGCCACCGGACGTTCTCGCAGGAGTTCATCAACCTCATCGTCTTCGACACGCCACCGAACCTTCCGGCGTCGCCCGGTTTCTCTGCCGGATGGCAGACCGTGACGCACGAAGTCGAGATGGTCGACCGCGACCATCTCACATCGTCCGGCACCAATGCGTTCTTCCGGCTCGATGGCACGCAGTATCGCGCTGGCTGCTCGACCGCCGTCGGCCAGCGATTTGACTAGGCCACCCACGGCCGCCCGGAGGCTGTTTGCGCGGGGCCGACATCGACAGACACGTCGAACTGGGGGCGCCGATACGTGTAACATGCCGGAATGCCTGTTGTCCCATGCTCCTCGATCGATGCCGTGCAGAGCGCCATCGCGCACGAAGCGTTCGCCTTCGTGCGCGGCGGTGCCATGCGCGACATTCTCGCGCCGTTTGGCTCGCTGGCCGACTGGCACGCGTTCGCGGACAGCTGGAATGCGCTCGAGCTCGATACCTACATGGCCGATGGCGGCCGCTATCGACGGCGGCGCCACGCCGTGTTCGCCGCCATCAGCAGCGCCGGCGCCATCACGCGGCAGCCGCACCAACCGCACTATCAGTCGGTGGACTACAACCCGCTTCACGGCGGCGTCGAGCGATGGTTCGCGCCAGTTCTCGATGACATCGTCGGCAGCCCGACGTTGACGACGATTCTGACGGCTTGCCGCTCGCTTTTCGGCTCGCTCGCGCCAGGCGCGAAGCAGTGGCACATCGAGATTCACCAGTTCCGGATCGAGGCCAACGCCACCCAGGTTGGACGGCCGACGCCTGAGGGCCTGCACCGCGACGGCGTCGACTACGTGCTGGTGCTGCTCGTGAACCGGAGGAACATCGCCAGTGGAGTGACCGGCATCCACAACCTCGATGGACGGCCCCTCGGATCGTTCACGCTGACCGATCCGCTCGACGCGGCGTTCGTCGACGACCAGCGCGTCGCGCACGGCGTGACGCCCGTCGAGCCGATCGACCGAGACCAGCCCGCTTATCGAGATGTATTGGTGGTGACGTTCAGGGGGAAGAAAAACGAGTAGGCCTCAGGCTCCGGGCTTCAGACTTCGGGGGCTTTGGGCTCTGGGCCTCAGGCTTCAGGTACGTCCTGAAGCCCGAAGCCTGAAGCCTGAACGCGTTAGGACCCCAGCTTGAACGTGAGAAGCTCCGCGCTGTAGCCAGGTCCGCTGATGGACACCGTCACGTACTGCGTGCCGTTCACCATGTAGGTCATCGGCGAACCGGTTTGCGGCGCCGGCATGTAGACCGCGCCGACCTCCTTGCCCGTCGCCTTGTCGTAGGCGCGCAGCATCGCACCGCGGCCCTTGTCGGTCGTCGCGAAACCACCCTCGCCGGCAATCAGCAGCGACTTGGTGACGAGGACGCCGATGCGGCCCTGCCGTCCCGTGCGCGGAATCGTTACGCCCTTGAGCGCCTCGTGATTCTTGATGTTGTCCGGCGTTTCACCGTGCGCGATCTGCCACACCAGATC
>JBKPSC010000460.1:0-23310 GCA_046734915.1 Acidobacteriota bacterium | reverse complement strand
CGACCCGAACGTCAACGTTCGGCTGGCCGCGGTCGACGCGCTCGCCCGCTTCTCCGACCGGCCGGCAGTGCGAAGCGGAGCCGTTGCCGCCCTTGGCGATACCGGCTCTCCGCTGGTGCAGATTGCGCTGATCGACTTGCTGGTGCAGTTGAGAGAGCCGGCCTCTCGCGAGGCCATGAAAAAACTGGCTGACGACGAGCGGATCGACACCGCGGTCAGAGATCGGGCCGCCTGGGGCCTCCAGCAATTGGGGTGAGTCATGAGCAACCGACTGTGGCTGACGGCCGTGTCTGGCGTGGTGCTCATTGCCACAGCGATGGCCGATTCGAGATTTCCGATCGAGCATCGCGAGACCATCCGGCGATCGCTGCCCACGCCAGCGGGAGCGGACGCCGTGCTTGAAGTGAGCAACATCAGCGGCGGCATCGACGTGACCGGCGGTGATGAGGAGACCATCGAGCTCGTGGCCGAGCGCACGATCCGCGCGCGCACTGACGGCGACCGCGACGAAGCCAGGCGCGAGGTGCGTCTCGACACTCGGGAGACGTCGAGCGGCGTCCTCCTGTGCGAGGACGCGGGACGGAGGTGTGGCTGCGCCGAACGGCCGTCGTCGTCGTGGCGCGACCGGGACGAATCGCGGTACCGGGTGGATACGCACTTCACGTTGCGCGTGCCGCGCGATATTGCCGTCCGGCTGTGCAGCATCAACGGTGGACGCATCACTGTGATGCACACGACCGGCGACGTCGAGGTCGAGCACGTCAACGGCGGCATCGACGTCGACGACATCCGCGGCGCGGCGCATTTGACGACGGTCAACGGCGCGATTCACGCCACCTATCCGGGGGCGCCGCCCGCGTCCTCGTTCCGCACCGTCAACGGCAGCATCGTCGCGTCGTTCCCGAAGTCGCTCTCCGCGGACATGCGTCTGAGGACGATGAACGGCGGGCTGTTCACCGACTTCGAGACAACCGCCCTGCCGCAAACGGCGGCCACAGCCGAGCGACGCGGCAACCGCTTCGTCTATCGGAGCAACCGGACCGTGTCCGTACGCGTCGGCAGCGGCGGCCCGGAACTCTCATTCGAAACGCTCAATGGGGACGTGCGCGTCCTGCAGCATTAGGGGATTCCGTCATGAGACTCGCGCAGATGGCGGCGGCGGTTGCGCTGACAGGCGCGACGCTGGCCGGGCAGGGACAGCAGAGCGGCGATCGTGTCACCGTTCCCTTCAGCGATCCGGCGCGGCCGGGCACGCTCAAGGTGCGGCTGGTTCAGGGGGCGGTGACCGTGCGGGGTGCCAACACGAAGGAGGTCGTCATCGATGCGACCGGCAGCCTGCGCAACGGCGGGAGAACCTCGCGGCAGCCGCCGCGGGCCGACGGCCTGCGCCGGCTGACGCAGCCGACCGGGCTGAACGTCGAACAAGAAGCGAACGTCATCTCGGTCACCGCCAGGCCGAACGACGATGGGCGGCTGGAGATTCAGGTGCCGCTCAGGACGAACCTGCAGCTCAGTCTGGTCAACGGCGGGGACATCCAGGTCGAGGGCGTCGAAGGCGACCTCGAGATCAACAACGTGAACGGCGATGTCCGGGTGACGAACGTCTCGGGATCCGTCGTGGCGACCAGCGTCAACGGCACCGTCGTGGCCACGGTCCGACAGGTGACCGCACAAAAACCCATGGCGTTCACGTCGCTGAACGGCCAAGTCGACGTGACGCTGCCGGCCTCGCTCAAGGCCAACCTGAAGCTCCGCAGCGATCAAGGGGATGTCTACACCGACTTCGAAGTGCAGACCACCAGTCCTCCGGCCGTCTCAACGACGCCACCCGGGCGGGATCGCGACCGTGACCGTGACTCCCGCGGCAAGTATCGACTCCGCGTCGATCGGTCGATTTACGGCACGGTCAACGGCGGGGGCCCGGAGATCGAATTGCGCACGTTCAACGGCGACGTGTTTCTCAGGAAAGGCAACTGAGCGGCTGAGCCGCTGGGGCGTGACGGGTTCACGACCGGGGTGACGCCCCCCTTCTGGCCGGGTGACGACGGCGTGGCGAAATCCGTCGGTCGGCGCACGATTCTGCTGGATCTGATACAGGATTTCTGCGCAGCAACCCGTAGAATCTGTGCGCGAGCCAGGCACGTCCTTTGTAATATCGGGAATGTTTGCCATGCATCCCGAGGACCTGACTGGCTCGGAACCGGCGCCTCAGACTCTCCGCGAGCTGGAGTTCTGGGTTCGCGACCACCTCGACCTTCGCCCCGAAAAGGTCACGGCGCTCATGGCCGTCGTGGACGGGGTGTTCCGGCGCCACGAGCGGTTGTGGCAGGAGTCCAAGCAGGAAGCGATTCAGGCGCTGTCGGCCGGCTTTGCCGAAAAGATGAACGGTCTCAAATACGAGCTCAGCGCCAAGGAAGTCACCGTCAGCAGCATCGCGCAGTACTTCGAGCAACTGGTTGCGGACCTGACCGAAAAGACATATCGGGATCCGAAGACCAAGCTCATGAACTTCAGCCGGTTCATGGAGCAGCTCGAGTCGTTTCTCTCGCTCGAGCAGCGCGGGCACTGGTGCGCCGTCGGCCTCGTCGACATCACCGAGTTCAAGTCGTACAACGACGCGCTGGGCCACGCCGTCGGCGACCGGATTATCGAGCGCGTTGCACACCTGCTGCGCGAGCAGGCGCGGTCAGACGATCTCATCGCGCAGGAACGACTGGGCGGCACGCCGCAGGATCTGCACGCCCGTCTCGGCGGCGATGAATTCTGCTTCCTCATTCCCGATCTCGCGGAGTACCAGCAGGCGTACGCCGTGGCCGAGCGATTTCGTGAGGCCGTGGAGCGCTACGACTGGGCGCTCGAAGACAAGCGTCTCGCCGCGCAGCCCGTTCGAGTCGACGTCGGTGTCGTCTGCCTCGCCCTCGGCCTCGTCAGCGAGCGCCGAACGATCTCGCGCAAGCTCGCCGCGGCGTTGATACAGCGTGCCGACAAGCTGATGTACGAGGCCAAAGGTGAAAAGGCGCGTCACATTTACCTCGAACGCGCCCGCGTGTCGAACGGCGAGCTGATCGAGATGTCGTCCGACGAAGCCGAGGCTGGCAGCGCCGGCTCGGGGACCGTCGTCCACCTCGATGCCGGCCGCCGTCGCGCCCATCCCTGACGTCTGAGCGTGCTAAACTGTCGTGTTCGACAGGCCCGCCCGCGCGTGGTGGGTGTAGCTCAATGGTTAGAGCGCCGGACTGTGGCTCCGGAGGCTGCGGGTTCGAGTCCCGTCATCCACCCCAATCAAACAATTGAAGATTGCAGATTGCGAGCGGCGGCGGTCCGCTCGCACTACTGGCGCGACATGCCGGGGAGATGTCGTTGGTGCGCCACTCGCAGGGCGATGAGATCCCCATGATCAATGCGAAGCTCGTTCGCAATGCGGTGCATTTCGCCTTCTTCCGCGACCGAGATTGAGTCGTCCGAAGCTGACAGCGCGAACAGACACTGCATCAGCGCAAGCTTCTGGTCATAGCTCGCCAGCTGCGAGAACTCCCTCGCGACCAGAAAATTGGCCGTTCCTCCAAAGAGGAGATTGCTCGACTTCGCCAGTTGCACGACGACCATCGCTTGATCCTGCGACAGCTGCCCGTGTCGTCGCACGAGCGCCTCCATCGCCGCGGTTTCTTCCGGAGACACGTGTTGGTCGGCATGAGCGACGCGCCCGAGCAGGTACGCGAAGGCGGCGAGGTATCGCGCACGTTCCGGATCGAGGTGATCCAGCGCCTCGAGCGTGTCGCGAAGAGGCGCGAACTCCTGTTTCTCCGGGGGATCAACGCCCAACCAGGCGCGAATCGACTTCAAGGGCATATCCACGACCGACGCCTCTGGGTTCGGAGATGCCGCCTAACGCTCTCGCGACTGCAGCTTGGCCAGGAGATGCAGAATTTCCAAGTACAGCCAGACCAACGTCACCAGCAGGCCGAATGCGCCGTACCACTCCATGTGCTTCGGCGCGCCGCGCTCCACGCCCTGTTCGATGAAATCGAAGTCCAGAACAAGATTGAGCGCAGCAATCACCACCACGAACACGCTGAACAGAATCCCGAACGTCCCGCTGGAGTGAATCAGCGGCACGCTCACCCCGAAGACACCGAGAACGAAACTCAGCAAATACAGTACAGCGATTCCGCCCGTGGCGGCGACGACGCCGAGCTTGAAGTTCTCCGTGGCCCGGATGACGCCGGACCGATACGCCGCGAGCAGCGCGCCGAGCGTCCCGAAGGTGAGGAACACGGCCTGGCTGACGATTCCTGGATACCGTGCCTCGAACACCACCGAAATTCCACCGAGCGCGGCGCCTTCGAGGGCCGCATAGAGCGGTGTCGTGTAAGGGGCCCACGTCTGCTTGAAGACCGTGGCCACAGCGACGACCAGCCCTGCCACGACGGAAACCATGATCCACGCCCCCAGGCTTGGATCAGCCGCGCCGCGGTTCCACACATAGCTGGCCGCCACCAGCAAGATCGCAAGTGAAAGCGCCGTCTTGTTGACGGTTCCGCCGAGCGTCATCGCCTCCGCACCGGGAACCGGTCGATACTTCGCGAACGTGTCCGCTGTCAGCGCGGGGTTGCCAGACCGCATGGTCATCACGCCAGCCATCGTGTTGCTCCTGGCGCGCATTCTACCGCCGGTTGGGCGCAGGGCCGGTCGACCGCCGCGCAGACTCACGTACGACGGCCAGGGCTTCGTCTGGGCCACCCCATCCAAGTATTTGCAAATCCTTGTCCTCGAACGCGACCGCCGCACGGAAGAATTGCTCCAGTTCCAGTCGGTCACGCTGATCGAGTTCAAGGACGCTTCGAATCGTTCTCTCGACCACCGCCCCAATAGGCACGGCCACGACGCGATCGTTGCGCTCGCGCGCCCCCGAACGGCGACTCTTCTGCTCCACCTTCAGCAACCCTGTAACCCGACTGGGCACCAGTAAGCCCGGGTAGCTGCTGCCGTCCCACAGCAGAAACGCATCGAGGGGATCGCCGTCCGCTGCCAGCGTCGAGACTATGAAGCCCCAATCGTAGGGAAATGAGAGGCCGCTGGGGAGCGGTCGCGACAGCCGCATTACCCCATGATCAGGATCCCACTTCAACTTCACTCTGGACCCTCTCGGCGACTCGACGATCACGTTAACGATAGATTCATCGACGAAGGTGTTCAGAGCCATCCCCGCGTTCATGCAAAACGCACGTGCAGCTTCGGCAGCCTCAGCCATGGGATTGGCGCAAGGTCTGCAACGAACCGGGACATGGCATTTCGTCTGCGTCCGGAGGAATCAGTCGCACATGGCCTGCGGCGCCTGGCACGAAAAGAGCTGCGGACCGCGCGGAAACAGCTGCAACGCCACGCTCAGCCCACCGACGAGGCAGTGCACGAGGCACGGAAGAGCCTGAAGAAGGCGGCGGCGATTGCCGGTCTCTTGGAGGCCGATGGGACGCAAGGCGTCGGCCGGTTCAATAAACGTCGGCGGCGAACGAACCGCATTCTGTCGAAGGTTCGTGACAGCGCGGCGAATGTCGAGATTCTCCACAAGCTGAAGGTCGTGGATCCGGCGCTCATCAGTGTTCCTCGCTTTCGACGTCTGCGTCGGCGACTGCAGCAACGACGGGTGGAGGCGCGACGGACGGCTGGCGAACACCATGAATGGCAGACTGTCCAGCGCGACCTGCGTCGCTTGGAGGCGCAGGTCAAACAGTGGCGGCCAAAGCATCGTCACTTCAAGGCGCTGGCGTCTGGCATCGAGCGCTCCCTTCGGGTCGGCCACAAAGCGCTGCGGCGCGCGCAGCGGCGCCAGGATGCGGCGGACTTTCACGAGCTGCGGAAGCAGGTCAAGCAACTCTGGTATGCCCTGCGGCTTCTCGAGGCCTGTGGCGCTGGCGTGAAGAGAGATGCGGCGAGACTGCACTCGCTCGAATCGTGGCTCGGCGACGACCACAATGTGCTCACGTTGACCACTGAACTGGAAGAGGATCGGTCCGTCTGTCAGGGCTTGATCGATGTCGACCGGCTTCGCCTGGCGGGACACCAATTCCAATGTGGCCTGCGGACACAGGCTGTGCGTTCGGCAGCACGCTTCTACGGGAAATCCGTAGACGACTACGTACAACGGTTGAAGCGGACGTGGCGGTCGTGCCGGCAGCGTCGGCGTCAATGAGAAGCAACGCAGCGGAAAACGTCACTCGTTTAGGGCCGGTCGTTTCCGCTTGGCTCCCGCCTTTTGTTTGGCCCACCGTGCCTTCTGGGCGTCGGAGATGGCTTTGCGGGCGGCCGCAGATAACTTGCGGCGCTTCCGCTTCTTGCCGTGGATGATGATGGATTTGGTCGTGCGCCGCTGTTTGTTCCCCGATCCCCGCGGCCGACCCCGCCTAGGTCTGTCTCCGCCCAGGCCGCCGCCTTCGCGCAGTGAAGAGATTGCGGCCTTCACACCTGCCAGCTGCGCTTCCAGTTCACGTTCTGCCTTGCGCAAACTGTCGACGAGCGTCTGGAGTACTGCCATCTGCCCTCCGTTACGAACTCCCGGTCATTTCTGAATGTAGGTGGAACTGACGGCGAGGCCAATCTGATGAATTCTCAGATGTTCCGTCTCGCAATACACCGGCGGGAGTTCGAACACCACCATGTGATGGAATCATACGGTACGATGCAGGCCGACCACGACCGGTTTTCACCCGGTCGAGCGCTCGTAAGTGGAAGCGGCTGTAAAATCCAGCGATGCCAGGGTCGCTGCCTCTCCCTCAATTGCTGATGATTTTCGTCGTCGCGATCATCCTGTTTGGTGTCAGCCGGCTGAAGCCTCGCTAGACAGGATCTTGGTTGGACAATGAGCCAGCAATCGCCCACACCGCCGGTCCGTCCCGAGCGTGTCCCACTGAGGATTCGTCCTTGCGAGTAGCTCACGTCGTTACAGCCTTTTCGGTGCTGTCCGAGACCTTCATCTTTGATTCCATCGTCGATAGCGTTCGCCGCGGCGTCGACGCGCACGTCATCACGCACCGCCGCGAAAACACCCGCGAACGCCCCTTTGAGCCCGTTCATCTCATCTCAATGCCCTCGCGGTGGCATTTCGAACGAGTGCTGTCTCGTCTCAGAGTGGTTTTGAAACTGAGTGAGTCTGATCAGCAATATACGGCCATGCTTCGCCGCGGCCTCAAGCAGCGATTGTCGGAATTGAAGCCCGACGTCGTCCACGCCCATTTCGGCGACATCGGATGGACCGTGGCGCCGGTGGCGACGGCGCTCCGCATACCGCTGGTCGTCACGTTCTACGGGTACGACGTCTCGATGCTGACCCGCAGGCAATCGTGGCGCCGCCGCTTCGGCGAGCTGGCGAATCGAACAGACCTGGCGATCGGCATTTCCGATCACATCTGCCAGAAGTTGCCGCCGCTGGGATTTCCGGCTCAGAAAATCAAGAAACTCTATCTGGGTGTGGATCTGGCCGCCATCCCTTACACCGATCCCTGTCGGCGTTTCGACGGGCGTACGGTTCGCTACCTGCACGTGGGACGCCTGGTCGCGAAGAAATCTCCAATCAACCTGGTCAGGTCGTTTGCTATCGCGCGCGCGGCGCTCTCCTCCTCCTACGACGCCAGGCTGACGATAGCGGGAGACGGTCCCCTTCGCGACGAACTGGTGGCGACGATCGATTCCCTGGGCCTGCGCGACTCGATCGATCTTCTGGGTGCGACAGACCATCAGCGTGTCCTCGAGTTGTACGCCGCGTCGCATGTCTACACCCAGCATTGCGTGACCGCCGAAAACGGCGATGAGGAGGGAATGGGCCTGAGCTTTGCGGAAGCGTCGGCCAGCGGACTCCCGATCATCTCGACGGTTCACAACGGGATCCCCGAAGTCGTCATTCATGGCAAGAGCGGCTACCTGGTCGCCGAGGGCGACGTGCAAGGCATGGCAGACCAGATGATCTCGGCCGCCAGAAACCCGCAGCTGTGGACGCCGCTCGGACTGGCCGGACGTGAGCACATTCAGGAGCAGTTCAGCCTTCCCAAACAGACCGACAAGTACCTGGCGCTGTTGAGGGACGTCGTATCCGCGCGTTCGAACCAGGTCTTGCCACCAAACGACGATGGATCCTCGTGAGGTGCCGCCGGTGGTGAACAATTCGAGGATTGGGACTTGAGTGCGACCCCGGCGCCGCAATCAGGCACGCTCGCCGTCAACGGGGCTCACCTTTTCTACGAGGCAACTGGCGCCGGACCCGCCATCGTTCTCGTGAGCGGAGGCGGCCTGCTCGATCACCGGTTGTGGAATCCGCAAGTGGCTGGATTCGCGCGAGCGCACCGCGTGGTGCGATACGACATCCGCGGCATCGGGCGATCGACGCGTCCTGACGCGACGTTCTCCCACGGCGACGATCTCGCGCAGCTGCTGCGCGCACTGGTCGACGGACCCGCCGACATCGTCGGCCTGTCGTTCGGGGCGGCGATCGCCATCGACCTGGCGTTGGACCATCCGGCGCTCATCCGGCGGCTGGTCGTGGCATCACCAGGCTTGAGCAGTGACCGGGACGCGAACCTCCACGGTCTGCGTCCACTCGCAGAACTGGCGCGCGCGAACGGCCTGACGGCGGTCGTCGACGCGCTTTGTGCGAGTCCGGAGCTGATTCCGCACCCGACGGCCGAATTGCAACAGCTCGTTCGCACGATCTACGCCGACAACGCCGACCTGTTCACGTCGGACTTTCCGCTCATTCGGCTGTGGCGGCCGACGTCGCCGCCGGCCAGCGAGCGACTGTCTTCGATTCGCGCCGAGACGTTGATCGCGATCGGCGAGCGCGACGCCGCGACGCGCGATCTCGCGGCGCGAATCGGCGGCCGCATTGCAACCTCGTCGATGGAAACCATTCCCGCAGCTGGGCATTTGATGAACCTCGACAGCTCGGAGGATTTCGATCGGCTCGTGCTGAGCTTCCTCGACCGCTAGCATTTCTGACACTAGCCCCGGCCCGTCCATCCTGATAGATTGTCGGCTCCGCGCGTCCTCACCGGACCTTCACAGCAGCGAGAGGAGCACTTCCATGCTGGGCATCGTGGGATGGATCATCTTCGGACTGATCGTCGGTGCGCTCGCCAAATTGCTCATGCCGGGTCGCGATCCGGGCGGCATCTGGGTCACGATCGCGCTGGGCATTGCCGGCGCCGTGGTCGCGGGATTCCTCGGACGTGCGCTTGGCTGGTACCAGGCGAACGAACCCGCGGGCTTCATCTCCGCGACGCTTGGCGCGATCTTGCTGCTGTTCCTCTATCGCAAGGTAGCCGTCAGAGCATGACGCCTGAGGCATGAAGCCCCAAGCTGAGTCCTGGGCCGTTCTAAAGGTCTTGAGTCTTAGGTCTTAAGTCTTAAGTCTTATGCGAGAGCGCCGCTGAGACCTCGGACATAAGACTTAAGACCCGCTTAAGACGTATGACTTGAGGCTTAAGACCTAAGACTTAAGACCTAAGACAACGTAAGCCCGCCCAGCAATTCCCACAATGATGGCTCGCGCTGGCACTCTTGAGAAGGCGCGCGCCAGCGATCTGCCGCCTGTGTTTGTGCCAGCGAGTGCCGACCTCTGTCATCCCCGGCTCACGGATTGCTGCTCACCATGGCTGCCGGCAGGGGCTGGCTGGAAGCGAGGCTGAGCGATGTGGTTGAGACGGATCGTGGGACTGGCGGCTGGGCTCGCCGGGGGCGGCGTGGCCCTCGCTCGTGCGCTCCGGTCGAGGCGCTTCATGGATTTCTCGGGCAGGACGGTGGTGATTGCCGGCGGGTCACGCGGTCTGGGGCTGGTGCTCGCGCGCCATTTCGCCGCAGAAGGCGCGCGCGTCGTGCTCATGGCGCGCGACGAGGCTGAACTGGCCCGCGCACAGGACGATCTCGCGTCACGCGGCGCGGGCGTGTCGACGATCGTGTGCGACGTCAGGAACCGCAGCGACGTGGATACCGCCATCGCCCGCATCGTGAGAGAGCATCAAACAATCGACGTGCTGGTCAACAACGCCGGCATCATCCAGGTCGGACCGATCGTGCACATGACGACCAGCGACTTTGAAGACGCGATGGCGACGCATTTCTGGGGACCGCTCTTCGTCATTCTGGCGGCGCTGCCGCACATGCGGACCCGCGGCGCGCGCCGCATCGTGAACATCTCTTCAATCGGCGGCAAGATCGCCGTGCCGCACCTGGTGCCTTACAGCGCGAGCAAGTTCGCGCTCACCGGGCTGTCTGAAGGACTGCAGGCTGAACTGGCGCGCGACGGCTTTCTCGTGACAACGGTCTGTCCGGGACTCATGCGAACCGGGTCGACGTACAACGCGCGGTTCAAGGGCCGCTACCGCTGGGAGTTCGCGTGGTTCCATCTCTTCGATTCCCTGCCGGGGTTGTCGGCCGACGCTGATGCCGCCGCGGGCAAGATCCTCGAAGCGTGTCGCTACGGCGACCCGGAACTGGTCATTACTCCGAGTGCACGGCTGGCGATTCTGCTGCAGGCCATCAGTCCGGGTGGATGGGCGCACGCCATGGCGCTGACCAATCGGCTGTTGCCGTCGCCGGATCGCAACAGCGGCACGCAGTCGCGCTCCGGGTGGTTGAGCACGTCGCGGATCGCCCCGTCGTTTCTGACGATGCTCTCAGACCGCGCCACTATCGAGAACGGCGAGCTCCCGGCTTCCGCTGCGGGCCTCGGGGTTTAGCGGGCGGGATTTCGGTGAAACCGGGAGATGGACGACGAAGGTCGAACCACACCCGGGGCCGGGGCTGGCCGCTTCAATCGAGCCGCCGTGGAGCTCCACCAGGTGTTTGGCGATGGACAGCCCGATGCCCAGGCCCCAGGTGCCTCTCGTGGTCGAGGAGTCGGCCTGCCTGAAACGATCGAACACGAATGGCAGAAAGTCGGGAGCAATCCCTTGACCGGTATCGCTGACGGCGATCGTCACGCGCGAATCGCTTTCAGTGACGCCGATGTCGACCTGTCCGGCGCTCGGCGTGAACTTCACCGCGTTGTGCAGCAGATTCCACAGAATCTGTTGCAGCCGGCGTCCATCCGCGGTGATTTCGGGCAGCGGCCGTCCCAATGGCGCAACCAGGCGAACGCCCTTGGTATCAGCGGTCGGCTTGAGTGCCTGTACCGCGGCGTCGACGACCGTTGCCAGCTCGACTCGCCCGAGCTCGAGACTGAGCGATCCCGAGCTGAGCTTGTTCATCTCGAGCAGGTCCTCGATGAGCTTGGCCTGCACTTGAGCGTTTCGCTGAATCGTGGCGATCGCGTGCCGGGGATCCTTGATGCCCTCGCCTTTGGCCAGCATGCTCAGCCAACCGAGGATGGCGTTCATTGGCGTCCTGAGCTCGTGGCTGAGCGTTGCGAGGAACTCGTCCTTCACGCGGCTCTGACGCTCCGCTTCGTCGCGCGCGTTCCGCTCGCTGATGAGCAGCCGCTCGAGCTCGCGCTCGGTTCGGCGCTGCTCGCTCACGTCACGGCTCACGCCGACGAGCTTCTCGACGTGACCATCGTCCGAACGGAGCACGCGGCCGCGTTCGGTGATCCACACGATGACGCCATCGGGACGGACGGCGCGGTACTCGCACTCGTAGGTCGCGCCCAGCCGGACGGCGCGCAGGATGGCGGTTTCCACCCGTTCCGCATCATCGGGGTGTAGCGCTTCGATGATGCGCAGGTCGGGCCCGAACGCGCCCTTCGGAAAGCCGAACAGCGTTTCAGGATCCGTGGACCACGTCATACGGCCCGACTGGAGATCCCATTCCCAGGCTGCGATCTGTGCGACCTCCATCGCCATCCGCAATCGTTCTTCATTCTCTTTCACGCCGCGATGGGCCACGGTCAACGCCGTCGTTCGTTCGGCGACACGGGCCTCGAGCTCCTGGTTGGCCTGCTCCAGCGCCGCCTGGGCCTTGCGGCGCTTGGCGACCTCCGAGTCCAGCGCCCGGCGCTTCCGATACAGCTCGACGAACACGGCGACCTTGGAGCGGAGGATATCGGGCTTGATCGGCTTGCTCAGATAGTCGACAGCGCCGACGCCGTAGCCGCGAAGAACGTCCTCGTCTTCGATGAGGTGCGCCGTGAGGAACAGGATCGGCACGTCCTGGTTGCGCTTCCGCTGCTTGATGAGGTGCGCCAGCTCGATGCCGCTGGTCCCCGGCATCCTGATGTCGAGGATGATGGCCGCGAAGTCGTGGCGCAGCAGCGCGAGCAGCGCCTCGTCCGCCGACGTGGCGCGAACCGTCCGGCAGTCCGTCGACTCCAGGACGGCCTCCAGGGCGTCGAGGTTGAGCGGCTCGTCGTCGACGATCAGAATCTTGACGTCTTCGCTCATCATGGGCGGAGCACCTGCTAACGATACAACCACACGCGAAGCAACGAGAGCAGCTGGTCGGTGTTCACCGGCTTGGCGATGTAGTCCGACGCGCCGGCGTGCAGGCACTTCTCACGGTCGCCCTTCATGGCCTTCGCGGTGAGCGCGAGAATCGGCAGTGTACGATAGTCCGGGTTCCGGCGAATCTGCCGCATCGTTTCGTAGCCGTCCATCTCCGGCATCATGATATCCATCAGCACGACGCTCAGGTCGGGCGTCTGCTCGATGAGCTCGATTGCCTGCCGCCCGTTGGTCGCCGTCAACACCTGCATCCCGTGATTCTCGAGCACGCTGGCGAGCGCGAAGATGTTGCGGGCGTCGTCGTCGACGACGAGCACGGTGCGGCCGCTCAGGATCTCGTTCGAGCCGTGCAACCGGCCGAGCATGTCACGCTTGGCGGCCGGCAGATCGGCGACGACTCGATGAAGGAACAGGGCGGTCTCGTCGAACAGCCGCTCGGGCGACTGGACGTCCTTGATCACCACGCTCTTGGCCGCCGTCCGCAGCTGACGATCCTCGTCCTCGCTCAGATCCCGTCCGGTAAACACGACGACCGGCGTGTCGCCGATCGCCGGCGATCGCTTCATCTGCTCGAGCAACTCGAAGCCGGTCATGTCCGGAAGATTGAGGTCGAGCACACAACACTCGATGGGTTTCTCGCGAAGCACCTCGAGCGCCTCCGCTCCACTGCTGACCGCGGTGACTTCGATGTCGTCGTGCAACAGCAGATCGACGATGCTTCGCCGCTCGATCTCGTTGTCTTCGACGATCAGCAGGCGTTTCTTGTGCGGCGTGACATACGACTTGATGCGATCGATCGCGTTTTTGAGGTCCTCGGTCGTGCCGGGCTTCACGAGATACGCAAAAGCGCCGTGCGAGAGACCGTGCTGCCGCTCTTCCTCGATTGACAGCATCTGCACGGGGATGTGCCTGACCGCCGGATCGCGTTTCAGGTTGTTCAGGACGGTCCACCCGAGCATGTCCGGCAGGAAGACGTCCAGCGTAATCGCCGTCGGCATGTACTGGCGGGCCAGGAGGAGCGCCGACTGGCCACGGTTGGCGACGATGCCTTTGAAGCCCTTGTCATGGGCGAGACCGAGCAGCACCCGCGCGTAGTGCGGATCGTCATCGACGATCAGCAGCACGTGGTCGTTCTCGGTGACGTGGTCACGGTCGTCGGGCACGGCCTCTTCGGCCGCGGCGGCCGTGAGCACCGGCAGCGCCGCGGCCACCGGCAGGCTCCGCCCGTCGGCGATCTCACGCGCCGGCGCCGTCACTGCGCGCGCCGGCCCGGTGTAGTGCAGTGGCAGATACAAGGTGAACGTGCTGCCCTGCCCAGGCACGCTCGCCAGCCGAATCTCGCCGCCCAGCAGCGTGGCCAGCTCGCGGCTGATGGCGAGCCCGAGACCGGTGCCGCCGTACTTCCGGCTGGTCCCGGCGTCGGCCTGCTGGAATGCCTCGAAGATGAGGCGCTGCTTCTCGGGCGCGATGCCGATGCCGGTGTCGGACACCTCGATGGCGACCACCGCCGGCGCGTAGGGCAGCACCGGATGATCCAGCGACCAGCCCGAGGTCACCGGCTGCACCCGCATCCTCACCTGGCCCTGTGCGGTGAACTTGAAGGCGTTGGACAGCAGGTTCTTCAGAATCTGCTGCAGGCGCTTGGGATCGCTCGTGAACACCCGCGGCAGTCCGGGGTCGATGTCGACGTGGAGCAGCAGGCTCTTCGACTCGGCGATGTGGTGGAAGGTTCGCTCGACGCTGTCGCGCAGCGACTTGAACGTAATCTCCTCGGCTTCGACCGTCACCGTTCCGGATTCGATCTTCGAGAGGTCGAGGATGTCGTTGATGAGCGTGAGGAGGTCGGTGCCGGCCGAATGGATGTTCCTGGCGAACTCGACCTGCTTCAGGACGAGATTGCCGGTCGGGTTGTCGGCCAGCTGCTGGCCGAGAATCAGGATCGAGTTCAGCGGCGTGCGCAGCTCGTGCGACATGTTGGCGAGGAATTCCGATTTGTACTTCGAGGTCAGCGCCAGCTCCGCCGCCTTCTCCTCGAGAGCGCGGCGCGCCTGCTCGACCTCCATGTTCTTGCGCTCGACCTCGACGTTCTGCTCGGCCAGCTGCTGCGCCTTGAGCGCCAGCTGCTCGTTGGTCTGCTGCAGCTCCGACTGCCGCGTCTGCAGCGCGATCGTCAGCTGCTGCGATTGCTGCAGCAGGTTCTCCGTCCGCATCGTCGCCTCGATCGTGTTGAGGACGACGCCCAGCGACTGCGTGAGCTGCTCGAGGAACGTCAAGTGCGTCGTCGTGAACGGCTGCAACGACGAGAGCTCGATGACCGCCTTGGTCTCGCCCTCGAACAGCACCGGCAGCACGACGACGTTCTTGGGATACGCCTGCCCGAGGCTGGACCGCACGAGGCCGTATGAGCGCGGCACTTTGGTCAGCAAGATGCGCTGCTTCTCGAGTGCGCACTGGCCGACCAGGCCGCGGCCGACCTCGATGCGCTGCGCCTGCTGATCGCCGACGGCATAGCCGGCCAGCAGCGTGAGGGCCGGCGCCGTGTCGGCGACCTCGCTCGGCATCTGGTAAATCGTCCCCTGTTGCGCGTTGACCAGCGGCGCCAGCTCCGAGAGCAACAGCTTGCCGACGGCGACGAGATCGCGCTGACCCTGGAGCATGCGGGTGAACTTGGCGAGGTTCGTCTTGAGCCAGTCCTGCTCCTGGTTGCGATCCGTCGTCGCGCGCAGGTTGTCGATCATCGTGTTGATGTTGTCTTTGAGCTCCGCGACCTCGCCGCGCGCCTCGACCTGAATCGAGCGCGTCAGGTCGCCCTTGGTCACGGCGGTGGCGACTTCGGCGATGGCGCGCACCTGGTTCGTGAGGTTCGCCGCCAGCAGGTTGACGTTGCCGGTCAGGTCTTTCCAGGTGCCGGCGGCGCCGGGCACGTTGGCCTGCCCGCCGAGCCGACCTTCGACGCCGACCTCGCGAGCGACGTTGGTGACCTGTTCGGCGAAGGTCGCCAGCGTGTCGGTCATGTTGTTGATGGTCTCGGCCAGCGCTGCGACCTCGCCCTTCGCTTCCACCGTCAGTTTCTGTCGAAGGTTGCCGTTCGCCACGGCGGTCACGACCTTCACGATGCCGCGGACCTGGTTGGTGAGGTTGGCGGCCATGACGTTGACCGAGTCGGTGAGGTCCTTCCACGTGCCGGCGACGCCCAGGACTTCGCCCTGGCCGCCCAACTTGCCTTCGGTACCGACCTCGCGGGCGACGCGGGTGACCTCGGCGGCAAACGCGCGCAACTGGTCGACCATCGTGTTGATGGTGTTCTTCAGTTCGAGAATCTCGCCCTTCACGTCGACCGAGATCTTGCGTGAGAGGTCGCCGCGGGCGACCGCCGTGGTCACCTCGGCGATGTTCCGGACCTGCGCCGTGAGATTGGCGCCCATGACGTTGACCGAGTCGGTGAGGTCTTTCCACGTGCCGGCAACGCCGGGGACGACGGCCTGCACGCCGAGCCGGCCCTCGGTGCCGACCTCGCGCGCGACGCGGGTCACCTCCGAGGCGAACGATCGCAGCTGCTCGACCATCGCGTTGATGGCCTCTTTCAACTGCAGAATCTCGCCGCGCACGTCGACGGTGATCTTCTTCGACAGGTCGCCGTTGGCGACGGCGATGGTCACCTCGGCGATGTTGCGCACCTGTCCGGTCAGGTTGGAGGCCATCGAGTTGACGTTGTCCGTCAGGTCTTTCCAGGTGCCGGCGACGCCGGGCACGAGCGCCTGGCCGCCGAGCTTGCCTTCGGTGCCAACTTCGCGGGCGACGCGGCTGACCTCCGAGGCGAAGGCGTTCAACTGATCGACCATCGTGTTGATGGTGTTCTTCAGCTCGAGAATCTCGCCCTTCACGTCGACGGTGATCTTGCGCGACAGGTCGCCGCGGGCGATCGACGTGGCGACATCGGCGATGTTGCGCACCTGCCCGGTCAGGTTCGAGGCCATGAAGTTGACGTTGTCCGTCAGGTCTTTCCACGTGCCGGCGACGCCCATGACAACCGCCTGGCCGCCCAGCTTGCCTTCGGTGCCGACCTCGCCCGCGACGCGCGTCACTTCCGAGGCGAACGCGTTCAACTGGTCGACCATCGTGTTGATCGTGTTCTTCAGCTCGAGAATCTCGCCTTTGACGTCGACGGTGATCTTGCGCGACAGGTCGCCGTTGGCGATGGCCGTCGCGACGTCGGCGATGTTGCGCACCTGGCCGGTGAGATTCGACGCCATCGAGTTGACGTTGTCGGTCAGGTCCTTCCACGTGCCGGCGACATCCGGCACCTCGGCCTGGCCGCCCAGCTTGCCTTCCGTGCCGACCTCGCGCGCCACGCGGCTCACCTCCGAGGCGAACGCGTTCAGCTGATCGACCATCGTGTTGATGGTGTTCTTCAGCTGCAGGATTTCACCTTTGACGTCCACCGTGATCTTGCGCGAGAGATCGCCCTTGGCGATGGCCGTCGCCACGTGGGCGATGTTGCGCACCTGTCCCGTCAGGTTCGACGCCATCGAGTTGACGTTGTCGGTCAGATCTTTCCAGGTGCCGGCGACGCCGGGCACGGCGGCCTGGCCACCGAGCTTGCCCTCGGTACCGACCTCGCGGGCGACGCGACTCACCTCCGAGGCGAACGCGTTCAGCTGGTCGACCATCGTGTTGATGGTGTTCTTCAACTGCAGGATTTCGCCTTTGACGTCGACGGTGATCTTTCTAGAGAGGTCGCCGCGGGCGATGGCTGTCGCGACGTCGGCGATATTGCGCACCTGACCCGTCAGATTCGACGCCATGGAGTTGACCGAGTCGGTGAGGTTCTTCCAGGTGCCGGCGACGCCGGGCACGACCGCCTGGCCGCCCAGCTTCCCCTCAGTGCCGACCTCGCGGGCGACGCGCGTCACTTCCGAGGCAAAGCCGTTCAGCTGATCGACCATCGTGTTGATGGTGTCTTTGAGCTCGGCGATCTCGCCCTTGACGTCGACGGTAATCTTGCGCGACAGGTCGCCGCGGGCGACGGCCGTCGTGACCTCGGCGATGTTGCGCACCTGCGCCGTGAGGTTCGCGCCCATGGCGTTGACCGAATCGGTCAGGTCCTTCCACGTGCCGGCCACGTCGGGGACCTCCGCCCGTCCTCCCAGCTTGCCTTCCGTGCCGACCTCGCGCGCGACGCGGAACACCTCCGACGCGAACGCGTTCAGCTGATCGACCATCGTGTTGATGGTGTCTTTCAGCTCCAGAATCTCGCCCTTGACGTCGACGGTGATCTTGCGCGACAGGTCGCCCCGGGCGACCGCGGTCGTGACGCCGGCGATGTTGCGGACCTGGGCGGTGAGGTTCGACGCCATCGCGTTCACCGAATCGGTGAGGTCCTTCCAGGTGCCGGCGACGCCGGGCACCACGGCCTGACCGCCAAGCTTGCCCTCGGTACCCACCTCGCGCGCGACACGGGTGACCTCGGCGCCGAACCCGCGGAGCTGCTCGACCATGGTGTTGATGGCTTCTTTGAGCTGCAGGATCTCGCCGCGGACGTCGACGGTGATCTTCTTGGACAGGTCGCCGTTGGCGACCGCAATGGTGACGTCGGCGATGTTGCGCACCTGGGCGGTCAGGTTGCCCGCCATCTGATTGACCGATTCGGTGAGCTCCTTCCACACGCCGGAGACGCCTTTGACCTGCGCCTGCCCGCCCAACTTGCCCTCGGTGCCGACTTCGCGGGCAACGCGAGTGACTTCGGAGGTGAACACCGACAGCTGGTCGATCATGCTGTTGACCAGCCGGGCAGACCGGAGGAACTCGCCTTCGAGCGGCCGCCCATCCACTTCGAGCGCCATCGACTGGCCCAGGTCGCCCTTCGCCACGGCGCCGACGGCGCGGGTCACCTCGGTCGTCGGCCAGACCAGGTCGTCGATGAGCGTGTTGATCGCCGCGACCTCGTCGGCCCAGCCGCCGGCCACGCCCGGAACGCTCATGCGCTGTTTGAGCTTGCCTTCCTTGCCGACGGCGTGGCTCACCCGCCTCGTTTCGCGCGCCCGGCGCTCGCTGACGAGCGCGATGTCATTGAACGCGTCGGCAATCTTGCCATTGATGCCGGTCACGTCGGCGGGCATGCGCACCGAGAAGTCGCCCTCTTTCAGGGCCAGCATCGCGGTCAGGAGAGCGCGGGAGAACGAGTCGTGATCGGCGCCGGGGTGCGTGATGGTTGACGACTCGCGATACTCCATAGAAACCGCTCTCCGTTGTGAAGCTGCGCGCGGCGTCTGACTCTACGACGCTCGCAAGGCTGAGCTGTCGCACATCGCTACACTCGAGGTGCGCAGGTGTGCGCAGCGGGCCGGCTGAAGCAATTTCCAGGCCGGCTCTACAATTTCTTCCAGTCGTGAGCAGGAACTTCGTCAGTGAATTCCAGCGCGATCCGCCAGTCGCTCTCAATCGGGGAGGATCTTCTGCACCATCTCAAAAAAATGGTCGGCCTCGATCGGCTTCGCGCAGTAGCCGTCGAATCCCGACACCAGGGCCTTTGCCCGGTCCTGCGGCCGGGCATGCGCGCTCACCGCAATCGCCGGGACGTGTTCGAGCAGCTTTCGAACGAGACGAATCAGCTCATAACCGTCCACCTCCGGCACGGCGATGTCCGCAACCAGCAGGTCGACACCAGGTTTCGTCAGCTGCTGGAGAGCGGCCGCCGCCGACTCGCACTGGAGTACCCGCGCGCCGCCGCTTTCGAGCAGCGCGGCCAGCAGCTCCCGCGAATCAGGCTCATCGTCGACCACGACCACGGTCGAACCCTCGAGGCTCAGTCCCGCGCCGGTTGTCTGGGTAGGCATCTTCTCAACGTTGGCGGCAACGTTCCGCCGCGTATCGAGCCGAGTGGGAAGCCTCACCGTCATCGTCGTGCCCTGGCCGGGTCCCGCGCTGTGCGGTTCCATTCGACCGCCGTGCTGCTCGACCAGATGGCGGCGATCGCCAGACCGAGCCCTAACCCCCCATGGCGGCGCGTCGTCCGGCTGTCGGCCTGGCGGAACCGGTCGAAGATGTAGGGGAGAAACTCCGGGGCGATGCCGACGCCAGAGTCCTCGATATCGATGCGCACCATGCCGTCTTCGACCGATGCCCTGACCTCGACGCGGCCGCCGGCCGCCGTGAACTTGATGGCGTTGGACAGCAGGTTGCCGAACACCTGATGCAGCCGTTTGAAATCGCTGTCAATCGACGGGAGCCTGTCCGGCACGGCCGACACCAGCTCGATGCCCCGCGCCGCCGCAGCCGGCCCGGCACCGTTCAGCACCGGGCCCATCAATCGCGACGCCGACAGCAGGAAGCGCTCGATTTCCAGCTTGCCGTTGATGATGCGCGAGATATCCAGGATGTCTTCGATGAGCTGTGCCTGCAGTCTCGCGTTGCGTCCGATGATGTCGACCGCCTCGTAGAGCCGCTCCGGCGACACGCCTTTGGCGTGCAGGAGCTGAACCCAACCCAGGATCGCATTTCATCGGCGTTCGCAGTTCGTGCGACAACGTCGCCAGGAACTCGTCCTTCAAACGGCTCGCTTCCTCGGCCGCGGTCAGCCGCTCCAATTCAGCTTCCTTCCGCGGCGTGACCGTCACGCACACGCCGGTCATCCGCATCGGCACGCCGGCCTGGTACTCGACGACGCCCTTGCCCTCCAGCCACCGGATCGTTCCGTCTGGCGCGACAGTGCGGTACTCGACGTCGAGCGTGCGCTCATCCAGCGCTCGGCGCACCGCGTCACGGATGCGTGGCTCGTCCTCTGGATGAAGCGTCCACGGTTCGATGTCGCGGGCGAGCGCGGCCAGTACGTGGTCGAGCGACGTCAAATCCCAGTCGAGCGTCGTTATCGCCGAAGCATCCAGCGCGAACCGTAGGCGCGACTCACTGCGGCGCGCTTGCTCCTCCGCTCGCGTACGGGCGACGGCAAACGCCACTTGAGAAGCGATGATCCGGGCGAGCCGCAGTTCTCCCTCGCTCGGAGCGTACGGCGACTCGTAATACAGCATGAACTTCCCGATGACCCGGCCCCGGTTGACCAGCGGAATGAACGTCAAGGCGGCGATGCCCTCGGCGCGGAGCATCGACAGGTAAGGCCGGAGCGACGTGTCCGCCGTGACGTCGGAGACAACGATCGGCTGCGGATTCGGACTGGTGGGTTGCCACGGCGTGTGTCCCTCGACAGCGCGGCGGTAGCTCGCGGACAACCGACGGCACGCCATGAACCGCATGACGCCGTCCTCGTCGAACGCCAGTACCGATGCGCGAGCGACACCGAGTCCGTCTTCGATCGCGTCGAGCGCGATGTCGTAGATCTCGTCGACCGTTTCCGTCCGGCTGATCGCGTCGGTCAGCGTGAGACACACGGCAATCGACTGGTGCTCGACCGTCGACATCGGCGGATTTCCTCGGCTCAGGAGGCGCAAATCGATCGGCAACGCCATGCACGCGACGCGCCACCCGGCGGGGCTCGTTCCGGGCGACCACCACCACGAGCTGTAGAGCTTGAATCACAGGGCTTGCACGTCTCCACGCGTTCCGATACGGTTTGCCGGAATGTCGCGCAGCTCCGCCCGGCGGCGTGAGTCTTCGCATGCGTGAGACCCCGACTCGCCCACACGGCATCCAGCTTTTTGACGACGCCGAGTCGCTGGGAGCAGGTGTCGCTGCGTTCGTGCGCGAGGGCCTGGCACAGAACGACTGCGTGCTCGTGGTCACGTCGCCGCGACACTGGAGCAGCATTGACTCCGCTCTGCGAAAGGACGGGACAGACGTCGACGCGCTTCGCGACGCGGGGATGCTGGTCGTGGCGGACTCGCAAGAAATGCTGGGTCGATTCGTCCGTCGCGGACGGCCGGACGAGGCGCTGTTCAAGGCGGCCATCGGACCCGCGATCCAGGCGCTGATCAGTCGCGGCGGCGGACTCAGGGTCTACGGCGACATGGTCGACATCCTTGCGGCCGAGGGGAATCTCCGGGGTGCGATCCAGCTCGAGGAACTGTGGAATTCACTGCTGAAGGAGAACGCATTCAGCCTGTTCTGCGGATATTCGGCCTCGTCATTCGGCCATCCGCGCGACGCCGGGCAGCTCAGCGAGATCTGCCACCTCCATACCGACGTGCATTCGAGTCCGCGCGATGTCCTCGGCGGCTTTCTCGTCCGCGAACACATAGACCGGCCGGCATTGCCCGAGGCTTGAGCGCGCCGCAAAACCTGAACTGCAATCTTTGGCAGCTTCTCCTGTCGCTTTTCCTTACTGAGCTGTACCGACCAGAATCAGCTGCGACCTCGATCGGCATCGCCGTTGCTCGGCGCAGCTACATTTGCGAGTCTCGCCACCACTCGTCGGGTGCTCGGGCTGGAACTACAAATCGTGGAAAGGGCGGTTCTATCCGAAGACGGTCCCACCGCGAAGCTGGCTGCAGCATTACGCCGGCGTGTTCGACACGGTCGAAGCCAACGGCACCTTCTACCGCTTGCCTGAGGCAGCGGTCTTCACTGCATGGCGCCGGCACCTACCGCGCGGCTTCGTCATGGCGGTCAAGGCCAGCCGCTTTCTCACCCATATGAAGCGGCTGACCGATCCCGACGAACCACTCGAGCGACTGATCTCTCGCGCGTCCCGCCTGGGTCCTCACCTCGGGCCGCTCTTGTATCAACTACCGCCGAACATGCCGCTCGATATGCCGCGGCTCGAGACGTTCCTGACCGCGTTGCCTCGCGCCTGGCGCGGCAGGCGCCTCGATCACGTCATGGAGTTCCGTCACCCTTCCTGGTACGTCTCCGAGACGTTCGCGCTCCTCGACGGATTCGGCGTGTCGATGTGCGTCCACGACAAACGCGGATCCACGATTCGTGCGCCGTTCGTTGGTCCGCTCGTGTACGTGCGATTCCACGGGACGAGCGGCGAGTACCATGGAGAGTATTCCACCTCTACCCTTGCCCGATGGGCCCATCGCCTCGCGGAACAGTCGCGAGCCGGCCGGCGGGTGTTCGCCTACTTCAACAACGACCCCGACGCGGT
Source organism: Acidobacteriota bacterium (assembly GCA_046734915.1). GTDB lineage: Bacteria > Acidobacteriota > Vicinamibacteria > Vicinamibacterales > CAVVIG01 > VFZL01. Next base: position 846 of record JBKPSC010000460.1, on the reverse strand, counting down.
GGCGACCGAGAACGCACAGACGCTCGGAGGCCAGCTCGCGCGAATTCTCAGGCTCAGTGCGTGACCATCGTCCGCAGGCTCGAGAAACGACCTTGATGCAGTTGTTGTGTTGCGCCAGCACTCGTGGTCACGCTCCCAGTTGTCCTTGCTCCAGCGCCTGGTGCTCCTCGACCGCCTCCGGACTTAGCGTGTCCTTCAACCAGATGCGCTCGATGGCCGGGTAGGCTGCGGCCACGGGCAGCGCCAGCAGCGCGCCGGCGACACCAGCGAACTCGGCGCCGACAGCGAGCGCAATGACCACGGCAGTGTTCGACAGGTGCAGCCGATCGCCGTAGACGAGCGGACCGATCAGGTAATTCTCGATGCCGTGATAGAGGATGTAGAGCCCGATGACCGCCCAGGTCACCGCCGGTGAGATGGTCAGCGCCAGGAGCACGGCCGGCACCGCTGAGATCACAAAGCCGAGAACCGGCACGAAATCGCATACGCCGGCGACGAGCGCGAGCAGCAGAGCCGCCGGTACCTGCAACGCGGAGAGCGAGATGAACACGAACGCGCTGGCGAAGATCGACGTGAGCACATTCCCCGTGATGTAGCTCGCTACGACGCGACGGCACTCGACCGCGGTGCGGTGAACCTTCAGTCGGCGGCGCTTCGGCACGAAAGCGAGCAGCCACGCGTAGGCGAGGCGGCCTTCGATGAGGAGATACAGTGTCAGAATCGTCGCGATGGTCAGCAGCACGAAGGCCCGCAGGACCGTCCGAATGAGCGCGAACCATCCGGCGACGGCGTAGGTCCGGAGCGCGTCGGCCGAACTGCCGGAGGCGACGATTGAATCCCATCCTG
>JBKPSC010000459.1:0-10520 GCA_046734915.1 Acidobacteriota bacterium | reverse complement strand
CCGATCGACCGCGTCGAGCCGACGCCGTTCCAACGCGATCCGTCCGAGGCCCACGTCAAGAAACTGATGAACGTGATCGAGAAAGTCGGACGCTTTCTCGATCCATTGATTCTCGTGCGTCAGGACGACCGCTACTGGACGCCCAACGGCAATCACCGGCTGCAGGCGATGCGCAAGCTGGGGGCGAAGACCATCACCGGTCTCCTGCTGCCAGACGCCGAGCTCGCCTACAAGATTCTCGCCCTCAACACCGAGAAGGCGCACAACGTCAAAGAGAAATCGCTCGAGACGATTCGCATGGCGCGCAGTCTCGCCGATCGCCGGGCGGGACGCGAGAGCGACTACACCTTCGAATTCGAGCTCGCGCCCTATCTGACCCTCGGCGCCGCCTACGAGCAGCGCCGCAGCCTGAGCGGCGGCGCCTATCTGTCGGTGCTGCGGCGTATCGACGATTTCCTCGATGAGCCGATGGTCAAGGCGGTTGCCGAGCGTGAGCGGCGGGCGGCGATGGTGCTGCGCCTGGACGAGGCCGTCGCGAAGGTGGTGGCGGCGCTCAAGGCGCGCGGCATGACCAGCCCCTATCTCAAGGCGTTCGTCGTCGCGCGCGTCAATCCGATCCGCTTCTCGAAGGCCACCGAATTCGACTTCGACGAGGTCATGGGCAAGATGACGGGCGCTGCCGAGCGGTTCAAGGTCGATCGCGTCCGCCAGGAGGACGTGGCGCGCGCGGCCGGCGGCCCACCGGACGAAGATTGACGGCACGGGCGCGGCGGCGGCGATAATCAACGGTCTATTTCAAGGGGATTGAGCCATGGCACAGCGGTCGACGAATCTGGGACGACGGACGTTGCTGAAGAGCGTGGCGATGGCGGGCGTGGCGGCCCGGGCGGCGGCGCAGCAGCCGGCGGCGCCGGCCGAGCCCGAGACACGGCTCGCCGACGTGCCGCTCGCGCCGGGGACGACGGTGACCGTCGAGCGGCGCGGCCAAGTCGCGGTCGTCGGCATCAACCGTCCGTTCATCCAGAACCGGATCGACCCGCCGACTCGCATCCAGCTCGCGCAGACCTTCTACCGCTATGAGCACGACCCGTCGCTTCGGGCGCTGGTGCTCTTCGGTCATGGGCCGAACTTCTCCCGCGGCATCGACGTCGACGCGGCGCAAGCCGGCCTGCAGTCGGGCAACCGGCCGGGAAACGGCGCCGAAGCCATCGACATACTCGGCAACACTGGACCTCGGCGCTCGAAGCCGGTGGTCATCGCCGTCCATGGCGACACGTGGAACCTCGGCCACGAGATTTATCTCGCCTGCGACATCCGCGTCGCCGCGGCCAACACCAACTTCGGCCAGGACGAAAACACACACGGCCGCTTTCCCGGTGGCGGCGCCACCGTTCGCTTCATGCGCGAAGCCGGCTGGGGTAACGCGATGCGCTACATGCTCACCGGTGATCACTGGACGGCGGACGAGTCGTACCGGATGGGGATCACGCAGCAGATCGCGCCGACGCCGGAAGCGGCGCTGCAGGCGGCCGTCGACATGGCCGGAAAGATCGCCGCCTGCGGTCCGCTCGGCATCAGGGCGACGCTGGCCTCGGCGCACCAGGTGATCGATCCGGTCGAGGCCGACGCCTTGTCGAAGCTCGGCGCCCAGTACGCGGCTCTCTACCGCACCGAGGACTTCATCGAAGGGCGACGCGCTGAAGCCGAGGGCCGGCCGCCGAAGTACCAGGGCAAGTAAACGTCCGGCACCGGGTGAATCCTGTCGACTCGCGACGCGGTGCCAAGAAGTGCTTCCTTGATCGACTCCAACCCTCTTGAAGCGGCGGCCGACACTCGGCAGTTCAGAATCGTCCTCGATCATCCGCGACTGCATCTATGTCGGCGCGTGTGGCGCCGAATCAGCGCAGTCGCTGGCGGAATTCTTGTCGCCGTCGGCCTGACGGCCTCAATTCCGGCGGTTCCGGCCAGCCTGGCCGTCGTCAGCTTCGTCATCGGGTGGGCAACCACCGAGCCGGGGGATGCAGATCGCTGGCCCGCCGAGGATGTTCCAGTGCGGAAGGTGCTCCTGGCGTGGGCCGTCGTGACGCCGGTCGCCGTCGGCGGGCTGCGCATGGGGCTTCGACTCGTGCGCCGGAACAGGACGCTGATTCTCTTTCTGCGCCGGTTCGGACACGACGACGCCCAGAATGCGGTGACGTTTGCCGTCCTGCACACGATTGGTTCCGCCTGGCGGGTGGTCACACTCGACGATGCCGAGATGGTGCCAATCGGCGTGGCGGACGCACCGCGTGTCTTGTTCCGCGCCGGGCAGATCGGGTCGAAGCAGGTCCTGGCGATTGGGCACTTCCTCGGCCTGAGGACGTTCCCGTTTCTCGTCATGGCGATGTGGGGCGTCGTGGCGCTCGGCCTCATCGGGCCCGCGCTCGAGTTCGCCCGCACCGGCACCACGACGCCCGACCCGTGGATCCGTGCGATTGATCCCTACCTCACGATCCTCGGAACCGTCTTCGAGCGGCGACTGCCTCTCGATTTCGTGGGTCCGACGCTGCCGGGGGCATTCGCCCTCCTGGCCATGGCGGCCGCACTGAGCTTCATCACGCTGCTCGTCACGATGGCGGTCCTGCTGCTCGCGCTGCCGCTGAGCACCGTGCTCTTGTTCCTGTCGTCAGCCGCATCCTCGGTTCAGGAAGCCGACCAATCGAAGTCCGTGGCGGTGAGCTCGGTGATCGGGATTCAACAGGCCGCGCGGACCATCGCGCTTCGCAGCCGCAAGGTATTCGGACCCAGGCTCGTCGTCCTCCGCGTCGAGTCGCAGGTCTGGCGACAGGCTGTCAGCGAGCTGGCATCGCTCTCCTCGCTGCCACTGATCGATATCTCGGAGCCGACGGAAAACGTCCTCTGGGAGCTCGAGGAGCTCACGATGCGCTTCGGCGACAAGTGCGTCCTCATCGGCCATTACGATCAGGTGGCCACGCTTGCGGCGATCCCGCCTGGAGACCGCAGCGCTCCTTCGATCCAACGCCGTCTTGCCGGTCTGCTGCAAGGCCGAGAGGTGCTGGCCTACACGACCGACACGCACGGGCTGAAGCGGTTCGCGCGATCCTTGCGAGGGCTGCTGCTGACGCGGTCCGCCTGACGGAATCAGGTGCGATAAGCTGGCGCGCCGGCGTCTCGCACACCCACCCTAGGAGGGCGTATGGCACGAGTTGGTCTGAGTCCCGAGAGGCTTCGTGAGCTGGCGCGGGCCGGCGCCGAAGCGGCGTTGAGACAGCTGCGGGCGGAAATCATCGCCATCGAACGCACGTTCCCCGAGCTGGCGTTACCCAAACGACGCCGAGTGCTCAGGGAATCCATCAGGCAGGCCGGGACCCGCACGCAGCGGATATCAGCAGCGGCGCGCAAGGCGATCTCCGAGCGGATGAAACGATATTGGGCGGAGCGCCGAAAGGCACAAGCAAAAGTCAGATGACGGCAGTCCTCCAATCGTCAGCGCCATCACCGCGAGCGAGCCCTCGCGTTAAGGTCATCATCCATTTCATCGTTTGCGGGATGGTGACTGTGAGTGGGTTCGCCCAGCCCGTGGTCCCCAACGATGCACCGCCGGCGCCTGTGCCGCCGGCCAGCGTGGCGCGCGATGCACGGGGACAGGCGACGGTTCGTGCCATTCGCCTCGAGGAGCCGCTCGACGTCGACGGACAGCTCGACGAAGCCGTCTACACCCTCAATCAATCCGTGAGCGACTTCATCCAGCAGGTTCCGTCGGAAGGTGCACCGGCCACCGAACGCACCGAAGCCTGGGTCATGTTCGACCGCGAGAACCTGTACGTCGCGGGACGGTGCTGGGACAGCGCACCGCCTGAGCGCTGGGTCGCCAATGAACTGCGGCGCGACACGAATCAGCTGCGCCAGAACGACACGTTCGGCGTCATCGTCGACACCTTCTACGATCGCCGGAACGGCTTTCTCTTCTACACGAATCCGCTCGGCGCCCGCGCCGATCAGGCGGTCACCGATGAGGGGAATCTCAACGTCGACTGGAATCCGGTCTGGGACGTCCGCACGGGCCGTTTCGCCGGCGGATGGACGGTCGAGATGGTGATTCCCTTCAAATCGCTGCGCTACACCTCAGGCTCGTCCCAGGTCTGGGGCATCAACATCCGTCGCGTCATTCGCCGCAAGAACGAGTGGACGCACGTCACGCTGATACCAGCGTCCGCCGGCGTGCCCGGCGGCATGTTTCGCCTCTCTCGCGCCGCGACGCTGGTCGGCCTCGACCTGCCGCCGGCGAGCCGGAATGTCGAGCTGAAACCCTACGCCATCTCCCAGCTGACGACCGATCGCATCCGGACGCCGCCTGTGAACCACGACTTCGATCCGAACGTCGGCCTGGACGTGAAGTATGGCGTCACGGCGAATTTGACCGCCGACGTCACCATCAACACCGACTTCGCCCAGGTCGAAGTCGATGAGCAACAGGTCAACCTGACGCGCTTCAGCATCGTCTATCCGGAGAAGCGGGATTTCTTTCTCGAGGGACGCGGCATCTTCGATTTCGCGCGCAGCGGGCCGGCCAGCACGACCAGCGCGTTGACGCCATACCTGTTCTACAGCCGGCGCGTGGGTTTGAACGGAGGACGAGTCATCCCGATCGTCGCCGGCGAGCGCCTGACCGGCAAAGCTGGCAAGTTCAGCGTCGGGGCGATGAACATCCAGACAGGAACCGAAGACGTCTCGAAGACACCGGCAACCAACTTCACCGTCGTCCGGCTCAAGCGGGACATTCTGCGCCGCAGCACGGTCGGCGCGATGGTGACGAACCGCTCCGTGTCGTCTACCGTCCCCGGCGCCTCCAATCTGGCATACGGCGTCGACGCGTCGTTCTCGTTCTTCCAGAATGTCAACCTGGGCGGATACTACGCCCGGTCTGACACCGCGGATTTCACCGTCGACAACGATAGCTATCTGGCCCGTGCCGCCTACGACGGCGACCGCTATGGCGCACAAGCGCAATACATGAAGGTGGGCGATAACTTTTCGCCGGACGTCGGCCTGGTCCGGCGCGACAACATGCGCCGATCGTTCGGCTTGCTGCGATTCAGCCCGCGACCACGGGTTCACTTCAAAGGCATCCGGCAGTTCACCTACCAGACGTCACTCGAGTACATCGAGAACTCGGCCGGGCAGCTCGAAACACGGGCGCAAACCGGTCGGTTCGCCATCGAGCGACAAAACAGCGATGTGTTCTCGGTCGAAGGCGGCCCGAATTACGAGCGTTTGTTCCGCCCGTTTCCGGTCGCTCCTGGCGTCACGATCGCCCCTGGGGCGTACTCGTTCGCCGACGTCACCATCGCCTACCAGATGGGATTACAGCGGCGTGTCTCTGGAACATGGTCAGTGCAGGCCGGACAGTTCTATGACGGCACCATCACCGCGTTTGGCTTTACCGCCGCCCGCGTCTCGATTCTCACGCGGTGGTCGGTCGAGCCGAGCGTGCAGATCAACGACGTCAGCGTGTCTGCGGGCGACTTCACGACAACTGTTCTGCGGGCGCGCTCCGACTATGCGTTCTCCGCCCGCATGTTCGCCAGTGGGCTCGTCCAGTACGGCTCGAACGATAAGCTGCTCGGCACCAACCTGCGGTTTCGCTGGGAGTACCTGCCGGGCAGTGAGCTGTTCGTCGTGTATACGGACGAGCACGATTCTCTCCGCTCCGGCTCTCTGGCGCTGCGCAATCGTGCGTTCGTCGTCAAGGTCAATCGGCTCGTGCGCTTCTGATCAGCCGAACCGTTTCGGCCGGGCCGCCAACCGGCTCATTCCCGGCGGGCCGTCAGCATCACGTTCGGATCGGCGACGGTCAGCTGTGTGACCTTCGCACCGTCCCTGGCAAAAGCGATCTTCGCGCTCGGCACGCCCGTGGGGAAGAACACGAGGTCGCCCAGGTGATAGAGGTTTTGACGCGTGGGAGCACCTGGGCGCTCGATTCCCAACTGGTCACGCCCTGACAGATCGTGCCGGACGTCAATGGTGAAGTAGTCGCGAGGGCCGGTCCCGTAGGTGTATTTGCCGACGATCGCATCGCGGTCCGGCGCCGCGAGCGGCACCGTCGTCGGCTGAATGTCGGCGTCTCCGACCGCCGTCAGGTATTGGACGACAGCCGCGGCGTCCGGGCCGCCTTGCCTGGCATGCCACATCAACGTCAGGCCATGCGGCCCCAAGGCTCGCTGGACGCCGGGGCGCGCGGCGATGAACGCCTTCACGACGTCGAGTTGCCCCATCATCGCCGCAGAGAAAATCGTCGGTCTCGCGCCAGTCGTCAGCAGGAAGTCCGCGATCGGCTTGTTGCCAACGTGCGACGCCGCATCGATGCACGATTCCCAGTCGCCGAAGCCCCAATCAATCGAGGCGCGCGCGAGTGCAGGCTGAGCTTCGACCAGTTCCCGCACGCGTTTGAGGTCACGATGCGAGACGCCGACGGCCTCTTTCACCAGGACAGGGTCCTGCGCCGGAAACACGTCGCTCGCAGAAGCGGGGGCGGAAGTCGGGCGCAGGGCCGCCGATTGTCCCCAGGCTTTTGCGGCATCCAAGGAGACGCCGAGCGCCGAGAGGCCCGATGCGAGCCCAAAGAATGAACGACGAGACCACGACTGTGCCATGAAACCTCCGGCCGTCTCTATCGCAGAGAAGCCCGCCGGTCGGCAAGGCAGGTTTGTCTGAGGCGATAACCGTCAGGCCGACAATTAGTTGCTGGCCCTGGTGAGGATCACGAGTTCGACGTAAACTTCGAGGCCGAACGTTCTGACGCAAGGAGAATCGGACCATGGAGTATCGACGACGGGCCTGCATTCCCGCAGTGATTGGCGCCCTGATGGCCACCTCCGTCTTTTGTGTCGACACATCAGCGCAGCAGCGACCACCTGCATCGCCTCCTGCCGAGTGGGGCCCGCTGTCCATCAACCTCGAAGAAATCAAGTACCCGCATCCCGTGCGGTATTTTGATCTGAACCTCTACGGCCAGGATGTACGCATCGCCTACATGGACGTGGCGCCGACAGGCACGCCGAACGGTCGCACGGTCGTTCTCCTGCACGGCGGCAGTTACTACGGCTGGTACTGGAAGGCGCAGATTGAGGCGCTGGCCAAAGCCGGCTACCGCGTCGTGGTCGAGGACCGGCTCGGTTGGGGGAAGAGCTCGAAGCCGATTCTTCCGTACAGCATCAGCTTGCACGCGTCGAATACAGTGGCGCTGCTCGATCATCTGCGCGTCGACAAGGCCGCGATCGTGGGTCATTCAATCGGCGGGCAGATGGCGACACGTATCGCCTTTCTCTATCCCACCAGGCTCACGCATCTGGTGCTGGTCAATCCAATCGGGCTCACCGACACTCGCGCCGGCCGCGGGTTCACACCCTTCGACGGCAAGGTGGATGTGCAGCCGGATCTGCAGGCCGCTTACGAGGCTGACGTGCGCACCGAATTGTCACGCTACGTCGTCTGGCGCCCCGAGTATCTCGAGCACCTGCGGATCCGACACGGCGTGCGTCTGTCGGCTGAATGGCCGCGCCTGGCCTACGTCCGTGAGCTTGGCGGCAATCTGCGCTCGGTCGACTCCACCGTCAACGACTGGCCGCACATCAAGACCAAGGCGATGGTGCTTGGTGGCGAGCAGGACGGTCCGAGCTTTCCCGCCGATGCGCGCCGGGCGGTGGACACGCTCCCGAATGCCGAACTCGTGCTGATTCCGCAGGCCGGGCACAACCCGCACGAAGAAAAGCCGGACGTCGTCAACGCCGAGTTGCTTCGGTTCCTGGGATCGGATCCGGCGGCGCCAGCCGTTCGCCGCAGTTCGAGATGAACGTGCCTTCGTCCCCGAGGCTGACCGCCAATTACCCGGCGGCCACCTCGAAGACGTGATAGCCCCAGGGCGGCATGTCCAGATAGAGGCCGCGCGCGTCGAGGTCGTGGCCGTCCCGATCGAAGTCGAGCGTGCCCATCACATCCTGAAAGCCGACGACGCCTGCACAAGGGCCCGGCAGGCGGACGTAGCACTGACTCTGGTTCCCCGCGTAGTTGACCGCCACGAGTCGCTGCTCCCCCTTCTGTCCCGTCCACATCCATACGAGGCAACAGTCCCACGTCCAGTTGTCGTTCCACGCGGGCAGGCATTCGAGCAGACGCCAGGATCCATCACGAACGGTGGCGTCGCGCAGCACCGCCAGCAGCCGTTCGTAGAACCGGAACACGGCGCCATCGGTTGGTTCAATGGGGCCACGCACCAGATGCGGTGAAATGCGCTTCCGGTGGCCCTCGAACTGACCTTGGTGAAAGAACCGCAGGCCCGGTGACAGATACGTGATGATGGCCGCCGCTTCGTGCATCTGCGGTTGGAACGTCGCGGCCGCCCGCGGCTCGTCGTGATTCTCCATGAAACGCGCGAGCTTGTTCTGATAGTCGAGCCCGGCGAGGAGATGCTCTCGTGCGGGTCTGGCGTGGCCCTCTCGCAGGCGATCGTACAGGCGCTTGTCGTACGCGTAGTCGAAGCCCTGCTGCTGCATGGTCCATTCGAGGTCCCAATAGACTTCGGCCATGAAGCAGAATCCCGGAACCCGTTCGCGGACGCGCGCCGTCGTCTCGGGCCAGAAGAGCGGAGCACGACGGCCCCAGGTGCGCTCGAAGACGTCGGGCAGGACCAGCATGGCCATGTCACAGCGCACCCCGTCGCACTGCCCGGCAATTCTCAGGAGCTCGCCACGCATCGCCTCTTGCGTCGCTGGATTGCTGTAATCGAGCTGCAGCGTGTCGGGCCAGCCCGAGAAGTACGGGTCGCGTCCGAACGCCAGCACCTGGTGACCGTGACGCAGCTCGAGGCGCGTGTAGTTCTGCGGCGCCTGCGCCAGATTGGACTCGGTGCCGGCGACGTAGTACTCCGGGTGCTCTTCGACCCACGGATGATCCGGCGCCGTGTGATTGGGGACGAAGTCGAGCATCAGCCGCAGGCCGCGATTACGGAGGCGCTGGCGGATCCGCGCCAGTGCTTCATCGCCGCCCAGCCCGGGATGCACGGTGTAGCCGGTGATCGCGAATCCCGAGCCGGCGATGTCGTCGTCGCGGAGGTCGGGCAGCGTCTCCTGGAACTCGTGACGCCACTCCGGATTCGTTCGTGAGATCTGCTGCGCCGCGAGACCTGTGCGCCACACGCTGAGGAGCCAGATCCAGTCGAACCCCATCGACGCCAGTCGATCGAGTTCAGCATCTGGTATGTCGTCGAGCGTCGCGGTCCGGCCGAGCGTCTGCGATAACCGCGTCAACCAGACGCGGGTGTTGATCTGATAGAGCGAGGGATAGAGCGGTGTGGGCATCGGTTCGTCGCCTAAGTACGGCCCGCTGGTTGAGTCTTCCTCCCGTACACCTGTTCCTGGGTGACGCGTTCGGAGAGCCGCCCTTTTTCCACCTCCAGTACGTCGGCTGCGTCGAGGCGGCCGAAAAGGTCGAGCAGGCGTGCGATGACGCCCGTCCAACCGGTCTGGTGACTCGCTCCGAGACCGGCGCCGTTGTCCCCGTGGAAATACTCGTAGAAGAGGATGAGGTCGCGCCAGTGCGGGTCGTCCTGGAACTTGGCGGTCCCTCCATAGACCGGACGGCGACCGTTGGCGTCTCTCAAGAACATCTTCGCGAGCCGCCGGGAGAGCTCGCGCGACACCTCGAAGAGAGTCATCCGGCGGCCGGAGCCGGTCGGGCACTCGACGGTGAAGTCGTCGCCGTAGAAGGCGTAGAGGTTGAGGAGCCCGCGGATGATGAGCGCATTGACCGGCATCCAGATGGGCCCCCGCCAGTTCGAGTTCCCGCCGAACATCCCCGTGTCCGATTCGGCCGGGAGGTAGGAGACGCGGTGGGCGTCGTGCCCGACATGAAAGACGAACGGGTGGTCCTGGTGGTATCGCGAGAGCGAGCGGATGCCGTACGGGCTCAGGAACTCGTTCTCGTCGAGCAGGTAGCCGAGAACGCGTTCGAGCCGCTTCTTCGAGAGCGGCGAGAGCAGGCGGCGCCCGGCGTAACCGATGAATCCCTCCGCGGTCGGGGCGACCTGCGCGACGACGTCGGGATGGCGCTCCCTGTACAACTGGACGAGCTCCAGGAGTCGCGGGTGTTTTACGATGTCGTCCGGGCCGAATATCGTGGAGGCGCAGAGCGGGAGCAGCCCCACCATGGACCGGACCTCGAGGCGGGTCGCGGATCCATTCGGCAGCCGCAAAACGTCGTAGAAGAACCCATCTGTCTCGTCCCACATCTCGTCACGTTGATCGCCGATGCGGTCCATCGCGTAAGCGATCCACATGAAGTGCTCGAGGTATTTGAACGCGGACTCTTCGTAAATGGGATCGTGATCGGCCAGGATGAGAGCGATCTCGATCATGTTCTGGCAGTAGAACGCCATCCATGCGGTGCCATCGGCCTGTTCGAGTGTCCCGCCGGTCGGGAGCGGCGCGCTGCGGTCGAAGACGCCGATGTTATCGAGGCCGAGG
>JBKPSC010000458.1:0-6703 GCA_046734915.1 Acidobacteriota bacterium | reverse complement strand
ACTCAGCCTTGAACGGCCGCAGATCCTACACCTCCCGTTTGGGGGTTGAAGAGTTTTGTGCGACTCATCAAATTCAAATAAATCCGAGTCACTCCGCGCGCCGTCACCGATCGCGCTTCTGACCAGGAGGCCCATACGCTTTATGCGAGCGCTCTCCACCGATCAAGCAGCGACGGTCGTATATGCCTTGACAAGCATATGCCAGGCGGCGTATATCAAGAGCGTGGAATCTGTGTTCGAAATCATCGCCGAGCCGAACCGCCGTGCGATCCTGAGCCTGCTGGTCTCGTCCGAACAGTCGGTGGGAGAGATCGAGCGTGAACTGCGCATGCCGCAGCCGACCGTGTCGAAGCACCTGCGCGTGCTGCGCGAGGCCGGTTTCGTGGAATCCACGGTGGACGCACAGCGCCGTCTCTACCGGCTGAAACCAGAACCACTTCAGGAAGTGGATGCCTGGCTGGCTCCGTTCCGTCGGTTCTGGTCGGCGCACCTGGATGCGCTCGAACGCCACCTCGACCGCATGGATCAATCGACTCGAAAAAAACGGAAGACAAGGAGAAGAAAGTGACTGCTCGTCTGCAATACGCGCCAGGCGCCGCATCCGGCGCTGAAGTCCACAAAGAAGGAGAGAAGTGGACCCTTGTGCTCGTCCGAGATCTCTCCCACCCTCCAGCGAAGGTCTGGAAGGCGCTGACCGAGCCCGAGCATCTCCGCGAATGGGCTCCGTTCGATGCCGACCGGAACCTCGGTGCCGTTGGGACCGCGACGCTCTCGACAGTGGGGGCGCCGACACCGCACGTGTCCGAGACTCAGGTGAAGCGGGCCGACCCGCCGAAGCTGCTCGAATTCAGCTGGGGAGGACAAGACATCCGCTGGCAACTGGAGCCGCAGGCTGCCGGCACACGCCTGACGCTGTGGCACAACATCGATCGCCGCTTCATCTCGATGGGTGCTGCGGGGTGGCACATCTGCTTCGATGTTCTGGAACATTTTCTCAGTGGCACCCCTATCGGCCGCATCGTTGGTCCAGAGGCGATGCAGTTCACGGGCTGGCAGCGACTGAACGCCGAGTACGCAAAGCAGTTCGGCGTCGAGTCCCCTGGCTGGCCGAACAACCCCGTGCAGCGTTGAGTGCAAGGAGGAACGACCCATGGAATTGACCCTGCGTAAGGCCACTGACCTGAGCATGCCGCGCTCCAAGGCATTAGTCTTCGGCTTCTGGATCGTCACCGGGCTCTTCTGCCTGCAGATCGGCTTCACCGCCTACGCGCAGCTCCGCTTGCCGCAGGTGGCGGAGGCATTCACCCACCTCGGCTTCCCGGACTATTTCCGCGTGGAGCTCTCCTGGGCCAAGATCCTTGGGGTGATGTTTCTGCTCGCGCCGGTGCCGGCGCGGCTGAAGGAGTGGGCCTACGCCGGCTTCGCCATCACTCTCGGCTCTGCGCTCATCGCCCACTTCTCGGTGGGTGACGGACCGGAGGCGTGGGGTTGGGCGGCAGCCACAGGCGTGCTCTGGGCGCTCTCGTACTTTTCCTGGCGCCGCGTTCAGCCCACGCCGCAAGCGAATGACGCGAATTTCTAGGATGAGACCATGAAAAAGTCGGGTGCGAGCCAAGACCAATCGGCGTCAGAGCTCATCTCGACGAGAGTCGCCGAACTCGGGGACTGGCGCGGAAAAACGCTCAGCAGAATGCGCACGCTCATCAAGCAAGCCGACCCCGACATCGTCGAGGAGTGGAAGTGGGTGAAGCCAACCAAACCCGGCACTCCGGTCTGGTCGCACGACGGCATCATCTGCACTGGCGAGTCTTACAAGAGCGTCGTGAAGCTGACTTTTGCCAAGGGCGCGGCGCTGAAGGATCCGGCGCGTCTCTTCAATTCGAGTCTCGACGGAAACGTACGCCGCGCGATCGACATCCACGAAGGAGAAGAGGTTGACGAGTCCGCGTTCAAAACGCTCGTTCGGCAGGCAGTCGCCCTCAACAAAGCTGACAGGGCTGACAAGTCGAAGCGTTCGAAGTAAGGGGAAGCCGGCCCTCCTGGCAGGCGGCAACCCGCAGATCGCGAAGGCCGACGGCGACGCGCCCGTGCAGGCCTACATCGCAGCCATGCCGGGGTGGAAACGCGACGTCGGCCGCCGCCTCGACGCGCTCATCGTGCGCACCGTTCCGGGTGTGCGCAAGGCCGTCAAGTGGAACTCGCCCTTCTATGGCGTCGAGGGCCAGGGCTGGTTTCTCAACTTTCATTGCTTCACGACGTACGTCAAGGTGGCGTTCTTCCGCGGCGCGTCGCTGCGTCCGCTCCCTCCCGGCGAGTCCAAGCAGAAGGACGTGCGCTACCTCGACATCCATCAAGCCGAGCCACTCGATGAGGAACTCGTGGCGAGTTGGATTCGGCAGGCATCGGATCTGCCCGGGTGGGTCCCGTAGCGCAGCAGGCCTCCTCAAAACCATTTCCTGCCGCGAGCACCACGCAGTTTCGCCGCCATCTCCGCCGTCGTCCACCTGATGCGGCGCGACGCACCAATGGCGACGATGACTTGCTCAGAAAGCGGTTTGAGATGAGGCCTCAAAGACCTCCTCGATCGGCTCGACGGCTACGCAGCTCTCGACCGTCGATCGGACATCGAGTTGGGCGCATTCAGGTTGATGGCTGAACCTGGATTGGGTGTGGGCGGGCGCGCTGGTCGTTACCGGCGTTGCTGTGCTGATCGGTAGTGACTGGAATCTTCAGGTTCGCGCCGCTGGCGAGCCTGGCCGTAACTCGCGCCAACGTGTGCCTGGGTGGGACAAAGAACTCTGTGTCAAGCCGTCGAGCGCGCAGATGCGCCCTGGATACGCAGGGGCTTAACGCCCTCGCGAACTGTTCCAAGTTCCGCGATGAGCGTTGGACGTACGCAGACGACTTGACGATCTGGAGTGGAAATCCGGTGCGCAGGAAACGCGCGGGGGGCCTTCACTCGTTACGCGAGCGGCGAGATCGAGCTAGCCGTGGAGCCAGCGAGGCCGAGCGAGCACCTCGCACCATCGCGGCACCCACGCCCAACCGACGGTTCGGGCACGTTACAGGATCGAGCGTGCAATAAAAACGTATTCTGCTTCACTCCATAGGCAAACCGCGACCTGTCCGAAAACGTAATTTGCGCCTAGAATACGGTGAACAGCAGTCCAACGGGATTGGCTCCGCCCTTGCTAGTGGCTGTCGCATCCCGCGCAATTCATGGAGGATCTGTGCTCAGTTGTAAGGGAATCCTGCAGACCGGGCTCAGTCCGGGAGGAATCGACGTCGGACCTTGGCCGTCAGAGCTCTCATTGCCGAGATCGCGTACCACCTGACGGGCCTTGCTCGGGCCTCGAGGCTTTCCACCTTCTCCATGGCTGCGGTCGCGGCTCCGACAAACACCAGATCCTCCAGGAACTCGGGGTGGATGACGGCTCTCAGTCGTTCTTCTCTGCCAGCACCCCGCGCATCTCGCCTGGCCACGAACATGTTCTGCCGATACCACACGTCAACGTCGGTCTCGTTCCAGATCCTCCATCGAATGGCGTCAGAGCAGCTGAATCCGCAGGCATTGAACCGCTCCTGCCAGTAAGCCGGCCACTGGCAGTTGACGTGATGCTGACCGGGCTGGCGCGGGCACGCGGCGGAGAAGATGATTTCGTCTGAATGAGCAGTGAGCGCTTCGATCAGCGGCGTGCTGCAGCGTTCGTCGAGATGCTCCGCCACCTCGAGGCACAGGATCACGTCGAACTTCCGGTCGAGGGTCCACGGCCCGCTTAGATCGACGACACGAAACGCGTCAGGCGGCACCAGGAGATCGGTGGATGGGATCTCCACTCCGTCCACGCCTCTGATGTCCTCGATGCCGAACTCGTGTGCCGCCCTCAGCCACGTCCCGATGCCGCATCCAACGTCCAGCAGGCTCCCAGGCTTCCGTCCGCTGAAGAGGATGGGAATGACAGTCCTCGGGCTGTCCAGCGTGTGTCGGTTTGCCGCGTAATCGTAATCGACAGGCATCCGAAACTCCGCGCGTGGCTCGGCGCGCTGCCAACGCCATTCACGAGCACACAGGAAGCGGTTCGAACTTTTCTTCGAAGCGCCACGCCGCTCGAACGTTCATGGGACCGACGATGGAGGTCGGTGGAATCTCCGGCCGAAAGTCAGGCGACGAAAAATGAAACGCCAGCACGCCAATCTCAGCGTCGTAATCCTGATACATGTCGCCGAGCCACACTGAGACCCCATATTCCCCGCTGTGCAGAGGTAGTCGAGGGATGCGGCACAACAGCACACCACTGCTGGCCCTTCGGCGCTCGAAGCCATCCGGATGCATCCGTGTGTTCGTGCCGAGCAGCGGAGTGCCGTTGGCGTCGGTGATCACCACCCCGCCGATGGGTGGATCGAGTTCGAAAGGTGAGGTAAACGAAATCCTCACGTCGAAGTCCCCCCTTTGCAGCGCCGCTTCATCGATCCTGGCGCTATCGATTCTCGGCCCCCGCAAGGCGCTCCCCGAAGTCGCGCGAGTGAGTGCGCAGCTCGTCAAGTAGAACGACAACGCAGAATGAATGTCCGTGTCGGCCTGAAGGACGCCCCCACCCAGAACTACGCCACGGCTGCACAGGTTGGACAAGGCACCGGTATTGTGGCTGACGAACAGCACCGTTCGACCTTCCTGATTAGCGACCTGGCGCATCCTGCCAAGGCATTTCTTCTGAAACGCCATATCTCCGACGGCCAGCACCTCGTCGACAATCAGGATTTCCGGTTCGAGGTGAGCGGCTACCGCAAAGGCCAACCGCACCTGCATGCCGCTGCTGTAGCGCTTCACGGGCGTATCGAGGAATCGTTCCACTTCCGCGAATGCCGCTATCTCGTCGAACTTGCGCCTGATCTCCGCCCGGCTCATGCCGAGGATCGCGCCGTTGAGAAAGACATTCTCGCGCCCCGTCAGCTCGGGGTGGAAGCCTGTGCCGACCTCGAGAAGGCTGGCGACCCGTCCACGGATTCGCGCCCGCCCTTCAGTGGGAGCAGTGATCCGACTGAGAATCTTCAACAGCGTCGACTTCCCGGCGCCATTGCGCCCGATGATCCCGAGCACTTCACCGCGTCGGACGTCGAAGTTCAGGTCCCGCAGCGCCCAGAATTCCTCACTCGCAGCGGCGCTCACCTTCAGGGACGCGCGCACCCAGCCGAGCGGCGATCGCACTGCGCGCTCGATGGCGTGACGCAGACCGTCTCTCCGGTCGCGCTGATGACCGATGATGTAGCGCTTCGACAGACGTTCAACGGTGATGACGGAGTCGCTCATTGAGCACCAAGAAGCGCCTGCAGCCAGAGCTCGGCCATTGACTGATAGCCAAGCCCGTTTAGTTCCACCGAGTTGGAGTAGTGGGTTCCCGTGCGCGTCCGGAAGTAGGTGTGGAAATCCGGCGGTACGACGCGAATGGTGCGGAGTCAGTCCCAGGCCGCTCGGCCTTTGGGCGCTCGCGTCGTTATGGCCGTACATCAGCAGGAAGTAGTTCGCGTTCGGGTAAAGCTGCAGGAGCGTGTTGACCGAGGAGGCGCCTGTGGCCGATGAACCGCCGGCGACCCCCATTGTTGACGGCCGCCACGGGATAGCCACTGGCCGTCGTGAGGGCATCCGCCAGAATCGGCGTGTATCCACCAAGGAGATTCCGGCGGTCGGCCGAGTTGTCGTCAGTTGGAGCGTCGTCACCGAAGCCGAATGTGATGCCATCCCCCATCGCCACATACAAGTCCCCGATGCCGATAGGCGTCGCCAGATCATAGGTCGTCACTCCACTGACCGGGTTGCCGCCGCTATCGACGAGAAAGGCTTCGACGACGTGCTCTGCCGCGCTGAGCCCTGAGGCCGTCACGGAGTAAGGCGCGGTAAAGTCGTTGACCGCTGCACCATCGACAACAAACCGCACCCCTTGTCCGGACTGGCTCAGACACGCGTCGGCGACCAATTGAAGAGTGGAGGACCTCTGGAGATAGCCTGAGCGCGGCTGAAGCAGTCGCACCGATGGCGCCACACACTGGCGCTGCAGCACGCGCAGTTCGGCAACTGCTGTATACGGAAGCCCGTTAACCTCTGTCAACGCCCGCAGCCGCACGTATCGGGCACTCCCACCCGGAAACGTTACTTCCTTTTCGTCTGCGTCCGCGTCGAAGGCGCCGGCTGCCGCCAGGTTCCAATTCACGCCATCGGCACTGACGAAGAACTCATATTGCCCGATGTTTCCAATGTTGCTGCCGTCCTGCCGGGGCAAATACCGGAATCCCGTCACCTGACTCGTCGCGCCGAGATCGATCTGAATCTCATGCGGTGGCGGCGGCTTCGCTGCCAGCCACTGGGTCGCCCAGATCGTGTTGGGATTGCCATCGAAGGCGTCGGTGGCGGGGTCTCCTCCAGCCGTTTCCTGGCTATCCACGAACCTCAGCGTCCAACCGCTGGTCGAGAGAGGCTGACCACCGAGGACGGTCACCGTACGCGTCGCGGTCGCTGACTTGCCCAAGGAGTCGGTAACCGTGAAGTTGACCGGGAAGGTGCCTGCCCGATCGAAATGGACAAGACCCGCGTTCAACTCCGTCCGGTCGTGAATCCCTGACCCTGCGCCCACGCTCCAGCGGTAGATCAGCGGGAGATTGAGGTCCGGATCGCTGGCGGCCCCCGTCAGGTTGATGGCCGTCCCAGCAC
>JBKPSC010000457.1:0-9114 GCA_046734915.1 Acidobacteriota bacterium | reverse complement strand
ACACGGTCAGCCACCATCTTCGTGGGTACTGGCCTCAGCCTGGCCGGCAACGCCATCAATGAAGGCGTCGGGTCGATCGACGGCAGGCCGTCCGTTCTGGTCGAGCAGGCCCTCAGCAACCACTTCAGCGACGCGTTGAAGGTCCGTTTCACGGGCAGCCAGGGACTCGACTACAACAAGGAAGCCTTCGCGACGTTCGCCTTCGGCAAATTCAACGGTACCGAGCGTATCGTCGGATCGGTATCGGGCTATCCCCTTCGGGCGCGATTGTCCAACACCAACGCGTTCGACATCGAAGGCGGCCTCCGCTACTACATGCGACCCGAGGGTCCCATTCGCACCTACGTGGATGGCGTAATCGGCGTGCGTTTTCTCCAGGCGACAGACGCGACGTTCAGAGTCGTCGAGGTCGGACTGACCCTCGCCAACCAGCCGTACTTCAAGGGGTCGACGGTGTTCATATTGGGTGGTGACACCGGCGTCAGCTACGACGTGTCCGACAGGATCGCCTTGGGTGTAGAGCTCGGTCTTCGGTTCCAGGGCAAACCGGGCGCCGAGGCGCTGTTTGCGGATCCCAACCTCCGGAACGTCAACGACACCGGCAGCCGCTGGTCACTTCCGATCAGCGTCTTCGCGAAAGCGTGGTTCTGATGCACACACAGAGCGACCATCGCCGGTTCACCGTTCGGTCTCGAATCATGAGACTGCGACGGCACGTGAGCGCACGAATGGCCGGATGGGTCGTCGCGCTGGCGCTGATTGCGCCCGGATCGATCGTCGTCGCGTCCCAGCAGCAGGCGACACCGCTGCCGCCGCTACCGCAGGTCGAGCAAGACGTCGCCAGTTCTTCTGTGCGGGTTCGGCGACAGGCCCTGAAGGGCCTGCGCGAACGCGGCGGCCCCGAGACGCTTCCGCTGCTCGCCCGGCTCCTCGCCGATAGCGAAATCGACATCCGTGAAGGTGCTGTGGCCGGAGTGATCGCTGTCTATGTGCAGCCGCCAGCGAAGCGCTCGATCGGCAGCGCGGCTGACGCGTTCGAGGTTGCGCGGTTCCATGCCCAGCCATGGTCGGTGCCTCCCGAACTGTCAGTTGCACTGGTCAGGGCACTCGCCGACGAACAACCTGCGATCCGGCGCGACACGGCGTACGCCGTGGGGATCGTCCTCACGCCGCCGGTCAGCGATGCCGTGGCGTTCGAGCTCGTGGCCTCGCTGAGCGACCGCGAGCCATCGGTGAGAATCGCGGCCGCCCTGGCGCTCGCTCGCCTGCAAGTGCAGGACGCCGGAGTGCCGCTCGTCGGCCGGATCAATGACGAGGATCTCGACGTCAGGCTCGCGTCGATGCGGGCGCTGGGCGATCTCCGCTACAAGGGGGCGGTGCCGGCTTTGACCGACCAGTTCGAATTCTACGTGCGTGGGGTCGCGGGGCGGGCGGCGATCGGCGCACTCGGTGCCATCGGTGATTCGTCGAGCAACACGCTCTTCATGATGCAGAGCACGTCGGGGTACCCGGCGCACCGCAAGGCGGCCTACGAGGGCCTGGCCCGCACGGGCCAAGCCCGTGTGGCGTTCCCGCGCATCGAGGAGGCGATGGCTTCCGAGAAGGATACGCGCGTGCTCACGGCGATGGGCTTCGCGCTGGCCTCGGCCGGTCACGACGGCATCGACCGCGTGCTCGATGCGCTATCAGATCGCGACCGGTCTGACGAGGCGCTGGCATACTTGGTGGAGCTAGGCCAGCCGCGTGTCGCGGCTGTCGCCGCGCGGCTCAGCGACCCCAACCCCCTCGTGCGGGAGCAGATCGCCACCGCCCTCGGCTTCATCGGTGGCCCGGAGGCTGCTGAAGCCCTTAAAGGTGCGAGCGGCGAGGCGGATCCGCAGGTCCGGCATGCGATCGAAGTCGCACAGATGCGGCTCACACGACCCGCCGTGGTTCCCACCGCGGCGAGCTTCGACTGACGCGAATCCGCCCTCACTTTTTCCACGGGCTCCAGGGAAGAGTGTCGTCACGCCGCTCGCCTACTGCTCGCGCAGCTAGCCCGCGATCTGTCGGAGCGTCGCGTTCTGCGCTTCCGGCAGGATCATCGCTGGATTTCATCCGGTGGAGTGGAGAGCCCTGGCAAATGCCGAAGCTGTAGAGACTGGCCGCCAGTACGGCTGCCGAACCGAAGCAGCGGACTGTCAACAGTCAGCGCACGGCCGCCGGCGTCGGTGCCCGTGATCTGGAATTGATAGTTGCTGAACGAGCTGGTCGTGCAGACACCCACTATCCCGCAGACCGCACCGTTTGCGGGGATCGTCCCTGGCGTAAATGTGCCGCCGGGACACGCTCCGAACCGAGAGTTGAACGATTCCTGAAGAAAATCGGCGACGCTTCCATCAATCTTCTGAATGAGCGCGCTCGGTGTGAAGGCGACGCCGCCCGTCTCCTGAACGCGCGCCTGAGTGCTCCAGCCCTGCGGAACGACCGCGTTGCAGCCAGTGTCCTTGAACGGCACGGGGTTCTCATCGAAGGTGATGACAAGCGCAGCCGATCTCGCCGACGGTGGAGGCGTCGGTGTGGTCGGCCCTTCCGAGCCTCCGTCGCACGCCGCGAGCACCAACGCCGTGATGCTCACCATGGTGCATTGGGCGGCCCTCACGGACGCACCCTACCCTGGACGGAGACGGCTTCGGCGCGTCCCGATCGGAGGTCGGATAGAAGCCAGCTCATGGCGTCGCAGAGAGATGCGGCGTCGCGAAGAAGACGGTGAAGGTCTCCCACCCGCCTCGCGACGCGCTGTTGACGAATACGTTACCGCCGCCGCCACTCTCTGCCGTGACGTACCAAGGTGCGTCAGCGGTCCGAAGGGTTACTGAATCGCCATGGCGAATGACGCCCCCGCCGGGCCGCTCGATCACGAAGGTTTCCCATCCGCCGACACTCTCAGACGACGCCCTTAACGATGCTCCACCGCCGCCAACGGCCTGCAAGAAATGCTTGCCGTCGACGGTCGCGAACGCCACGCGGTCTCCGGAAATCGGCGGCCCGCCAGACAGCACCGACAGACCCAGCACTAGCCAGCCACCGGGACCGAACGCAGTCCGGTCAGCGCGCACCGCTGCTCCGCCACCGCCCTCGGCCACGACGAAGTTGACGGCGTTGTTCGCGCGGAGAAGCACGCGGGGCTTCAGCGAGTTCACGAATGCCCATTCGGGCTCCGCGTACTGCCGAAGACGATCCTCCAGGAGCCGCGGCCCGGTTCGATAGTCGACAGCGACGTCGGTGTGGAAACACCACGCCGCTGCGCCAGCCAGCTTGGCGTTGGCGATGGCCTGCATGAAGTAGTCGGCGCGATCGTGGGCGGGATAGGGGAACAGGTCGTCTCGGGTCGACATCGGCTCCTGCAGGTAGGCCGGCTTCCCGTTCTTTCTCATGGCGCCGACGACGGACTGCACTTCACTGGCCGTGTACCATCGCGAATTCCGCGGCTCGTGGTACGCCGTGGCATCGAGCCCGACTCTGGCAGTGAAATCGGCGGCGTACTCCGGCGGGTCCACCGGGCTGTTGGAAGCCACGACGATCCGAGCCGGATCGACAGATTTGATCGCCGCGAGAGCCCGGGCCACGTCGGCCTCGCTCATGAAGCGCCGATCGGTCACGTTGCGCTCGTTCTGAATGTCGATCAGAAAGTTGTCGTAGGAACGCAGCGCCTCGGTCGCGGCCGCGATGCCCACCCGCGCTCGCGCCGCGTCCAGACCGCGAATGTGCTCGAACGTGAAGCTCACATCGACGAGAATGCGCTGCTTCCGGGCTTCATCGAGGATCAGTCGCAGTCGCTCCAGCTCATCCGGCTTCAGCGTGCCGTCGCCGTTCATCAACTGGGGACCGGTATCGAGGTTCGGCCAGATCCGCACCCCGTCGAAGCCTAGCGCCCGCACCGTCTGCATATCGGCGGCGATGTCGGGAGCAGCCATCGCCCCGAACATGGTCATGAAGGTCAGAAATCGAGGTTCTCCATCGACCGCGAATCGATCGCCTTGGATCGTGAGCTTCTGCGCCTGCGCTTCAATCGGGGAGAGAACGATCAGAAGAGGACCGGCCAGCAGAAGAGGACCAGCCATCTGGAGCAGGCCCCGCACCAAGCGTCTGACGAAACTTCGACGCGACTGCATAAAGCTTCTCAAAGTACCCTCAGTCGAGCATAGCAGGAATCCGATGCATGATGCCCCGCCTCGAGCGAGGCGCGCGCTCGCTACGACAGCCGCGCCGAATGCGCGGTGACGTCAGCGCTCAACTGCCGGATGACGGCCGTGGTCCGTCGGATCTCGCTTTCGTTCAGCTCGCCGCCGATGGTCGACGCCATGGCGAGGAGCCTCGCGCCCATCTCCCGGTGACGCGCGGCGCCTTTGCGCGTCAACTGCACGAGCTTCGAGCGGCGATGTTTCGGATTGTCGATGAATTCGACGAGGCCGTCGGACGCGAGCTCGTCGGCGAGCCGCTGCATCCGCTGGCGGCTGGTCGGCCGCATCTCAGCGATCTGAGGCACGGTCAGAGGGCCGAGCATCGCCAGGCTGCGCATGAAGCCGAACGAGCCGCCGCCCCAGCCGGTGACCAGTCCTGCATTCTGCCCGGCGGCTCGTATCCTGAAAAAGCATTGCGCCACCTCGATCATCAACTCGGCGATCTCCTCGGCTTTTTTGGCTGCCATCGCTGCCCAGTGTCGCCAGTTGACACCCAAGTTGTCAATCAATAACATGACACCTTAGTTGTCATAACCGGGAGTCTGGCCATGAAGATCATGGACACAACCGCAGGCGGTCCTGCGGTCGGGCAGCCGACAATCCTGCGTCCGCCAATCGTCTTCGCGGCGGCGATCGGAACGGGCGTCGTCCTTGATCTCGCCTGGCCGCTGTCGTTCACATCGCGCGCGGGTCGATGGCCGATCGGCGTGGCGTTGTCGCTGGCTGGCCTGGCGCTGTTCGTGTCGGCGATTCGCGAGCTTCGCGCGGCGGGCACACCCGTGCCAGGCAACCGGACGACCAATGTGATCGTGCGCAGTGGGGCGTACCGCATCAGCCGCAATCCGATCTATCTCTCGTTCGCACTGATACAGCTCGGCATTGCCGTGTGGTCCGGCAGCTGGTGGCTACTCGCGGCCTCTGTCGCGAGCATCGCATTTATTGCACTCACGGTCGTGCCTCGCGAGGAGCGCTATCTGGACGCGCGCTTCGGATCGACGTACGCCGACTACAAATCCGCAGTGCGAAGATGGCTGTGAAGGAGGCTCGCGCATGAAGGCCGGCAAGTTGGTCGCGATCTCGATCCTGTCGGTCCTCATCGTCGTCATCCTCGCCGGACTTGCCTTCGATCGCGGGCGTGGCGGCGGCTTCAGTGCGACGGGGCCGGAAATGCCGCGGCTTCGACAGGTGCTGAACCTCAAGCCGGGCGTGTCGGTAGCGGATGTCGGCGCGGGTGGCGGCGATTTGACGTTGGCGCTGGCGGCAGAAGTGGCGCCAGGCGGGCGGGTGTTTTCGAGCGATATCGATCCGAATGCACTCGATGAGATTCGCGGCCGCGTCGCCGCCGCCAGCTTCCACAATGTGACCTTGATTCAGGCCGGCGCCGGCACGACCGGGTTGCCGGTGAATTGCTGCGACGCCATCGTGCTGCGGCGCGTCTATCATCACCTGAACGATCCCGGCGCAACGAATGCCGACTTTCTGCGCTCGATGCGGCCAGGCGCGGTGCTTGCGGTCATCGACTTTCCGCCGACGCTGGCCTGGTTGTGGCCGTGGCCTCCACCGGGTGTCCCGAAAAACCGGAACGGTCATGGAGTACGGGCCGACGCCGTCGTTGGCGAAGTCACCGCCAGCGGCTTCGAGCTGGTGCAACTCTTCGATGACTGGCCAGGACGTGGGCCGCTCGGCAGTTACTGCGCCGTCTTCCGCAAGGCCGCAGTGGCCGCGCTTGACGATCCGCACGGCGCCCGCTAGCCTGCGAATGAACGAAGAACGAGGAGGCTATCGTGGCGACAACGCAAGAAGCTCTGCAGATCAGCGCGATCGTTCCCACCTTGACCGTGGACGATCTGCAGAAGAGCATCACCTTTTACGAAGTGCTTGGCTTCACCGTCGACGAGCGGTGGGAAGACAACGGGACGCTGCTCGGGGTGATGCTGCGCGCGGGCAAGAGCCAGATCGGCTTGAACCAGGACGATTGGAAGAAGGGACGCGACCGCAAGAAGGGCATCGGCGTGCGATTGTCCATTGCGACGCTGCAGAACGTCGACGAGATCGCGAGGCGGGCCAGGAGCGCCGGCATTACGCTCAAGTCAGAGCCGCAGGACACCGAGTGGAAGAGCCGAGCGTTCGAGGTCATCGATCCGACCGGTTTCCTGCTGACCATCTTTTCGGAAACAGCGGGCTGAGCGGGAAACGCGACCGGGCGGTGTTACCTGACTGCCGCCCTTCGAGTCCTGCATGCTGATCAGTACCGACTCCCCGTGTTCACCCCTAGTCCACCCGCGATGACGTCCTGGACGAAACTGGCGGCGGCGCCACGCACGATCACCAATCCTTCATCTGTTCCTTTTCCCACCTGTTGAGCTGTCCGTGAGTTTTTCGACGGCAGCGCTCGCAACGAGGCGCGCTTGGGATTCACTATGTTCCAGGCGAGTAGAATGCGAACGTCACACCGCGAGTAACTGCGATCCGGGCGTCGTGAATTCCTCGCAATCGCCGCGCGGTGGCGCGCCGGTCGGTCTCGCCGAGAAGGAGGACAAGCATGGCGACACTGAAGACATTCCAGGGAACTTCGAAAGCCGGGAACCTCCAGAAGGCGCTCGACGCCGCGATCCAGGCCGCGCAGCAATCAGCGCCCGGAGCAGATCGACTGGTCACCTGGACGTTGAAGAAGGTGGCCGGCCGACGTGGCGGCATCGCCGGTTTCAGAGACGTCACCGTTACGATTGGAGCGCGCATCTCCTGAACGTCTGGTTCCTGAGGGGATTCGGGACCAACTCGCAAACATCATCTGCCGACACTGAATCGAGCTGAGAACGACGGTGGGGTTCGATTCCCGTCCGCGATCGCGGCTGCGGCCGACGGCAAGTGAAACGGACTGCGAATTGGTAATCGACTAAACGGTGTCGATGATCTTCCTTGATGCGCTCCGAACGGCGCGACTAAGCTCTACACGCTTGAGCGCACGCAACAAAGTGGTGTGGTTTGTCAGGCTCTATCTATGTCTGCGTCGAGGTCATGGCGAGAAGCCAGCGGCGCGAGATCGTAACTTCACGGCGATCATTCTGTCGTATAAGCGGCCTCAGAATATCGCTCCTCTCGTCGGCATGTTGCTCAGAGCGCCGTCCATCCGAAACGTCATCATCTCCAATAACAACCCCGACCTGAAGATCGGAGACTGGTTGCGGATCGAGAGTCCCCGGGTCAGCGTTGTCAATCAAGACAGAGCGCGCGCGTGCCCCATCAGGTATCAAATTGCGCAGCAGCACGATTCGCGGTATTTCATCGCTATTGATGATGATGTGTTTCTGCGCCCGTCGCAAATCGAGACGCTCTGTACGGCTCTGTGTGCCGACCCCTCCCGCCCGTGGGGTGTTCACGGTACGTTGTACGATGACAGTTCCGGCAAGATGCAGTACAACATCCGGCGGCCAGGCGACGTGGACATTCTCAATCAGGTATATGCGTTCACGTCCGAGCACGTGCGGCGATTTTTCGAGCTCGCAAACGCGCTCGGGTTCGGCCCGGCTCACGAAGCGTGGGATCGTTCGAACTGGGATGACATGGTCATAAGTCACGCGGGAGTGTCCAGGCCCTGCATCTGCGAGGTCGGGGCAGTCACTGAGTGCCCGACCGGTGCGGAGCAGGGGATCGCGGTGTGGCGAGAGGACGGGTTCTTCGCGGGCCGCTTGTCACTGTTTCAGCGGTTGTGCGCGCTTTGAAGCCGTCGCCTCCCTGAGCGGCCTCCCGCGAGTCACAGCGTCGCTGTCAAACGACACTCTCGTTCTGTGGGACCAGCAATCAGCGAATTTCGATCTCGAGGACACGAGCGTCGGCCATGCCGAGCCGTACGACGTGATGCGTGTCGCCTTGCGGAATGAGCACCCACTGGCCGGGCTGATCGAGCTGCTTCAACCCGACGGCCGCGGGCGCATTAGCCTTGGCGTGCGTGTCAGGACCATCGGACATGGCCTTGCCGGCGATCAGCACGGCGACCGTCGGCACCGCGTGTGTATGGGACGTCTGCGCCGTCTGTAGCGAGAGCCGCACGTCGTAGATTCGGAACGAGCGGGCCTCGGTCATCAGCTTCGTGGCCAGGCCAGTGGCGGCTGGCGTGGTGGTCCATCCGCTCGCCTTGAGATTCTCGACGGCGAACAGCTGATAGGCGCTCTTGCCGGTGTTTTCCACCTTGTGGCTGCCGGGCTTGCCAGCGTACTCGGCGACCGTCGCATCGCCCAATGGGCGCGGTACGCGGGTCGTCCACGGTTGCCCCGTGTTCTGGATACGGGTCTCCGTGCCGCCGGTCATCGACACCGTCACGATGTCGCGGTCGTGACGATGATCGAGCGACGTGTCCCCTGGCGGGATGTTGACGTCGAAGATCCGTATCTGAGCGTTCTCGAATGTCACGCGATGCCGCGGCTCCTTGGTCAGGGGCACCTGTGCAGCAACAACGGCGGACGTCGAGAGTAGGAAGAGGCCAACCCACTGCGATGCAGTCATGACCTCTGGATTCTAGCCGAGCTCGCGCGCTTCCGAACTCGACAGCTGGCTAACATCCAACTGGTCTGCCAGCCCCCAGTGCCGAACGTCGAACCCAGCGCGCCGGAATCGAGCGTCACGATTACCCTGACGTTTACCGACGACGAGGGCAAGCCGGCGAGCGCGAGCCCGGTGAGTGTTCCCCTGGAGCGAGGATGGGACGTCCATGGCCCACGGCAACTTCTAGGATTCGCCTCCCTCCTCGGTCGTCCACTGTGCGCTGAGAAAGAGCAGCGACATGCCGGCGTAGCCAATCACGAACGGCCATGACGGAGCGAGCTTCAGGGCCGTGTCACCAAACGTCCACTGGTAGGAGTGCATCAGCCCGCAGGCCGAGAGCAACGCGCCG
>JBKPSC010000456.1:0-10249 GCA_046734915.1 Acidobacteriota bacterium | reverse complement strand
CGCCATCCCTCCCGGCGACGACTCACCTCAAGAGCAGGTTCACCAATGCCTGTTCGCAGATGCCCAATCCTTCCAGCTCCGATAATGCCCGATTCGTAAGACAAGGGTTCGGCTGGGAGCTCGTCAAGCACAAACAAGTCGGAATGGTCTGCGATTACGATCTCGGCGCGAAGGTCATGAACGAGCCCGCCACTGTTGTGGATGACGAACGCGTGGGATTGCGCTGCGTGCTGCATGACCAGCCAGTCTTGCAGCTGCTTGAAATAGTCCGGATTGACGCTCGAAGTCGTCATAACGTGGCGGCGCCCTGGCCCATGTGGAAGCTCGGGAAGTTCATCAGGAGCCAAAGGAATCAGGAAGAGTCCTCGTTGCGTGATTGAGCACCCGAGAAACTGGCCGGTGACTTGGTCGCCCCTCGAATGTCAACCGAGGCTTGATCGCCGAAACCGCGTCGGCCGCACCCACCTCTGCAATCTCGGTCGGTCCGGCAATTCCTGTCCAACTCCCTCGTCGGACGTACACAGCTTCTGGCCTCAAAGAGCCGAATTGTTTCGGCAGAAATACGGGACGCTGTTGTACGGGAATCTCGATCGCGGCAACCGCTTTCCCGTGAGCCTGAAAGGATACGTACTTGAACGCGATCGGCCGGTTCAGTTTTGAATCGACGAGCTGGTGCAGAGATGCGTCTTCGAGGTTCAGGTCAGCGCCGACGACGCGAGCGGGCTCGCCCTTGACCTCCTTGACACCAAGGAGGATGTATGCCGTTTCTGACCGATGTGCGTTCACCATCGCGACGATGTCTTTAATGAGCTCCGCCTTCTGTTTGAGTTTGATCGCGTCGTCTGGCGATTCAATATCGTACGAGGTCGATTTGTAGTCCAGACGCGGTCCTTCTCCCTCGAGGAGAAGCCGCTCGAACAAATCAAGATCCATAGCGCTTCATGCTGCCCGTTTTGCTGCCCATCGGCTGTAAGGCGCTGTGAAAACTATCAATGACTATGCAGGTTACCCGAACATTCTCAGGATACAAAAAGAGCCCCGCAACGTGTTGGCATTACGGGGCTTCGAGCTACTTACCGCTTGCGTTCGCAACGCGGAGGTCGGGAGTTCGAGCCTCCTGCCGTCCACCAATCTTTTTCACATCTGATTTTTCCGTTCTGCCCAAATTCTGCCCATCGCGCATTCGTCGGATGCGTGTACCGCTCGAGCATCCGGACGAATCGACGCGCGGACAACCCGATCGCTGTGAAGTCATCGATCCCGCCGGCGATCTTCATAGTGCAACCTGCTCACTTGCCTCCTAAGCGTCAGTCACGGTTGACCACTCTACGTTTATAGGTTGTGTATCTTCGTCAATCGCCACCTGGCCAAGGAAGCCGCCCCATGGTGTCCGCGTACTGATCGACTCGCTTCTCGGCGGAAGCCAGCTCTGATCGATACCGTTGAATCGTTTCGGGATCGATGGGCACTGTGAGCGCCTCCAACGCGGCCTTGTACTCCTCGTTCGACGAGAGCTGTTCGATCGTATGCGTGTGGATACTGGTCATAGCGATGTACTTCCGGACGTACTCATCCCCCACCATCAGCAGGTGCCGCAACAGCATGTGATGAATTTCGAAGCTTTGACGATCGAATTGCTGCTTGCGCTGGCGGTACAGCACGCCTCCCAGGAACGGCAGGACATCGTTGGGCGAGAGCCCGTGGGGGACGTCGTTCTCATTTAGCATTCGCGTTGGCCCTCCGAAACGGCCCGTGCTATCAGGTCTCTCCTACATGCGTGTGCGTGCCCAGAGGCCGCTCCCCTGCGGGCCACCTCAGACGTCCGCCTTGAGGCGGCGTGCGAGAGTAGTCTCTTCCGGTGATACCCGAATCGCGTCGCCGGCAATGCGGCCGATCACGGTCGCTGTCGACTTGACCAGGAAGTCTTCGGCCTCCTCAGGCGACGTCTGCAGCCGGGCCACGAAGTCCGTCAGCACGTACCAGGATAAGAAACCGTCCAACTCGGCGCGCATTCGCCCGGTGACGATAGGATTCTCGGGCGATGCCGCGCCGATCGCCTCGGCCAGGACGGCGAGGTCTCCCGACGGCGCGGCTGGCTCCAGGCAGGCGGCGAGAGCCTCGCGGAACGCGGAGAGGTGCGCTGTGAGAGTGACAAACGGGCCGGAGGCGCGGGTGGCGGCAAGCAACGCCTCGACCTCGCCGAACAGGCGCTGCGCGGAAGCCGCGACGGCGTCGAGCCCCTCCGCTGCGGCCGAACTGATCTTGTCGTCGCCGACGAGCGGCGCACCGTAGACACGTTCGAGCACGTTCCGCCTCAGATGGTAGACGGGCGGGCGCCGGTGCGAGTGGACGACCCAAACGGAGTCGGAGACCGTCGAGTGCCAGCCGCGCTCGCGCGCACGCACGGCGAAGTCTAGGTCCTCGCCGAACGGGATCCGGCGAAAGCGGACGTCTTCCCACGCCTGCCGGCGGATCATGGCGCAGACGTTGTCCATCGCGGGCGGGGACGACCGCGCGGCGGCGCGTGCGTCACGCGTCACGCGATTGTGCGCGTGAACCAGGAACGCACCGAAAAGGTCGGCATCGTCGCGCGGAACCTGCTGGGCAGACACTGCCGCCAGCCCCGGATCGCGTTCGAGCTCGGACACGAGCCGCGAGATTGCGTCGCGCTGCCTGAGCACCGCGTCCTGAACCGTCAACAGCACGAACTCGGAGGTTGCGGCCGCGACCGCGCGGTCGCGCGTCTCGGCGTGATTGAACTCGGCGCGGGGGATCGCCAGTACCCTCGCACCGAATCGGCGGGCGACTTTAACGGTGTCGTCCTCGGAGCCAGAGTCGACGACAAGCAGTTCGAGCGGGCCGACCCCGCGCTGACGGACGACCGCCCCCAGGCACTCCTCGAGTTCGCCGTCGGCGTCCCGCGTGGGGACGATCACCGACACCGGCCGGCGTGATCGCCAGAAACGGAAGCGCGACAACATGACCATCAGCTTGCCGCCCTTCGAGCGGCTGCGCGCGCTCACGGATGTGCCAAGTGTATCCGTCAACGCCGAGTTGTCCTTGATAATCACCAAGCGCTTGTCATCAGGGGACGCATCGCGTGCGGATCGCAGAGAGTGCCGAACTGGTACCCTCGCGCCTTGAGCTCAGGGATCACGAGGCGCGTCGCCTCGACGGCATACCGTCGATCCGGCGTGGGATTGACATGATGGCCGTCGTGCATCACCACGATGTCGCCAGGCGAGACGCGCCCAGCGAGTCGGCTGGCGAGCGTTGGCGCATCGTTTGGCCGGTACCAATTCCAGTCCCACAACCCCCAGCTCCATCCAACGAGCCGATAGTCGATCTGGATCAAACCTTCGTACATCGACCCGCTGCGCCACCCGGCGTGGGGTCTGAACAAGCGGCATGGACGTGTGCCGGCGAGCTGTTCAATCCGGTCGGCGTTCCGGGTAAGTGTGGCCGCCAGCTGTGCCGGACTCTTGAACATCAGCCGACGTGTGTCGGAATGAAGGGCCACGGCATGCCCTTCCTCGAACATCCGCCTCACAATTGAGGCCGTTGCTTCAGTGATGTGCGCGTCGATCAGGAAGAAGGTTGCCTGGACAGCGGCGTCGCGCAGGACATCCAGCAGCGCAGGCGTGGCGGCCGGATTCGGACCATCGTCGAAGGTGAGATAGACCGTGGGCCGTTGAGCATCGGCCGGCATGTGCCACACCGAGTGCGCCGGCGCGAAGCTCTCGAGCAGGAAGGGCGCCGGCGCGGTGTGGGCAAGAATCACTGCGCTAAGCCCGGCTATCAGAAACCAGATCATGAATCAGCCCGCGACCAGGAACTCGTCCGGCGCCTCATAATCATCAGGATGACACAGGAGGCGCCATGTCCTACTGGTTGAAGCAGACGCTTCTAGGGCTTCTTGTAGCGTCTGCGCTGATCTCGCTCGGCACGACCGGAATTGCTGCAAGACACAGCCAGGACGACTGGTCGGCCGCAGCCCGGGCCGGAATGGTCGAAACGCAGATCCAGTCCCGCGGCGTCCGCAATCCCGACATCTTGCGGGCGATGGGGCGAGTGCCACGGCACCTCTTCGTGCCGCCCAATCTCCAACGGCGCGCCTACGAGGACACTCCGCTGCCGATTGGCCGTGGCCAGACCATCTCTCAGCCGTTCGTCGTCGCTCACATGACTGAGGCGCTGGCTGTCACTCGCGACCACACGGTTCTGGAGATCGGGACGGGGTCGGGCTACCAGGCTGCAGTGCTCGCAGAGCTGGCCCGCGAGGTCTACACCATCGAAATCGTTCCGGACCTGGCTGACGGCGCGCGACGGGCGCTCGCGGCAGCGGGATACAACAATGTGCGCGTTCGGACCGGCAATGGCTATCTCGGATGGCCCGAGCAGGCGCCGTTTCCGCGGATCATCGTGACCGCAGCCCCGGCGGAAATTCCGCCGGCACTGATCGACCAGCTCGCCGTCGGCGGCACGATGGTCATTCCCGTTGGAACGACGTCTCAAGAAATCAGGGTAGTGACGAAGAATGCGACAAAGGTAACTGAGAAGCGAACAATCAGCGTTCGCTTCGTGCCGATGGTCGGTGCTCCCCAGTAGAGTGTCCGAGTAGAACGTCCTCAGGGCGACCCCTTTTTTCGGCGTCAGCGCGGACTTTGTCGAGACGATCGCACGAAATTCCCAATGTTTTGGCGGTACTGCGCTTGCTCGACAGAAACGTCGGATGCCCGCTTCGCCCTGGCGAATCGCCTTCCTCCGTGTCGCGGAATCAGCGCTCTGGCTGGCGGCGGCCCTCGTGATTGCCGCGTACCTCGGCCCGTGGCTCTCGGATTACGTCGGCGTCGCCCTTCCGGCCTTTGCGATGGTCCGCACCACCCGACGGATCAATTAGACGAGCTGCTCCTCGGGCTGCATCTCGACAAACTGTTTGACGCAGGCGAGCGAGCAGAACTCGAACGGCCCGGCCGAGGGCCGATCTGACGACGCCGCCGTCCTCAGCTCCTGTCGAACGTCCGGCGCGAGCGTCCACCAGCCGCGAAGCTTCTGATCGTTCGTCAGCATTTGCTCACGTCCGCAACCATCGCACACCGCATAGCGCCGCTGGGTCATCGCATCACCCCTCGTGAACTTTGCTGACTGCAAGCTTCGGATTACCGCGCGCTGGTTTTGCGCGTCGTTGCACGGATCGCGGTTATCCGACGATTACACAATCGTATCTTGAATGACGGAGGTGTCCCACCTCACGCCACGACGACGAATGCCTCTCCATTGCTGATCACAGATTTCGGCGTGAAACGGCAAGAGATATTGCCGGCATCGTTCTTGCGCTACGGCGAGCGCGAGGCATCGAGCCTATGTTCAACTTCTTCAAATGCTACTTGTCGGGTCGACACGACTACGGCATCGGGTGCGAACCCGGATCCATCTTCCTGCGCTGCGTTCATTGCGGACGCCGTTCGCCTGGCTGGAACGTCGACCAGAAGGCGCCAATCGTCCACGCGAGCGTACCGGTCCGTGAACCGGCGCCGCGACTCACGCGACCCGTTCTCGCGGTCGTTCCACCCCGCGCCGTCGGCCGCGTTCTGCCGTTTCAGCGGACCGCCACACAGTAGCGTGGTTGACAGCCAGGCAACGGG
Source organism: Acidobacteriota bacterium (assembly GCA_046734915.1). Taxonomy (GTDB): domain Bacteria; phylum Acidobacteriota; class Vicinamibacteria; order Vicinamibacterales; family CAVVIG01; genus VFZL01. The sequence continues at coordinate 4,604 of JBKPSC010000456.1, read as the reverse complement.
GCGATCACAATACGCCCCGTGGCTGTTCCACGCATCTCCAAAGAAGATCTCAAGGCTCGCCTCGAGAGCGGCGCACCGCCGGCAATCGTCGACGCGCGACTGAAATACCCATACGAACACAGCACCGTGAAGCTGCCTGGCGCGGTTCGCTTCACCGGTGACGGACCGACGCCGACACTTCCCCGCGATCGCGAGGTCATCGTCTACGATTCCGATCCGCACGAGATCGCCAGCTCGCACGTCGCCGCGATGCTCATCCGGGAAGGCTACCGCGCGTCATCGCTTAAAGGCGGCATCGTCGACTGGCTCGCCGCGAATCTGCCGACCGAAGCCAAGGAAGCGCCGAAACAGGCGCCACCGGAGCCCGGCGCGCTGAAAGGCTGATCCGGCAATTCCTCCAGACACGCGCGCGGTGCGCTCGTCGCCGCTCCTCCGCACCATACAGGATCTTTCGGCGCTGGCACGTCTGAGGGGCGATGCCGAGGAGACCCGGCTGCTGGCGCGTGCCGCCGAGGTCATCGGCGCACGAGGCATCAGCTCCGACGCCGACCTTGGCCCGCTGGTCGACGGAACGTCCGATGTCGCCGACGTGGACAAGGCCGTTCTCTCGCGTCTCCGTCACATGTACGATGCGGGCGCGTGGGTCATTCTCGAGTCCTCAATCGTCGATCTGCCGGCCGATCTCCGATGGCTGTTCGAGTCCGGCGCCGTAAGCCTGCCGCAGTTGGCGGAGCTCAACGCCGTCACCGGGGCGACGACGGCCGCTGACCTCGGCGATCTCCTTCGCAACGAAGCCCTACGGCACCTTCCCGCGTTCGGCGCCGCCGCCGAGGCCACGATCGGGCACGCACTGACCCGCCTTCGGCAGGCGATCCCGCGTCTGACCCTCGGCCGGGCGGTCGCCGTGAGCGAGCCCGTGCTCGAGACTCTTCGTTCGTACCCCGGAGTCGAATGGGCCGAGCCGGCCGGATCGGTTCGCCGTGGACAGGATACGGTCGGCGACATCGAGATCGTCGTGTCGTTTGGCGGCTCACCGTCCGGCCTGTTCGACGCCATCATGGGCGGTGTTCCGGTATCGAGATGCCTCCATCGAAGCGCCCGCCGTCTGTACGTCCTCGTCGACAGCACCCAGGTCGGCATCCGCATCGCTGAGCCATCGCTCGCTGGCGCAACGCTGCTCTATCTGACCGGTGGCCACGCTCATATCGACGAACTCCACGCGCGTGCGAGACGCCTCGGCTGGACGTTCAGTACGCACGGGCTGGATCGCGCGGATGGCCGGCCGCCGGTTGGGCGAACCGAGAAGGATGTCTACGAGGCGCTGTCCCTTCAATGGATTCCAGCCGAGATCCGCGACGGCGGCGACGAGCTGCGCGCCGCCGAAACTGGCACACTGCCGACGCTCATCAAGCGGAGCGACATCCGCGGCGACCTGCACATCCACACCGATTACTCGGATGGCCGGGACAGCGTCGCCGTCATGGTCAAGGCTGCCGAGGCTCTTGGCTACCAGTACATCGCCATCACCGACCACTCGCCGCACTCGGCGGCCAGCCGCAACCTGACCATCGACAGCGTCAAGCGACAAGCGGACGACATTGCGGCTCTGCGCGAACGCTACCCGCAGCTGGCAATTCTTCATGGCTGCGAGGTCGACATTCTGCCCGACGAGCGGCTCGACTTCAGCGATCGCATCCTCGAACGCTTCGACATCGTCCTTGCGTCGCTGCACGACGCCGCCGGCCACGATCCGGGACGGCTGCTGCGCCGGTATCTGATGGCGATGCGTCATCCGCTCGTGGCGATGGTCACACATCCGACCAATCGACTGGTGCCGTCGCGGCCGGGTTACGAGCTCGACTACGAGCAACTCTTCGCGGCGGCGGTCGAGACCGGTACGATGGTGGAAGTGGACGGTGGACCCTCGCATCTGGACCTCGACGGCGCGCTTGCACGGCGCGCGGTCCTGGCCGGCGCCATGCTCGCCGTCGACAGCGACAGCCATCGCGCCGAGGCCCTGGCCCGGCAGATGGCTCTCGGCATTCAGACGGCCCGTCGCGGCTGGGTCGAGGCACGACACGTGATGAACACGAGATCAGTCCAGGAGATTCGCGCCCTCATCGCCGGCAAGCGCTCACGGTAGCTGGCATGCTGGACGCCAGCCGCGCTTTGCATCCTTCGCGGATGGCGGTCCGCATCGCCGCCTTGGTCGCTACATGCTTCGCCTTCTGGCTGTATCGATCGACGATGCTGCCGGGGCTGGATCTGGGCGACACGCCCTCATTCCAGACCATGGGCGGATCGCCCGTCGTGAGTCCGCGCGACGCGTATCCGTTGTACTTCGCGCTGGCGGCACCTTTCGTCTGGCTCGTTCCTGACGATCCGGCGCGCGCCATGAACCTCGCCTCGGTGGTCGAAGGGTCGCTAGCGTGCGGATTGGCGCTGCTCGTGGCGGCCGAGCTCTCCGGATCGCTCGGCGCCGCCCTCGTCGCGGCGATCGTCTTTGCCAGTTCCTACAGCTTCTGGAGTCAATCGGTCACGACCGAGGTATACGCGCTGCACATTCTGTGCGTCGGATTCGTCCTCCTCACGCTGCTGGCCTGGCAGCGCAAGCCGACCATGGGACGGTTGGTGTGTTTCTTCCTGGCCTATGCGCTCGGGTTTGCGAACCACTTGAGCATGGTGCTCCTGTTGCCAGGAATCCTGGTGTTTCTCTTCGCCTCGGCGCCGGAAGGACCGCGTTCGCTGGTCCGTCCACAGGTGGTTGTCAGCGCGGCCCTGTGTGCTGTCCTCGGCGCGCTGCCTTACCTATGGACGGTCCGGACGATGCTGGCCGATCCCGTGCCGCCTCCTGGGGCTCTGGACGCGCTTCGGTGGTTCTGGTTCGAAGTGACGAAGGCTGACTGGCGCGACACGATGGTTCTTGAAGTGCCCCGGAGCATGGTCGCCGAACGCCTTCGCATGTTTGTCTTCGACGTCCAGCAGCAATTCAGCATCGTCTTTCTTATCCTTGCCGGGATCGGCGCGGCCGTTCTCGCGCGGGCGACGATTGCGCGCCTGTGCCTGCTCGTAGTCTGGATGATCTGCACGGCACTTTTTGCGCTGTCGTACAGCGTGGGAGACACACATGTGTTCCTTCTGCCGCTGCACTTCACCCTCGCGCTGTTGGTGGCGCCAGGTCTCGCCGGGATCGAGGCCGCCGTATCGCGACTTGGCGGGCGATCTGTCCGCGCGATCGTGGTGACCGCCGCTCTTCTTTTCTCTCTCTGGCGGACGTATACGGAATATCCGGCGCTCGATCGCAGCGCCGATCGTCGCGGCGAGCAGGCCCTGAATACGTTGACGGCAGGGCATGACGACAGCCGGGCCATCATGCTGGCGACGTTGAACTGGCAGCTTCAGAACGCGCTCAACTACTACGCCGCGCATCCTCGGCGAGACATCGCGTTCATCCGCACCGGCGAGGTGTTGCCGTACGCGCCGCTGCTCATCCGCGACAACATGGCGATCGGCCGTGAGACAATCGTAACCGAACAGGCAAGACTCGAGCTGACAGAGCACTATGACCCGCTGCTCGCGTTCACCCTCGAAGCTTCACCAGCGAAAGCGTCGACTCGAATCGCGGCGACTCCGGCAGGGACCCGTTACGCGTTCTGCTGGCTGAAGCCCACACCGGACACGGCGTTCGACAGAACCGATGTCGATGCTGCGGTTGCATATGTCACAGGCGGCCGACTGACAGCTCTCCCGGCCGGTGATTTCGTGGCATTGGTGGGACGCGTTGGTGGTCCGCCCCAGTTTGTCGGTGCCGCCGACACGCCCTTTCGACAGACCGCTGTCGTGGACAACCTGGCGGTCACCGTTCGAATGGACGCCTGGTTTCCTTTCGACACGATTCGACGGATGGGATTCGGGCACGTCATTGCCAATCGTCACCACAGCCTGATCGTGGAGCGCGGTTTGAGCTTTGTCGCGATGGACGACGACGGGCGTCCATTAAAGACCGAGTACCAGGCGGGTCTCTTCGAGCCCCAGCCGATCTTTCGCGTCGCGTTCAGGTAGGCTCGGCGTGGCCGCGGGCGCGCATTTTCTTTCAGTGGCGGTGGGGCCCCACCCCCGCCGCGAACTGACGCCGACACTCTCGCGCGGATTCCCAGGTCCTCGCTCGAGTGTGGCCGCAGGCGCTCCCTTCCTACCTGCCCTACCCGCCTTACCTGCCCCGAAGGAGTGCTATCGTTGAGCCATGAGACCGCTGGCGGCATGTTGTCTCGCCCTGATCTCGCTCGTTCTGACGCCGCCCGGCACCGGCGCGCAACAGCCCTCGGCGCAGGAGTTCGCCCAGACGCTTCAGAAGAAGTACGACACCGTCCGCGACTTCTCGGCGGACTTCCAGCATCTGTACACCGGGGGCGTGCTCAAGAAGCAGCTGAGCGAGCGGGGCCGGATGCTCGTCAAAAAGCCGGGCAAAATGCGGTGGGAATATTCGGCGCCGGAGAAAAAAACGTTTGTTTCCGACGGGGTCAAGATCTACTCGTACATCCCTGCCGATCGCCAGGTGATCGTCACCTCGGTCCCGCGTTCCGACCAGGCGACGACCCCGGCGC
>JBKPSC010000455.1:0-16451 GCA_046734915.1 Acidobacteriota bacterium | reverse complement strand
GGTGCAGCGCGCTCGCACCGAAATCGACCACGTCGTGCCCCGCGGCGCGAAGGCGTGCGAGCATGTCCTGTTTCAAGTGAAACCCGCCGTGATCGGTGGCGATACCCAGATGCATGCTGTTCTCCTCTGTAGCGTCCACCTTAAGGCGGACCTTCTGGTCCGGCTAAAGCCGGACACTACGTACAAGCCGCGCCGACGCCGCCTCGTCGGCCAGGACCACGGACTGTTGGCGACTGATCCGCCCCGCTGGAATCGAGCGATCGCCATCACGCAGCCGTAGCAACATGTCCGTCTTCTCGTGCCCGGTCACCAGCCAGAGAATGAGTCGCGATCGATTGAGCAGCGGATAGGTCAATGTCATCCGGCGACGCCCCTGATAGATCGCGGTGAACGCAACGTCTGCAGTGATGTTGAGAACGGGATCTCCAGGTACGAGCGACGCGGTGTGGCCGTCAGGACCAAGACCGAGATGGGCGAGATCGACTACGGCCGGCGAACCTGCGATCTCACGCAGCGTCAGGGCATATCGTTCGCAGGCCGCCTCCAGATCAGGCCATTCCACTGGCATTGCATGAACCTGCTCGGGGACGAGCGGACAGTGCGCGAGCAGACTTTCGCGCAGATGTGTGAGGTTTCGGTCGGGATCTCCGTCCGGAGCGACGCGCTCGTCGACCTGAACGACATGCACATCGGCCCATGGCATCGGTTCATCGGCCAGTGCACTGAGCATTTTCCACGGCGTGCGCCCGCCGCTGACCGCCATGATGAACCGACCGCGCGCGTCGACGGCCGCGCGCGCCGCCGCCGCGGTGAATGCGGCACCTGCTCGCGCGACCGAATCGGTGTCGGGCAGCGCTTCGATCTTCATGATGCCCTCAGCGTCATCACGGTCTCGGTGCGCTCTGCGCCGAACCTCGGGTTGTGCCAGCCGCCTGGAGGTGAGATTCGTGCGTCAACCTCTCGTGGGCCCCACGTGCCGGGCTCGTACTCGTACACAGGCGACCCGTTCTTCAGAATCGGATCGACGATTCGCCACGCTTCCTCGACGTAATCCTCCCGCGCAAACAGCGTCGCATCCCCATGCATGGCGTCTCCGAGGACTCGTTCGTAGGCGTCCATCTCGTCTGCGCGTGGGAGACGGGTCCCGACCATTTCCGCAGTCGTACTCGACGCCTCATCTCCCGGCGCGATGACGTTCGCGCCGATAGCAAACGTGATGTCGGGATTGATCCGAAAGCGGCAATAGTTCGGCTCGACGCTGAAGTCGCGATACAGGGTGGGCGGCCGCCGGAGTCGACCGACAACTTCCGTGCAAGTCACGGGGAGATGCTTGCCCGCCCTGATGAAGAAGGGCACGCCTTGCCAGCGCCAGGAATCGATCCAGAGACGCAACGCGACGAACGTCTCGACCTGCGAGTTTGCGGCCACTCCCGTTTCGGACCTGTACCCACGAAACTGCCCGCGGACGACGTTGTCCACGGTGAGGTGTGGGATCGCCTTCAGAACCTTGACCTTCTCGTCACGAATGGATTCGCTGTCGGTCCTGACAGGAGGTTCCATGGTCAGATTGCACAGCACCTGGAACAGATGATTCTGGACGACGTCGCGAATCGTGCCGGTCTCGTCGTAGAACGCGCCGCGCCCCTGGATGCCGAAATCCTCCGCCATCGTGATCTGCACACTCTCGACGCCGTTTCTGTTCCAGAACGGCTCGATGAAGGCGTTGGCGAAACGGGAGAACAGCATGTGATGCACCGGCCGCTTGCCGAGGTAATGGTCGATACGGAAGATCGTGCTCTCGTCGAAGCAGCCGAACAGCGTGCGATTGAGCGCCTGCGCCGAATCGCGGTCGCGGCCGAAGGGCTTTTCGACGATCACGCGAGCGCCCTTCGTGCAGCCCGATTGGCGCAGCTGATCGACGACCAGCGGAAAGAGTGTTGGCGGGATCGCGAGATAGTACGCTGGCGACGCAGCGGTCCCGAGTTGTTCCCGAATAGCCTGGAACGTCGCCGCGTCACGATAGTCGCCATCGACATAGCGCAGCAGGCTGTTCAGCTTCGCGAAGGCTGCGGGATCCAGGCCGCCGTGCTTCTCGACGCTATCGCGCGCCCGGGCACGCAGCTGATCGAGCGTCCACCCCGCTTTCGCGACGCCGATGATCGGCACGTTGAGGTGCCCGCGTTTGGCCATCGCCTGCAGCGCCGGAAAGATCTTCTTGTAGGCAAGATCGCCCGTCGCGCCGAAGAACACGAACGCGTCGGAGTGCTGGTCGTTCATCGCGGCTTCCCCTGACCTGCGCCGACGGTCTCGCGGTGTCCGCCGAACTCGTATCGCATCGCCGACAACACGCGATTCTCGAAGTCCGCTTCACCTCGAGAACTGAAGCGTTGATAGAGGGAGGCTGACAAGACCGGCACGGGAACGCCTTCGTCAATCGCGGCGGTAATCGTCCACCGCCCTTCGCCCGAATCGGACACGCGGCCCGAGAATTCAGAGAGCGCGGGATCCTTGATCAACGACTCCGCCGTCAGGTCGAGCAGCCACGAGGCGACCACGCTTCCGCGACGCCACACTTCGGTGATGTCACGAAGGTCGAAGTCGTACTGATAATGTTCGGGCGCGCGCAGCGGCGTCGTCTCGGCATCCTCCGCACGCGATCGCCTACCCACGTTGGCGGCGCGCAGGACGCCCAGTCCTTCGGCGTAGGCGGCCATGAGGCCGTACTCGATTCCGTTGTGCACCATCTTGACGAAGTGCCCGGCGCCGTTCGGTCCGCAGTGCAGATACCCCCGCTCAGCAGTACCATTGATCCGTTCTCGTCCTGGCGTGCGCGGGATGTCGCCGATGCCGGGCGCCAGCCGCGCGAAGACGGGATCGAGGTGCCGGACGACATCCGGCTCGCCGCCGATCATCAGGCAGTAGCCGCGTTCGCGTCCCCAGACGCCGCCACTGGTCCCGACGTCGACATAGTGGACGCCGCGCTCGGCGAGCTCCTTCGCGCGCCGGATGTCATCGACGTAATAGGAATTGCCGCCGTCGATGAGGATGTCACCGGGCGCAAGATGAGATAGCAGGTCGGCGATGGTGCTGTCGACGACGGCTGCCGGGACCATTAGCCACACCGCCCGCGGCGTCGTAAGCTTCTTCACCAGATCCGCGAGCGACGAAGCGCCGATGGCCTTCTCCCCGGTGAGCTCTTCGATCGCCTTCGGCGACCGATCGAAGACCACGCATTGATGGCCACCGGCGAGCAGCCGCCGGGCCATGTTGGCGCCCATGCGCCCAAGTCCGATCATTCCAAGTTGCACGGCAGACTCCTTTACTATGCTGCTCGCTTGTGTGGAGGCCCCGAGCGAGCGAGTTCCTGGGTTAATGAGCCGATTGCTCGGCTGGTTCCGGTTCGTGTTCCGCATCGTGGATGGCCATCCGAAGTCCGGTCATCGCGGCGGACACACCCTTACGTTCCCCAAAGATCGCGGAGCCGGCCACCAGCACGGTCGCCCCCGCGCGGACGACCAGCGGCGCTGTCGTCGTGTCGATACCGCCGTCCACCTCCACGTCGCACTCGGGCTTGAGTCGCTCGATCAGTTGCCGCACCCGTGCGATCTTCGGCACGGTCGTTCCGATGAAATGCTGATGTCCGAACCCCGGGTTGACCGTCATGACCAGCACCAGATCGACGTCCTGGACGATCTCTTCCAGGACTGCCGCTGGAGTCGCGGGGTTGATGGCCACGCCGGCGCGCTTGCCCAGTGCCTTTATCCGCTGCACCGTACGGTGCAGGTTGTTGTTGCCCTCCCAGTGAACGAGAAATGAATCGGATCCGGCCGCCGCGAACTCGTCGAGATAGAGGTCCGGGTCCGAGACCATCAGGTGCGTCTCGAGAGGCAGACGCGTGACCTTGCGAAGCGACTCCACAATCGCCGGGCCCATCGAGAGATTCGGGACGAAGTCGCCGTCCATCACGTCGACGTGGATACGGTCGGCTCCGGCCTTCTCTGCCTCGACCACCTGTTCGCCCAAACGAGCGAAGTCAGCAGCGAGAATCGACGGCGCCAGCTTGACGTCTGGGATCCTGCTCATGTGATCGACGCCTCGAAGATGCGCTGAATGGATGCATCGAGCACGGCATTGAATTCGTCATCGGATTGCCGGGCCGACAAGCCTTCGAGGAGGGCGCGCGAAAAACTCGCCACCACGCCGTGATCCTTCCGCAGGCGATCGTCTCCCTCGTCCTGCGTGTACCCGCCGGACAGCGCGACCACTCTCACGACTTTGGGATGGCTGACGAGCTCGGCGTAGAAGTCGTCTTTCTCCGGCAGAGTGAGCTTGAGCATGACCAGCTGGCCGGCTGGCAAGGTCTCGAGCGCTTGGAGGATAGCCGACTTCAGCAACGCTTCAGCGCCAGCCTTATCCGGGGCGTGAATGTCGACTTCTGGTTCGATGATCGGTACGAGGCCTGCGGCGATGATCTCGCGTGCCACGGCAAACTGCTGCTTGATGATCTCCGTGATCCCCGCGCTGTTGGCCTGCTTGATGACCGAGCGCATTTTGGTGCCGAACATGCGCTTCGCCTTGGCCCTCTCGAGCAGCGCGGGAAGATCCGGTATCGGCTTCAAGAGCTGGACGCCCTCCTTCTCCGCGGCCACACCTTTGTCCACCTTCAGAAAGGGCACGATGCGTTTCACGTTCCACAGATAATCCGCGCTTGGCTGCCCTTCGATGTTCCTGTCCATCGTGTCCTCGAACAGGATGGCGCCAAGGATGCGCTCGCCGGTGAAACGCGGGCTCGTGATGATGCGGGTGCGCATCTGATGCACGAGGTCGAACATCTCTTCGTCGTTGGACCATGCGTCTTCTGTGATTCCGTACTCGAGCAGCGCGTGCGGCGTGCTGCCGCCGCTTTGATCCAACGCCGCGATGAAGCCGGGTTGTACCTTCATCTTCTGCAGCTGTTCTTCGGCGTCGCTTGTCTCCCGACGTCGTCGTCCGCCACGCGAAGGCGCCACGTTCTTGTCAAGATCGACTGTCATAGTGCTGTGTCCTTCTGTTTCCGATAGCGACGGATCAAGTTGTTGGTCGAGCTGTCGTGACTGAGCGCAGGCTCCGTCCCACTCTCGAGCTCCGGGATGATTCGCTGCGCCAGCACTTTGCCCAGCTCGACCCCCCATTGATCGAACGAGTCGATGTTCCAGACGACGCCCTGCGTGAACACGCTGTGTTCGTAGAGGGCAACGAGCTTTCCCAGCGTTTCCGGCGTCAGCCGCTCGGCGAGGATCGTGTTCGAGGGACGGTTGCCCTCGAAGATCCGATGTGGAACGAGATCGTCGGCCGTCCCCTCGGCCTTCACTTGCTCGCGGGTCTTTCCGAAAGCCAGCGCTTCGGTCTGTGCGAACACGTTCGCGAGCAACATGTCGTGATGCCGCCCGAGCGGAGTGAGGGCATGAGCGAACGCGATGAAGTCACAGGGGATCAGGCGCGTCCCCTGGTGGATCAGCTGGTAAAAAGAATGCTGGCCGTTGGTTCCCGGCTCTCCCCAGTAGATCGGGCCGGTCGAGTAATCGACTTCGCTTCCCGCGAGCGTGACGTGTTTGCCGTTGCTCTCCATCGTCAACTGCTGCAGGTACGCAGGGAAGCGCTTCAGGTACTGTTCGTACGGCAAGACGGCCACGGTCTCCGCCCTGAAAAAATCCGTATACCAGATTGTCAACAGACCCAGGAGTACTGGCAGGTTGCGCTCGAACGGCGTGCTGCGGAAGTGTTCATCCATCTGATGAAAGCCTTCGAGCAGCGCGCGAAAATTCTCCGGACCGACGGCCAGCATCGTCGAGAGGCCGATCGCCGAATCCATGGAATAGCGCCCGCCCACCCAGTCCCAGAAGCCGAACATGTTCGCAGTGTCGATCCCGAATTCCGATACCTTCCGCGCATTGGTCGAGACGGCAACAAAGTGCCTGGCCACGGCCTTGACGTCGCCGCCGAGGCCGGTGAGCAGCCACCGGCGCGCGCTCTCGGCGTTGGTCATCGTCTCAAGCGTCGTGAAGGTCTTCGACGAGACGATGAAGAGCGTCTCTGCTGGGTCGAGGTCGCGCGTCGCCTCGACGAGATCCGTTCCGTCGACGTTGGACACGAACCGGAAAGATATCGAGCGATCGCTGTAGTGCCTGAGCGCCTCATACGCCATGACCGGGCCGAGATCGGAACCGCCAATCCCGATGTTGACGACGTTGCGAATACGTTTTCCGGTGTGCCCTTTCCACGTGCCGCTACGCACACGGTTCGAGAAGTCGCCCATCGCATCGAGTACGGCGTGGACGTCGGGCACGACGTTCTTGCCGTCCACGAGGATCGAAGTGCCGCGCGGTGCGCGCAGCGCCGTATGCAGGACGGACCGGTTTTCCGTCACGTTGATCCTGGCTCCCCCGAACATGGCGTCGATGCGATCGCGGAGGCCCGAGGCTTCGGCGAGACGGCACAAGAGTGTGATCGTCTCGTCCGTGACACGGTTCTTGGAATAGTCGAGGAAGATGCCAGCCGCTTCCGCGGTGAGGCGCTCACCGCGCGCCGCGTCATCGGCAAAGAGCGCGCGCAGGTGCAACCCCTGGATTTTCTTGTAATGTGCCTCGAGCGCCTTCCATGCCGGGCGCGCCGTGAGTGGCAACAGCTCCGTGGTGATTCCCGTCGTCATCGGTCTTCCTTTCGTCTGGTCGGACCCTGGGTGTGCATCGTGAACTTGGTCCGCCTAAAGGCGGACCCGTCAGCTTGCTGACGCGTCAGCTCGCCTTCTGCAGCGCTGCGCTCTTGGACGCGATGACATCCATGAGCTCTTGCCACGAGCTGACGAAAGACTTCGCGCCTTCGGCCTGGAGTTGACTGGCGAGGGCATCCACGTCGATACCGGCGTCGGCGAACTGCGCGAGCACTTTGTCGGAGTCGCCGCCGTCTGCAGGCATCAGGCCGCCAACCGCTCCATGGTCGGCGAGCGCCTTCAGCGTGCTCTCGGGCATGGTGTTCACGGTAAAGGGCGCAGCAAGCGTCTTGACATAGAGGACATCCGACGCTTTGGGATCTTTTGTGCCCGTGCTGGCCCACAACAATCGTTGCGGTCGCGCGCCGGCGTTGAAGACGCGCTGCCAGCGCGGGGAGCCGAGCAGGCTGCGGTACTCCTTGTACGTCCGTTTTGCTATCGCGATGCCGAGCTGATTGCGGAGCTCAGGTGGCGCCTTCTGCGCGACCGCCGTATCCCATCGGCTGATGAACACCGACGCGACGGAGTCGACCTGCGGATCGAGCCCGGCATCGAGGCGACGCTCGATACCGCGCAGGAACGCATCCGCCGCAGCGAAGTACTGCTTATCGGAAAACAGGAGCGTCACGTTGATGGGTACGCCGGCAAAGATCGCTTCCTCGATTGCTGGCAGCCCTTCCGTCGTTCCCGGGATCTTGATGAGGAGATTCGGTCGGCCGGCGCGGGCGTGCAGGTCTTTGGCTGCCGCCAGTGTGCTGTTCGTGTCATGAGCGAGCAATGGCGACACTTCCAACGAGACCCATCCGTCGACACCGTGCGTCTGGTCCCAGATCGGTCGAAACAGATCGGCCGCCCGCGTCAGATCCTCGAGGGCCAGCTCGAAGAACAGCCGCTCGCCCGACTTGCCGTCCTTGACCTTCTGCTGAATCTCGGCGTCGTAGGCCGTGCTGTTCTTGATCGCATGGTCGAAGATCGTCGGGTTCGATGTAAGGCCCGTAACCGAGAGCTCGTTGATGTATCGCGCGAGTGTGCCGTTCTGCAGGAGGTCGCGGGTAATGTTGTCGAGCCAGAGGCTCTGGCCCTGGTCGTGGAGTGTCTTGGTCGCGTTCATGTCGTCCTCTCCAGTTACACGGCAAAGGCTTTGGAAGAATCGGCCGTGTGCACGCCAACGGATCGGCCCGAGGCCTGCGTCAGCTCTCGCAGTGACTCGAAAGCGGACTCTGACAGCAGTTCATCGGTCACTCGCCAGCGCCAGTTCCCTTCCGCGCTGCCCGGCCGGTTCATCCGAGCATCCTTCCCGAGGTTGAGCACGTCTTGCAGCGGCGCGATCGCCAGCGTCGCCACCGACGACCACGCAAGCTGCAACAGTGCCGGCGCGGCGTCCGCGCTCCTGCCTTGCGCGCGCCGCGCGGAGCGCCACAGGTTGCGCTGCATGGTATCGGGCAGGTCCTCATACCATCCGCGCGTTGTTGGATTGTCGTGAGTGCCGGTGTACACGACCGTGTTGTGGACGTAGTTCTCGGGCAGATGCGGGTTGTCGGCATTCCCATCGAACGCGAACTGCAGTACGCGCGTTCCGGCGAGTTCAAACGCGTCACGAAGCACGCTCACGTCCGGTGTGATGATTCCCAGATCCTCTGCCACGAATGGCAGCCCCCCCATGACCTTGTCGACGGTGCCGAATAGGCCCGCGCCCGGACCTGGTACCCACTCACCGGACTCGGCCGTTGGAGCAGAGGCCGGCACATGCCACGCAGCGGCGAATCCGCGAAAATGATCGAGGCGTATCGCGTCGACGTAGGCCAGGAGGGCGAGTGCCCTGTCGATCCACCAGCGGTAACCGCGCGCGCGAAGCGCGTCCCAGTCATAGATCGGATTGCCCCACCGTTGTCCGCGGGCGGCGAAGTAGTCAGGCGGGACGCCGGCTACTACTTGCGGCCGGTGCTGCCTGTCGAGCAGGAACAGCTCCGGGTGGGCCCACACGTCGCTCGAATCCGGCGAGACGAAAAACGGGAGGTCGCCGATCAGGCGCACGCCTTTGCCACGCGCGTGCGCTTCCAGGCGCGCCCCCTGACGGAACACCAGGAACTGCACGAACCGAACCTGCTCGACCTCGCTCGCCAGATCTCGTCGGGCCCGCTCCATCGCGGCGGGGGTGCGCCGCACGACCTCGTCCGGCCATTGCAGGTAGCTCGCCCCCGCGTATCTGGTCTTCAACGCGCGAAACAGGGCGTAGTCGTCCAGCCAATGGGCCTGGTCCTGGCGAAATTGTTCGAACGCTGGGCGCAAATCCGGCCGCCAGTTGGCGTTGAAGTTTTTCCAAGCGGTCTCGAGCAAGGTGTACTTGAATTGCCTGACGGCATCGAAATCGACAGCAGCGGCCGAAAACGAGCGGCCCGCGCAGTCGCTCGCCCGCAGCAGTCCGTCCTCGATCAACCAGTCGGGGCTGATCAGCAGCGCATTACCGGCAAACGACGACAACGATTGGTAGGGCGAATCGCCGTAGCCAGTCGGTCCCAGCGGCAACGCCTGCCACCAGCTTTGCCCCGCCTCGCGAAGTCGGTCGACCCACGCCACGGCAGTCGGACCCACGTCGCCGATCCCGTACGGCGAAGGAAGGGATGTGACGTGCAGCAACACGCCGGACGCTCGGTATGGTTCCGGAAACAGACGCAGGCTCATGGGCGGCCCCCAATCGCCGTATTGACGAGTTCTTCGGCCTCGCTCACGAGCGCATCGAGATGCGCCGCGCCACTGAAGCTTTCCGCGTAGATCTTGTAGATGTTCTCCGTGCCGGACGGGCGGGCCGCAAACCATCCGCTCGCGGTGACGATCTTCAGGCCGCCGATCGGCGCGTTGTTGCCGGGAGCGGTGGTCAGCTTGGCCGTGATCGGCTCGCCGGCGAGCGTCTGTTCCTTTACGTCAGCGGGTGAGAGCTTTTTCAGTCGCGCCTTTTGCGCCGGCGTGGCGGGCGCGTCGATACGCGTGTAATACGGCGTGCCGAACTCCGCCGCCAGCTCCTGGTAGTGCTCACCCGGATCCTTGCCGGTACGGGCGGTGATTTCGGCCGCCAGCAGGTCCATGATCGGCCCGTCTTTGTCGGTGGTCCACACAGTGCCGTCGTGCCGCAGGAAGCTGGCCCCCGCGCTTTCCTCGCCGCCGAAACAGCACGAGCCGTCGAACAGGCCGGAGACGAACCATTTGAAGCCGACCGGCACTTCGTGCAGGCGGCGCCCAAGCCTTTTGACCAGGCGATCGATCAGACTGCTGCTGACCAGCGTCTTGCCAACTGCCGCGTGGGTGGGCCAGTGTGGCCGATGCGTGAGCAGATAGCGGATGGCCACCGCCAGATAGTGGTTGGCATTCAACAGACCCGCAGAGCGCGTCACGATGCCATGTCGATCCGAATCCGGATCATTGGCGAATGCGACGCGGAAGCGATCTTTCAGCTCGACGAGACGCGCCATCGCGTACGGGCTGGACGGATCCATCCGGATCTTCCCGTCGTGATCCACCGTCATGAACGAGAAGGTCGGGTCGATCTCGGGATTGACGATCGTGATGTTCGTCTTGTAGATGGAGTTGATAGGCTCCCAGTACGGCTTCGCCGCACCGCCGAGTGGATCCACGCCAAGCGTGAGGCCGGCGGTGCGAATCGCCTCCATGTCGACGACATTTCGCAGATCCTGGACATACGGCAGGATGAAGTCTTGCTGGTGCGTAGTCGTCGCTTTGATGGCCGTCGCGAATGGCACACGCCTCACATAGGCTGCACCGGCTTCGAGCAACCCGTTAGCGCGGTTCTGAATCCACTCGG
The DNA here is from genome assembly GCA_046734915.1 of Acidobacteriota bacterium. Taxonomy (GTDB): domain Bacteria; phylum Acidobacteriota; class Vicinamibacteria; order Vicinamibacterales; family CAVVIG01; genus VFZL01. The sequence goes on along the minus strand of JBKPSC010000455.1, from coordinate 5,886 downwards.
TGACGTCGGTGTCCGCGGGTCCGCCGTTGGGCGGGTTGTACTTGAAGCCCCCGTCTTCCGGCGGATTGTGCGACGGCGTGATCACAATGCCGTCCGCGAGGTGATCCCTTCGGCGGCGGTTGTACCTGAGAATGGCCCACGAGATGACGGGCGTTGGCGTGACGCCGCCGTCGCGCTGAAGGATCGTCTCGATGCCGTTTGCGGTGAGCACTTCGAGGGCGGTGCGCTCCGCCGGTTCAGATAAGGCATGTGTGTCTTTGCCGATGTACAGCGGGCCGTCGATTCCGTGAGCGCGCCGATAGTCGCAGATCGCTTGCGTGATCGCGGCGATGTGCGTCTCGGTGAATGAGCCATTGAACGGCGAGCCACGATGCCCGCTCGTTCCAAAGATCACGAGTTGACTCGGGTCGTCCGTGTCCGGCTTCCGCTCGTAATACGCCTGTTCCAGCCGCGCGAGATCGACAAGGATCGACTGCGGAGCAGGTTTGCCTGCCAGCGGCGAGAGCGTCGCGCGTTCCTGAGTCATGTGAGTCACGATTTTCTCCACGACAGCTTCACCGCTACGGCACCGGGCACGGTTTCGCTTGCCAGATGTCTGCCGCATACTCGGCGATGGTGCGGTCGCTCGAGAACTTACCGGAGCTGGCCACGTTGAGGATCGCCTTCTGCCCCCATGCGTCGGGGTCCGCGTAGAGCGCACGAAGACGGGCATCGGCCTCGAGATACGACGCGAGGTCAGCCAGGTGCATATAGTGGTCGCCGTGTGTCAGTAGCGTGTCGCGCAGCGGCGCGAAGACACCCGGTTCGTGTGGGCTGAAGTAGTCGGAGAACATCAGATCCAGCGCCGCGCGAACCTCCGGCTCGTTGCCGTAGTGCCACCACGGCGAGTACCACCCACGGCTGTTCGCCACCTGCTCAGCAGTGAGGCCGAACAGGAAGAAGTTTTCTTCTCCGGCCTCCTGCGCCATTTCGATCGTCGCGCCGTCGCGCGTGCCGATCGTCAGCGCGCCGTTCATCATGAATTTCATGTTGCTCGTGCCGCTGGCCTCGTAGCCCGCAGTGGAGATCTGGTTGGACACGTCGGTCGCGGGAATCAGCCGCTCCGCCAGCGACACGGAGTACTCGGGCAGGAACACTACCTTGAGCCGGCCGCGCACGGCGGGATCGGTATCGATGGTCGCGGCAACATTGTTCAGGAGCTTGATAATGAGCTTGGCCAGGTGGTACGCCGGCGCCGCCTTGCCTGCGAACAGGAACGTTCGCGGCAACATCTCGAGGGCGGGGTTTTCATGCAGCCGGTTGTAGAGCACGACGATCCGCAAGGCATTCAGGAGCTGGCGCTTGTATTCGTGAATGCGCTTCACCTGGCTGTCGAAGATGGTGTCGGGATCCACGGTCTGCCCGGACGTCGATCGGAGCCAGTTCGAGAATGACGACTTGGCCGAGCGCTTCGCGGCACGAAATGCATCGCGGAACGCACGGTCGTCGGCGTACGGTTTGAGGAGCGCCAGTTCGGCGAGATCGGTGATCCAGCCATCGCCAATCGCGTCGGTGATGGTAGTAGCCAGGGCCGGGTTCGCCAGCAGCAGCCATCGGCGCGGTGTCACGCCGTTGGTCTTGTTGCTGAAGCGCTCGGGAAACATCTCGCTCAGATCCTTCACGGTGATCGAGCGCAGAAGGGCCGAGTGAATGGCGGCCACGCCGTTGGTGCTGTGCGAGCCAACGATCGCGAGGTTGGCCATCCGGACGTGTTTGACAGGCCCCTCCTCGATCAGACTGATGCGCGCCACGCGTCCTTCGTCACCGGGAAAACGGCTTCGTACGTCCTCGAGGAGACGGCGGTTGATTTCGAACACGATTTCCAGGTGGCGAGGCAGCAGCGTCTCGAACCACGCGAGCGGCCATCTCTCGAGCGCCTCGGGCAGCAGCGTGTGATTGGTGTACGCCAGCGTGCGCCGGGTGATATCCCACGCCAGGTCCCATTCAAGATGGGCCTCGTCGAGCAGGATCCTCATCAGCTCAGGGACGGCAAGAGTGGGATGCGTGTCATTGAGCTGAATGGCCGCCCGGTCAGGAAGGGCGTCCCAGTCGGCGTTGGTCCGCCGAAATCGCCTGACCAGATCTGCCAGCGAGCAGGCGACCAGGAAGTACTCCTGCACGAAACGCAGCGCTTGCCCGCGCGTCGTGGAGTCGTCGGGATAGAGCACCCGTGTGAGCGATTCGGCCGCGAGCGTCTCCGCCACCGCGCTGACGAACTCGCCGTGACTGAACGCCTGAAAATCGAACGAGTCGGGCGCCGCCGCCGCCCAGAGTCGAAGCGTGTTGATGGTTTTGCCACCATGACCCACCACAGGCCGATCGAACGGAAGGCCAATCAAGGTGGAAGGCCGATCAAGGATCGGTTGCAGCGCTCCCTTGCGGATCTCGAACGAACAATTCAGCTTGATTTCGACCTTCTCGTCTGGTCGCGCGACTTCCCACGGGTCGGGACGACGAAGCCAGTTGTCGGGCTGCTCCCGTTGCCAGCCATCCTCGAGCGACTGCCGGAACATCCCGTACTCGTAGCGCAGCCCGTATCCCATCGCGGGCAATTGCATCGTCGCCATCGAGTCGAGAAAGCATGCCGCCAGACGACCGAGCCCGCCGTTTCCCAGCCCGGCGTCTGGCTCCTCTTCGAGCAGGCTCAGCCAGTCGCCAGCCGATAGCTTGGTGGCTTCGCTGACATAAGGACTGAGCAGCAGATTCGCGATGTTGTTGGTCAGCGAGCGTCCGATCAGGAATTCCATCGAAAGGTAGTACACGCGCTTCGAACGCTCGCGCTCGTAGGTCTGCTCCGTCCGGACCCATCGCTGCGAGAGGACGTCGCGGACGGAGTGGGCGAGCGCCTCGTAGCGCTGGCGCGAGCCGGCGGTCGTCGCATCGACGACGCTGTCAAAGAATAAGTGTCTTTCGTAGAGCGCATCAGGAGCACCGGTCAGCTGCACCGAAGCGCTCCCGTATTGCTGACGCAGCGCGCCCAATACTTCAGATGCCGTCGTCGGTCTGCGTTTCGCCGTATTCGCACTGGTCGCCATGACTCGTTGAATGGGCAAAAGAAACGCCAACAGATAGCGCGGCGCAACCTCACGCGATCTGCTTCCCGGCGACTGATTTCCTCACCCGGACGATTCTGGGCTGTACGACTAGACGCACTCGCCTGAGCATCCTGTCTGCGTGGACGCATTCCTCATTCTGAACGTCCGATGAGAAGGAAGATTGACGGCCCGGTAACGTCCAGAAGCGCTCTGGCCCCGGGTTTGCCATCGGACCTGTTCGGGGTAGAACGCGAACCATGGATTCACGCACCGCTTGAGGATCAGATCGATGGCACTCGCCCCAAAGGCTTTCAAGATCACTTCGGCGCCGAGCTACGTAGGGTGGCTCGCATTGATGCTCCTCTTCCCGTTTTCTTCTGCGTCGGCTCAGGACGCGAACGAGCTCGAACTACAAGTCCAGGAACTCAAGCAACAGTACGAACAGACGACGGAGGACCTGCGCCACCGAATCGCGGCCCTCGAGCAGGAGCTCGAACGACAGAAGGAGGCGACCGCAGAGGAAAGAGACGCGACGGTATCCGCCGCGGAGGTCGCTGCCAGAGAAACAGTCCAGAGAGTCTTGTTCGGAGACTCGCAGACCGTTGGAGCGCAGTTCCAGGGCCAGGTGCCATCGCGGCCAACGTACGACCTCCTGCAGGAGGCGGAAACCGCAATCGCGGAGTTGCAGCAGCATGCAAGCAGCTTCGAATTTCACGGTTACTTCCGTTCCGGTTATGGCGTCAACAGCGAGGGTGGACAGCAGGTCGCATTTCAGGCTCCTGGTGCCGGCGCCAAGTACCGATTGGGAAACGAAGCCGAAACGTACGGCGAGTTCATCCTCGTCAACAACTGGCTCAACCCCGAACGGGCGGTCGACAAGGCCTGGTTCCGCGCGCAAGTCATGTTCCAGGCCAACACCACGAACTCCGCCAGCTATGCGAATTTCAACGTCCCCGTTGGCAACGATCAGTTCCGTTTGAGAGAAGCGTTCGTCCGCGGCGGCAATCTTTTCGCGCGCCAGCCGGATGCGAAGGTCTGGGCGGGCGAGAGGTATTACCGCCGCCAGCACGTCGAGATCAACGATTTCTATCCGCTCGACATGAGCGGCTATGGTGGCGGAGTCGAAGATGTGAATCTCGGGTTCGGCAAGATGGCGCTAGGGTATCTCGCGGGCGCGCGGCCCGACGTCGCGACGCAAAACGGCAACTACATCAAGAGCAACATCGACGTGCGCCTCTACGACCTCAAGGGACCGGCCGGTCTCTGGGGCGGCTGGTTCGCTTTCGCCACGAGCAACGGCGGCACCACAGCGACGGGCGTGGTCGTTCCCACCAGCAACGGGTACGGCACCGGGGTTCGTTACCAGAGGCTGAACTGGCATGGCGGGTTCCAGGCAATTGGCGTCCAGTACGGAACCGGCGCGGCGAGTAATTTCAGCGCCGCGATCGACGACCCGACGCCGTTCATCGACAGCTCCAAGCGGTTTCTGGTTACGGGACAGATGCTGTTCCAGCCAAACGCCACGTTCGCCATCATGCCGATCGCTCTCTATCAACGGACTCGAGACGGTAATCCGGAACACGACTGGGACGAGTGGATCTCGTTCGGCGCCAGGCCCGAGTTGTTCTTCACCAGATTCCTCTCGGTGGCGGTCGAGGGCGGCTTCGATCACACGCGCAGTGGCACTGACCAATACGGCGGGTGGCTGCGCAAGGTCAGCATCGCGCCACAAATCGGAGCCGGCCGCCAGTTCTTCAGCCGCCCGGTTCTTCGTGGATTTGTGACCTACGCGAACTGGTCCGATGGGTTCGTTGGCTTTGTGGGCGGGACTCCGTTCAGGAATCGGCGCGACGGCCTTACGTACGGAGTTCAACTCGAAACCTGGTGGTGAGGCTGGAGGTTGATCAATGGCCAGGCTGGAGATGACGATTTCGCCGCTGACGAAGACGACTGCGATTTCGCCGCTGACGAAAACAGCTGCGCCGCCGACAACGTCGGTGAGCTACGCCCGTCCGCTCGCCATCGTCACTACCTTGTTTTTCATGTGGGGTTTGCTCACGTCTCTGAACGATATCCTGGTCCCACATCTGAAGTCGATCTTCGACCTCGGTTATGCGGGCGCCATGCTCGTCCAGTTTGCCTTCTTCTCCGCCTACTTCCTGTTTTCAATTCCCTGGTCGCGAGTCGTGACTGCGATCGGTTATCAACGGACCATGGTCGCGGGTCTGATCAGCATGGCCGTGGGTGCACTGCTCTTCATTCCCGCTGCGGCATCTGCTTCCTTCCCGCTGTTTCTGTTTGCGCTGGTTGTTCTTGCTGCGGGGATCACCGGTCTGCAGGTCGCGGCCAACCCCTATGTGGTGGTGCTCGGCAAACCGGAGACGGCCTCGAGCCGCCTGGATCTTGCACAAGCCTTCAATTCGCTCGGCACTGCGATCGCTCCGACTCTCGGCGCGCTACTGATCTTGAGCGTGGTGCCGCTGAGCGTCGGCCAATTGGACGCACTCTCCCCGGACGCGCTGCATCTCTACCGCGTGCAACAGGCTGCCAGCGTGCGGATGCCCTACCTGGCGATCGGCGGCGCTTTAGCGCTGCTGGCTGTGCTGATCGCGACCTCAAAGCTGCCGACCATCACCAGTGCGGCATCCAGCCAGGAAGGAAGGGTCGGCGATTCAATCTGGAACCACCCGAATCTGATTCTCGGAGCGCTCGGAATCTTCGCCTACGTGGGAGCCGAAGTCTCGATCGGCAGTTTTCTCGTGAACTATCTCGGTCAGGCGAATATCGGGGGGCTGTCTCCACAGGCTGCGGC
>JBKPSC010000454.1:0-14888 GCA_046734915.1 Acidobacteriota bacterium | reverse complement strand
ACCCTCGACGGCGTCCGGCCATGGGTCGAGCCGGTGCCACACGCGGTTGAGGTCGGCTTTTTCCGCCTCTGACAGGTTGTCGATCTTGAATCGCACCAGGAGCTCGTCGAGCGTCATCCGGTGCAGCACGTCGAGCTTGGTCCACGGCAACTCGCCACGGCGAACCCTGTTCATCGACGGTCCATAGCCGGCGCGCCAGGCGTCGGCAAAGGACGCCCAGTCGACGTGCTGGATGCCCTTGGCCTTCCCGAGCCGCTGGCCCTCGGCGGTCACCGACGAACGCCAGTCGACGACCGTCCCGAACGTGTCGAACAGCAGCACCCGCGCGGGGGCGGGGCCCGACGCGGCGCCCTGCGACGAGCCACTCCAGGCCTTGCGCGCAAATAGTGGGGACAACCCTCCGGCAACCAGGGCGCCGGTCACGAAGTCACGACGGTTCATGGCAGCTCTCCTTGATTCTGAATGACCGGCGTGCCGGCGTGCGTCCAGCGCAGCCCGGGCAGTCCGTCAATACTTGTCGCATTCTTCTGACGCTGATAGTCCTGCAGTGCAGCCTCGCCTTTTCGCTCGGCCCACGCGGCGAGCTGGGGCCGGTCGCTTCGATAGTCGAACAACGGCACGCCGAAGCCGCACGAATCGGCGATTCGCTCGACCCGGGTGCGGACAATGGCGCGTGCGCCGGGGACCGCGCCGAACAACGGCGCGAGGAGTGGAAATTCGGCGTCCTGTGGCTCGATCACTTCGCCGGTGCCATAGCAGCGCACGATCTTCGGCGCGCCCTCGAACGCGCAGAACATCAACGTGATGCGGCCGTTGTCACGAAGATGCGCGATGGTCTCGACGCCGCTGCCGACGCAATCCAGATAGGCCAGCTCTCGAGGACCGAGCACGCGCAAGAGCGGCAGGCCCTTCGGCGACAGGTTGACGTGACCCGAACTGCCGGACGGCGCGGTCGCGACGAAGAAGACGTGCTGCCGCTCGATGAAGGTCCGCAGTCCGCCAACGATCTCCTGGTGCAGTACTCCCATGCTCTCCTCTATGCCGGGCGGATGGTCTTCGCGAACCGAAGACCGTGGTCCTCGTACCCGAGGTGACGATAGAAATCATAGGCGGGGCGATGCGAAATGCCGCTGGTAATCTCGATGCGCTCGAGCCCAGCCGCCGCGAAGTGCCGCTCGGAGGCCTCGATGAGCGCGCGTCCGACCCCGGTCCCCTGTGAGGCCGGCAACACCGCCAGCGCCGTCACCCGGCCGACGGCGGTCGGCCGATGCAGCACCGGCGTGACGTGAAGCGCGGCGACGCCGAGCACCTGGCCGTCCACTTCGCCCACCAGGACGCGGGCGCTCGCGTCGGCCTTCAGCAGAGCCATCCACCGCTCGCGAATCACTGCCGGCTCACTCGGATAGCCCAAAGCCTCCAACAGTGGCGCGATCGCCGCCGCATCGTCTCCACGGGCGTCGCGGACGATGACAGTCACCGCCCGGCGCCGTTCTGAAGCGCGCTCGGCAGGCGCGGCGACGAAATGAGTCGGGTGAACTCGCTCCAGCGGCGCTCGCTCGAACCCGCCGCCCGCGCCTCGATGAACGTCTTCACGAGATCCTTGCCCAGGTTGTAGTTGATGACGTAGCTGCGGTACTGGTCCATGAAGCGTGTCCGCTGCTCGGCGCGTGGCCTGGACATCAGCGCATACCTGGTCAGCCAGTCGACGGCCTGGTCGCGCGTCATGCTGCCGTTGAGATATCCCCGTGCGGCCTCGTTGCCGGCGTAGGCCAGCCGATCGGCGAGCGCGAGCGCACGATAGTAAGTACTGGCGCGCGCTGCATCCAGCCCCGCCAGCGGGAACAGCACGTCGCGTTCGAATGCCGTGCGTTGCTCGCCGGGGAAGGTCACCTCGATGCCGTAGTTCGCGGTGCCCTCGGCAATGAGCGACTGCGGCGAGAACAGCGCATAGACGGTGAACTCCTGCCATCCCCGATCGCGAACCAGGTGCTTCTCGAGCAGCGCGTTGTAGACGTGGTGTCCCGGGTAGCCTTCGTGGCACGCGAGATCGACCGCGCGGTCGACGTAGATGGGCAGGTCGGTGTTGACCTGGATCAGGCTGTGGTAACCGCCTTGATACCAGTTGTATCCGCTCCATGCCTTGTTCGTCACGTACTCGACCTTGAACGTCTCACCGGCCGGCAGAGAAATGTAGCGGGCCGTGCGGCTGCGGCACTCGTCGATGGCCCGCTCGAAGACGCTGGAGAGACGGTCCGTGGGAATGATGAAGTCCTGGCGGAACCGATCGTAGCGATCGATGATCTCACCCGGGCCGGGGAGCAGAGCCTCGAGGTCGTTGAGCACGGGCTCGAAATCCGACGCCGAATGCACGGGTGCCACGGCGTCGTACAATGCCCGTGATTCTTCGTCGAAGGTGAGGCGCGTGCCGCTCAACATCTGGACGCGTGCCTCCAGCGATTCCAACTGCCGGCGCAGGTACTGGCGCCGAAGCTCGACGAGCTCGTCCGCATCGGATTGGGTGGAGGGCAACTGCGCGACGAGTGAACGCGCTTCGGCGGCCAAATCCGGAAGCGGCCGCCTGTGTCTCGACGCGGCCTGCTTCCACTCGGGCGGGCCGTAGAACGCGTCGACGTAGTCGTCGTCGTGCTGCCCGACATCGAGCACCAACTTCACGTAGCGCTCGGCAATCTCGTTCATGGAGCTCGTTTCCGGCACCTGCGCTGGAGCGACCGCCGACGCAGCCACAGCGAATGCGGCGGCTGCCGCCGCCGCCGGAACCCGGTGCATTTCAGAATTCTAGCCCGGGCAAGCATGCTGAGGAGTTTCGTAGCGGGTCCTGTCCGCGAACAGCCCCACAGGGTGCTCGCCGGCAAGGCACTTGTCACGGCTGACGGCTCCGCGCCCAGCGGGGCGGCCCCGTTCCCGGCCACCCGCGTCTAGCTCCTCCGAACTCACGCCGCAGCCTTCGGTTCTTGGTGCTTCGTTCCACGTTCTTGGTGCTCGTGCTTGGGTGCTTGGTGACAGTGCTTCGGTGCACCTTCAATTCTGCATTCTGAATTCTGCCTTCTGCATTGACGACTGGCGCAGTTACGGACTCGTCTGCCCGGTGCTCGATATCACCGACTTTGATGACTTCGTCACGGGGCGGCGTGTGCAGTCTGGCGAAATTCCGCAGACATCGGCCCGGTGAGAGTCTTGCGTAGCCACGTTCCGAAACATGGCGCACAAGCTCCACATTCTGGCACTCGAACCTGACCAGGCCTGCGGCCGCCGGCTGCGCGAGATGGTCGCCAACCGCCTTGGCGCCGACGTCGTGGTCGTCCCGAACGTCGAAGCGGCGATCGCGCGGCTCTCTTCTCGCTTGCCCGACGCGATCCTCACGTCGACGCTACTGCCGCCGCAACAGGAGGCGCTGCTGCACGCTCATCTGCGGCAGCTCGATGACCGCTCGGCGGTTCCAGTGTTGATGGTACCGCCGGTCAGCGATCTGAGCGATGGTGTGACGCCGCGCAAGGGACTCTTCTCGCTGGCGCGACGCACGCGGACGTCGCCGATGCTGTACGACGCGGCCGCCATCACCGCCCGCATCGAAGATGCCATCGCCGAATCCCGCCGCCAGCAGTCGGAGCGGGTGCCAGATCAGGGTGACGCTGTGATCACCATCGAGCGCAGTCTCGAGACGATCGTGAAGCCCGCCGCTGGGGCGAACGTGCGACAGTTCCGCGCGCCGCGGTGTGCGCCCGATGAAGTCGGCTGGTTGAGTGGCGCGCGAACGTCATTCGGGCTTCCGCTCCGCATCGTGAACATCTCCGGCAGCGGAATGCTCATCGAGGCGTCCGACAAGATCACCTCTGGCAGCGCGACCGAGATCCAGTTGTACGGACCCGACAGAACCATCGTCGTCCCGTCCCGGGTAGTGCGCGCCGAGGTCGCGGGGGTGAACACGCGCGGCGTGAAGTACCACATGGCGGCGGCATTCAACGAGAAGCTTGACCTCGTTCGCGCCGCGGCGGGTGCCGAGAGCCCTGCCAGTCCACGCGCGCTCGCCGACCTGCTGTCGCGCGTCAGCAGCCAGATGGAGCACGGCCTCGACGCCGAAAGCGTGAGAGCGGCCTTCGAGGAAGGCTTGCGAAGGCTGGTGCCGGCGCGCGAGATCAAGCTGCGCGACGTGCCCGCGCTCGCCGCCGAGGGCGAGTCGGTCTATTTCAAGGTGCCGTCCACTGGCGGGTCACCGGCGATCCTGCAGGTCACGTTCGAGCCCGATTACGAGCCGGTATCTCGAGAGTTCAAGCTTCTGAAGGCGTCGGCGACAGCGGCCGCCATCATCCTGATGTACCAGGAGCCGTAGCTTGGATTATGAGAATGCAGAAGTCAGAAGGCGGAATTCAGAATTAGGTTCAAGGTTCATTCTGCTTTCTGAGTTCTGCATTCTGAATTCTGACTTCTGCATTCTCTCGAATCACTGATTGTTGTTCGTCGATTCCGCGAGACGCGGATCCGGCGCCGGGCCGAACGACGCCCACGGCACGACCGGCACCTGGCTGACGCCCGGCTTCGACCAGTCGCAGACGCCGTCGGGGAAGATGCGGTTGAGCCGCTGCATCTCGCTCGGGCTGAAGCTCACCGGGTAGTCGGCCGGATCGACGGGCCTCAGCTGGCATTTCAGGACGTTGCCGTCGAGCGGTCCGCCGGCCACCTGCCGGACGAACGAGAACGACGGGTAGATCTTGTTGCACTCCGAATCGCCTTCGCGGCTGAAGGTCTGGGGTTCCCCGAGGAACACGTCAGGCTGATCGCCCTTGGCTTCCTGCCAGCAGCCGTCCACACCGTCGGCCGGCTTGTTCTTGACGACCTTTTCGTAGGCCGGCAGATCGGACGAGTCGTTCTTGATCGCCGTCACCCACCGCTCGAGCACTGACCACGACTTCTCGGGCGGCACGACGCCGCGCCACATCAAATGGTTGTCCGCACGGCCGTTCTGCTTCATCAGGCGCTCGCGGACGGCGAAGTGGAACCACTGGTAGTGATACCCGCTTTCATCGTTGTAGCGCCCGGCGTCGAAGACCGGAATCGAGGCCAGACCTCCGTTCGCGCCGAGCGTCACACCGCTCTGATACGCACGCTTGAGCGCGCCGATGTCGCCCGACGACCGGGCGGCGACGTAATTCGAGTCCTGATCCACCCCGCCAATGCGCTCGTTCAAATCGAGGAACTGGGCTGGCGTGATGACGCCCGCGGTCAACGCCTTGAGTCCGTACTGGACACCGACGTTGTCGAACGGACGGCGGGCGAAGCCGGTGCTGGGGTCCACACCGTAGATGTTCCGCGAGGCGTCGAAGACCGTCGGCCGCGCGCCCTTGGGATTGGTCACCGGGTTGTAGCGCAGTCGGGCTGGCACCGAGTCGTGCCAGACTGCCGACTTGTACCCTTCGATGTCCTGACGATCGGCCACCGGATCGGTGCGCTGCGACTGGTTGGCGGCGTCGACGAAGGCTTTGTACCCCTTGTATCCCGAAATCGCGACCTTCTGCGCCTCGGAGAGCGAGGCACCCGGTCCCTCGTAGTAGTGGGACAGCAGATGCGCGTCGAGGCCGGCGACGGCGATCGAGAGCGCGTCCGGGAAGGTGGCGGTGATCACGAGGCCGTCGATGAGCCCGGGAAACGCGTCTGCGACCTGCAGGCTCGTGTACGCGCCGCCCGATCCGCCCATGCTCAGCGTGAAGAGCGGCACGCCAAAGGTCTCGATGAAGTGCTCCTTGCCCATCATCGTCGTTTCGCCGGCGAGGAAGGGATTGCAGCTGTTCGTCGGATGGTTGAGGGTGTTGATGAAGTAGGCGTAGCCCTCACCGAGCCTCGTCGGCTCGAGCGGGTTGACGCCCATCACGCCGCCCTGCCGGTACCACCCGCTCGGGCACCCCGCACCGTGTATGGCGATCAGCCGCTTGTTCCACGCCGGTGGTGGTGAGAACGGCGTCGGCGCGGGATCTTTCGTCGGATCGTGGAGGATGGTGTTCTGGTAGATGCCGCGGTTCATCGCGCCGGTTTCGACGCGGACCACGAACGGCACCGTCATGCCGGTCAGGGTCGTCGTCTGAGCCACGTCGGATGGCAGCCGCGTCGTGTCCGGCATCGGCGTGAATTCCTTGCCGCCGGCCGGCATGTAGACATACTGGACGCGAGTCGGGAACGAGCAATTCGCATCGGCCGTGGCGCCGATCGTCGACCCGTCAGGCAGTTTGAAGGTATCCGTCTGACAGACGAACGGCGTCAGCCGCGGTCCGGAAACGACCGGGCCTTCACTCGGATAGTTGGTCAGGCTGATCGATGCGTCGCCGACGCCCCATGGTCGGCCCGAAACGGTCAGCGTGCTGGGGCCGAAGGGCAGACCCGTCACCAGCCCGAGACGCGTGCCATTCGCGCCGTCTTTGAACGCCGATGAGACGTCGCGGCCGTCCAGCGTGGCGGTGAGCCGCGCATTCGTCGTCGCCGCCGGCGGCACGACTTCCACCAGCACATCGCCGCCGCTGATCCGGTCGGCATGTGTCGAGACGGTCCGCACGACGAGCGATCCACTCTGCGAGGACAGACGCGTGTCGGCCCACACCAGCAGGGTGCAGCCGATGACTCCCGCTACCACACCGCGCACGTAACGTTGATGCAGACCCATGGCGCTCCTCATGACGTCGTGGCTGGCTTTCCCTCGACGCAAGCCCACGCGTGGCCGAATTCTAGCAACAAAACGGCCTGTTTCCTCAGATCCGACCCTTCCGGCGACTGGCCTTTCGCTCACTTCATCGGCGAGAAATCTCGGCTGCGGCAATACCCTGCTCGCCGCAGTACGAGTAGTACAGAATTTGCCTGCCATTGTCGTTCAGAACGAACGGATCCCTGATCTGCCGCACCGGCACCTCGATGTCGCCGCCAAGCGACGGTGCATTCGGCAGATCGGCGCACTCGTACGCGGCCTCCGGCGCGAGAACATCCGTTGCCGCTGAGGCGCGCCAGCCGGTCCAGTCGCCCGAGAGGTCGACGGTCGCATGCATCACCCGTTCAGGCGCATCGCCAATGGCGGTGAAATACAAATCCAGGCGATCGCCGTCGACGACGAGAGCGACGTGTCGGACCTTGCCTGCGTAGGGACCATCGCGAAACAGTCCGTTCCCGAGCTCGAACGCGCCGAACGGATCCCGGGCGCGCGACAACCGGCCCAGGCGCGACACTCCATAGAAGTAACCGTCGCGTTGAAACACTCGCAGATAGCTCGTCCGAGTGATCGCGGGTGTCACGGCGAAGTGAAGTCCGTCGGACGAAGAAGCCGCCTGTGTGAACTGTCCGTAGCTCCGCCCAGAGGCCCAGGCAGCCGCGGCCTTGGGATCTGCGGGCCACCGCTCGCCATTGGTGTACCAGCCGTGGACCCACAATACGAACTGCTTGCGTGCCTGGTCGACGTAGATCTCCGGTGAAGCCACGTGCGTGTAGAAGTCCTCGAGCGTTTCCACTGGATCGGGCTGCGGTCTGTAGAACGCGGTGTCACGGACGTGCAGTACGCCGGGTTCGTGGATTCGCCATGGCCCGGCCGGATCGTTCGCGTACGCCAGCCGGATGAAGTCGCCCATGTGATTGGCAAAGTACATGTAGTACCGGCCGAGCGGATGCTCGATCCAATCCGGAACCCGAATGACCGTGGCGCCGTTGACGTTGCCGCCGAGCGAGGGCGACGACCGTACGGTGATCAGGGGGTTCTGCGGAAGACGTCGAGCGGTCACGCGCCCGCCCCCGTGAGCAGGCGTCCCCTGCGCCAGCGCTGCGCCGGGCGAAGCGAGCGAAACGACGAGCGCCGTCACGGCGAGCGCCTTCACCCGTCAGCTCTGCCGTCGCGCGGCGCTCGCGTCCATCACACGTGAACTGTCAGTGGCTCGTGCATGCGACGGCCTGACTCGAGCGAGGTCAGGATGATGTCGGCCGTCACTGGCGCGCGCCTGAAGACGTCGTGCCCGACGGCATCGGCAATGGCGTTCAGAATGGCGCCGAAGCCGGCGCCAACCGGTGGCTCACCCACGCCGCGGGCGCCGACGGGGGTCTCGGGATCTGGAATGTTCAGCGCCGACGTTTTCAAACCGTTCGCCGGCACGTCCAGCATGGTCATCGGCTTGTTCTGGTAGAACCGCTTCGCCAGCGGCACGCCGTAGTGCTGGTCGTAGAGCCACTTCTGCCCGTACCCGTGTCCGAGGCCGAGGATGCTGCCGCCCAGAATCTGTCCGCCGAGGCTGCGCGGGTTGACGACCGTGCCGACATCGGCGACCCCCAGGTAGTCGACGATGGTGGTCGTTCCGGTTTCGACGTCGACTTCGACTTCGGCGAAGCCGACGACGAACGAGTAGGTGTCGCCGTCGCGCGGATAGTTGTCTTTGGCGACGCCCATGAGACCCAGTCCCGCCAGCGGACCCGCGGCGCGTTTGGTGAACGCGTGAATGTCGCCGGGCAGCTCGTGGCCGTCGAAGCGGCCGCCCAGCGCCACCGCCCGTGCGGCGGCCTCGGCATACGTCAGGCCGCGCGACGGACTGCCTTTGCGAAACACTCGTTGATTGCCGAGGTCGTAGTCGTCCGGTGATCCGCCGAGATCGTGAGCGGCAATCTCCTGCAGCTTCCGCTTCATGTCCGACGCGCCCGCATGATTGGCCCTCGACATCGCGTGCGTGGTCTGACTGCCGACGGACATGCAGGTCCACGGCACGCCTTTCGAGGTGTCGCCCCAGACAATCTCGACCTTGTCCCACGGCATCGCCAGGACGTCGGCGGCCACGCGCCCGATGTCGATCACCGAATGCGTGCCGAGGTTGCCGATGCCTGTATGAATGTACAGCCGGCCGTCAGAACGAAGGATCATCAGGCCGTCGTAGCCGATCGAGCCGGCGCCATGTGGCCCGACGGCGACGCCGACGCCGCGCACCTTGCTGCCGACGCGCTGGCCGCTGCGCGCCTTGCGCGCGTTCCAGTCGAACAGCTCGACGCCGCGATCGAGCGCTTCTTTGACAAAGGCGCTCGTGACATAGCGCCGCTTGCCGTCGGCGGCCGGTCCACCGTACGGCGCCTTTCCGGCCGGGGCGTTGAGCCGCCGGATGGCCACCTGATCCAGCCCGAGCGTTTTCGCCGCTTTCGACAGCAGCGGCTCGACGATGCCGTTGGCTTGCATGGGTCCCGGTGATCGCTGCTGCGTCCGCGGCGGCGTGTTGGTGATGACCGGCATGCCGCGGAACCGCATGGCTTCTGGCTGGTAGATGAGCGAGGCCGCGTTGGCCGCCGAGCGGTGATCGCCCATCGGTCCGTACGGACCGTTGTCGGCGATGACGTACAGGTCGAGGCCGAGCATCCGTCCGTCCTTGCGGAAGGCGGCGCGGGCGCGGCCGATGACTCCGGTCCGGGCTCGCCCGATGTAGTGCTCTTCCTCGCGGCTGATGCGCATCATCACCGGCGCATTGGCTTTCTTCGAGAGCAGCGCCGGGATCGACATCGAGATCGCTCCGGCACCCTTGCTGCCGAACCCGCCGCCGCAATACGCGCTGATCAGGACCACGTCGGCCGGATCGATGCCGACCCAGCCGGCGATGAGATCGACCGTGCGTGTCACGCTCTGCGTGGACCCGTGGAGGAACAGCTTGCCGTTGCGCCAATAGGCCATCGCGCTGCGGGTTTCCATCGGTTGATGACCGGTAGACGGCACCACGAAGCTCTCGTCGAGCACGAGATCCGCTTTGGAAAATGCGCCATCGAGGTCACCATATTGCCATTGCTCGGCGGCTTCGCCCTGTGGCATCTGACCCTCGGCGGCGTTGGCGAAGTCCTCCTCGGTCCACTTGAGCGTCCTGATCTCGGGTCGAGGCGGCGCGCCGCCCGCAGGTGCCCCGGCCGGGGGCGGGTACCACACGTTGCCTTCGAGCCGGGCGCTGGGGCCGTCGGGTCTGAGGCTCAGAAGCGGATCGATGACGAACGGCAGCTGTTCGAAGGTAATCTCGATCCGCTCGATGGCCTCGGCCGCCGTCAGCTCGTCGACTGCGGCGACGGCCACTATCGGCTCGCCTTCGTACAACGGCTCCATCGTCAGCGCGCGCTCACCACCGGTGCGGTTCTCGGGGAGATCGTCGGCGGTGAGAATCGCCTTCACACCAGACATGGACAGGGCGGCGTTCGTATTGATGCTCGTGACGCGAGCGTGCGGCATCGGGCTGAGCAGCAGCTTGCAGAAGAGCATGCCGTCGGCGCGATAGTCTTCGGCGTACTTCGCCCGGCCCGTCACCTTGGCGACCAGGTCCGGCGTCGTGTAATTCGTCCCGACGAGTTTGTCGGCCATAAAACCTCAAAGGACGGCTTCAGACTGGTGGCCGAGCTCCGCATGAGCCCTGAGCCTTGAGCCCTGAGCCGATCTGACCCGCCATTATCTCCCCGCTCGCCGCTCGGGAGGCCGGGCATTTCGGTTTGGCCGAAGCCTGGAGCCCGAAGCCTGAAGCCAGCTAGCATTGCCGAATGACCGATCTCGTCGTGCTCCACGAGCACCCGGAATGGCAGAAGCCCCTGTTTGCGGCGCTCGACCGGCGCGGCGTGTCGTTCGAGGCCTTCGATTTGACCCGGGCGGCGTTCAGCAACCTCGATCATCCGTCCGCCCGGTTGTACTTCAATCAGGCGAGCCCCAGCGCCTACGTGCGCGGCAACACGCGGGCCGTCCCGCTCGCGCTGGCCTACATGCGGACCCTCGAGCGCCTCGGCGCACGTGTCCTCAACGGCGCGGATGTCTTTGCTCTCGAACTGAGCAAGAGCGCTCAGGCGACATTGCTGCGAACGCTGGGTATCGACACACCGGCATCAATCACGTTCAACGATGTGAGCGCGCTCGGTCAGTACGCGGACCGGATTACCTGGCCGGCGCTGCTCAAACCGGATCAGGGCGGAAGCGGCGCGCGCATCCAGGTCGTCGACTCCCTGGATCAGGTTGCAGCGATTTTCCGGAACGATCCGGACGTGTGGCTGCCCGACAACCTGTTTCTCCTGCAGGAATATCTGCCCCACGACGCCGAGCAGGGCATCGTGCGGCTCGAGTTCCTCGGCGGCGAGCTGCTTTATGCGATGCGCGTGAAGACGCACGGACGCTTCAACCTGTGCCCCTCGCCCGTGTGCAATCCGGACGAGGGCGAAGGCGTCTGCGAGGTCCCAGTCGAACTGGCTGCCGCGCCGCCGGTCGAGTTCTTTCCGTTTGCCGACGTGCCGCGGGAGGCGGTCGCGACGGCTCGACGCATCGCCGGGGCGGCGCGCCTCGACGTCGGCGGCATCGAGTACCTCGACACCCTCGATGGTCGTCGCGTCTTCTACGACATCAACGCCAACTCGAACCTCCGGCCCTCGGTCGCCGCGGCCTTCGGATTCGATCCCTTCGTACGAGTGGTCGACTATTTGATCGATGAGTTGCAGAGGTGAAAACGCAGATTGCAGAGTTCAGAATTCAGAATTTCGGAACAACAATTCTGCACTCTGAATTCTGACTTCTGCATTCTCATGATCGCGTTACCGGCGTCGATAGACGAGATTGGTCGTCTTCGACTCGGCATCCGACGACCGGTCCGTGACAGTCAGCGACAGGTTCCCTTGAGGATCGAGCGACCAGACCTCTTTGTGCTCTGAGAAGTAGTCCGGTCCCGCTGAAAAACCGCGCTCGATCACGAGCGCCTTGCCATCCCAGTGGGCGGAGTAATGGTTCTCGGACCGCGTGCCCGGACTGAAGGCCATTCCGCCAACCATGCCTCCACTGATGCCAATCGTATGGCTTTCCGATTGGACGGTACCATTCGAGCGTCGTTCAATCTTGAGAACCCGCGCCAAGGGCCCACCCAACTCCGTAACATCGGCCCGACCGCCTCACTGAGGGTCATTTCCTCAGTCACATTCAGCGCAGCATCACTCCTGCTGACCAAGACCCACTCACCCGAAAAATTGGGCTTGTCCTGTGCTGCCATTGGAGCGGCTGCCAGAAGAGCGAGGCGCAAGCCAGAGGCAGCCAGTGAAAGTGCAGAATGCAGAGTTCTGAAGTCAGAATGAAATTCTGCACTCTGCCTTCTGACTTCTGCATTGCCATGATCGCTTAGGCGAACCGCACCTGCGCGCGCTCTCGCGCTTTCCGCGCTTCCTCTTCGCGATTGCGCGGCGCCGCGCTGGTCGTCAGCGACCGGATGAGGCGTTCCGCCGCCTCCGTCACTTCTACGATGGCCCGATTGAAGGCCTCTTCGTTGGCGCGCGACGGTTTGTTCGTGCCGCTCAGCTTCCGCACGAACTGCAGCGCCGACGCCCGAATCTCGTCGCTCGTCGCTGGCGGTTCGAAGTTGGCGAGCGTCTTGATATTTCGACACACGACGAAGCTCCTTACTGATGCATGATCCGGCCGCCGACGATGGTGATGACGGCCCGGGCATTCTCGATGTCTTTCTCGGGACCCGACAGGATGTCGCGATCCACGACGATGAGATCCGCGAGCTTTCCAACCTCGATCGATCCCTTGTCGCGCTCCTCGAATGTGAGGTGCGCGTTTGCGATGGTGCTCATCCGGATGGCGTCGCGCCGTGGCACGCGCTGATCCGCTCCCATTACGCCTCCCGTGATCGTATCGCGGCTGACGAAATGATAGATGACCCAGAACGGATTGAACGGCACGACCGGCGAATCGGTCCCGGCCGAGGTCGGCAGCCCGGCGTCGAGGTAGTACTTGACCGGCGTCGTCCAGAACGCACGCTTCTGACCCCAGTACTTCACCAGGCTCGGACCGGCGAGGTACAGGTGATCCTGAACGGATAGCTCGAGCCCGAGCTTCTGCATCCGCGGCAGCTGATCGGGCTGTGGAATGAATCCGTGCTCGATCGACCACCGACGGCCGACGATCGACTTGTCGGCGTTGGCGGCTTCATAGCCGGCGAGCACCAGATCGATGGCCGCATCGCCGACGGCGTGCGTCGCCACCCGCCAGCCGAGCCGGTTCACCTCTCTCGTGATGGCCGTGTATCGATCGGCGGGCATGGTCTGCAGGCCATGGAAGCTCCGGCGCTCGCCCCAGGGCTCGACATACGGCTCGCGCATCAGCCCGCCTTCGAACCCGCCATCGAGTCCGAGCTTGATTCCGCCGATGCGAAGCCATTCGTCGCCTTCGTCCGGTTTGACGCCCGATTTCTCGAGCCACGCGCGCACGCCCCCAGCGTCCAGTTCGCGATCGGGCCGCAGCAGGAGGTTGACGCGCATTTTCAGCAGGCCGCGCCGTTGCACTTCCTGGAGCGTGCGGTACTGCTCGATTGACGTGCCTGGGATCCGAATGCTGGTCAGGCCGGCCGCGAGCAGCTTCTCGTGCTGCGCGACCTCGGCGGCGACACGCTGATCGAGGGTGGGCGGCGACGGCGGCGGCAGCGTGACGAGATTCCTGGCTCGGTCGACCAGCTCGCCGTTCAACTCGCCGTTCGAATCCCGTGTGATGCGTCCGCCGGTCGGCTCCGGCGTCGACTTCGTGATGCCCCACTTCTCGAGCGCCCGCGAGTTGAGGATGTACTCGTGTCCGCCTCGTACCAGCACCACGGGATGGCGCGGCGCCGCGCGGTCGAGGTCGCCTCTGAGCGGCAGGCGCTGCTCTTTGAGCTGCGCCTCGTGCCAGTCGCTGTTCGAGACGATGACCTCGCCGGACGCGGTCTTCTCGGCCCGCGCCGACACGCTCTTCAGGACGTCATCGATCGATCGGGCGGCCGAGAGATCCACACCCGGGCCGCCGCCGGCGTCGTGGAGGTGATTGTCGGCAAGCCCCGGCAGCACCATCCGACCGCCGAGATCGATCTGACGCGTCGCGCTGTCAACCAGGCGCCTGACCTCGGCGTTGGTGCCGACGGCGACGAAACGGCCTCGCGAGACGGCCACCGCCTCGGCGATCGTGAAGGCGTCGTTCACCGTAACGATGTGGCCGTTGTAGAGGATGAGCTCTGGCGCCGAAGACTGTGCTAGAGCACGTACGAAGACGCCAGCCGCGAGCGCCAGACTGAGAACCAGGACGCCGTTCCGTGTGCAGCGGTTCATGGGCGTGCCGACGAGCTGAAGCATAACGTCACTGGCTCGCTATAATCGAGTCGTCCTTGAAAGATCAACAACGCGCCACGGGGATGTTCGGCAACCTGGTCCGCGCTCTGCGCTCGCGCCGAACGGCAGCAGTTTCTTTACTGTCGTTCGCCTCAGGTCTGCCGCTGGGTCTCGTCTGGTTTGCCATTCCCGACTGGATGCGCGATATCGGCGTCGACATCCGCGTCGTCGGCCTTTTCTCGCTGGCGCAGGCGCCTTGGGCGTTCAAGGTCCTCTGGTCCCCGCTCATGGACCGCTTCGTGCCGCCGTTCTGGGGTCGGCGCCGCGGCTGGATGGCGATCACGCAGATCGCGCTGCTCGGTCTCGGATTGCTGCTTGCCGGCGTGGGTCACCGGCCCGAGGCAATCTGGGTCGTCGCCGCGATCGCCCTGGCGACCGGGCTGGCGTCAGCTTCCCAGGACATCGCGTACAACGCCTACATGGTGGAAGTCCTCGAGAAGGACGAACAGGGCGCTGTCGTCGGCGTCCAAGTTGCCTTCTACCGTGCCGCCATGGCGCTCGCAGGAGGTCTTGCCATCACGATGGCGGCCCGCGTCGGCTGGCCGATCGTGAACCTCTTCCTCGCCCTGGTCTACGTTCCGATGCTGATCGTCACGTGGTGGGCGCCAGAGCCGAGGGTCGCCGCTGTGCCGCCGCGGTCGCTGCGTGACGCCGTATGGTTGCCGTGTCTCGAAATGCTCTCGCGGCCACGAGCGCTCGAAATTCTCGCGTTCGTCGTCATGTACAAGATCGCCGATCAG
>JBKPSC010000453.1:0-6584 GCA_046734915.1 Acidobacteriota bacterium | reverse complement strand
ACGCTGTCTCTGTCAGTTCGGTTCCTACAAATTTTCGCTTCGGCTTCTTGGTCGGCCGCCGACGGGGATTGTGAAGTCTGCGACCGACGCGCTCAAGGCGCTTCGCGTTGCTTCGCCCGCGCTGTGCTCGGCTGACGGCCTTGACCGCGTCGGCCGCACACCTCGTTGCTGGCATTTATCGCCAGCCTTTCGTGACCTCTTGACGCGAAGAATCGCCGGCGCTATCGTTCGAGTGTTCTTCATGGCCGCGTCCACCGCGGCACCCTCCGCATCGTCCGGTGCGGAGCGAGACGAACTGGCGACTTCCAGTCACAGTTCTTTCTCTTCTCTCGATACACAGTTCCTAGTTGCCCATTCGCGCGACTGAGCGTCCGCGAATCATGCGCTCGATCCGGCTTTTCGCGGCGGCCTCAGGTCGCTCCGAAGATCCGTCGCCATGAATCGCGAATGCATGGAGGTGGGTGGTGCAATTCTCGGCAGACAACGCGCTAGGGAACTCCGGCGACGCGGGCTGGCTGTCCCGTCCCACGCGCAACGATCTTCCTGTGTTGCTGACCGTCGATGAAGCCGCGGCGTTCCTGCGCACAACCAGGCGCGCGATCTACGCGATGATCGAGCGCCGGCAGTTGCCAGGCGTGATTCGCATTCGGCGCCGCGTGTTTCTGCGCGCCGATGACCTGCTACACTGGCTGGACCAGAAGCGCGCGTCATCGCTGGAGTGAACAGCGATGAGCATCACAATCCGACCGTACATCAACGGTGGTTGGGAAGCGGACATTCGTGTCGTGCTTCCGGACGGTTCGGTGATCCGAGAGCGGAAGAAAGCACCAACCGACAGCAAGTCGGCCGCACAGCGCTGGGCCGACGCCCGAGAGCGCGTGCTTTTGACCCACGGGAAGCCGAAGCCGATCGTCAAAGAGGAGGTGACCCAGAAAACGACGCTGAAAGAGTTCGCTTCGCGATTTCTCGAGCGATACGCGAAAGCGAATCGGTTGAAACCGAGCGGGATCGCTTCCAAACGAACGATTCTCGATGTGCATCTCGTTCCTGCGTTCGGCGACAGGACGTTGGACGCAATTCGGACCGAGGACGTCCAGCAACTGAAAGCAAAACTGGCGGCGCGGTCACCGAAGACCGTCAACAACGTCCTGACGACCCTGAGCGTGCTCTTGAAGACAGCAGTCGACTGGGGAGTCATCGATCGAGTCGGGTGCTCGATCAAGCTGCTGCGAACGCCAAAGAGTGCCTCGAGCTTTTACGACTTCGAGGAGTTCGAACGGCTCGTGGCGATCTCGCAAAGTGATCGATCCACGCACCTGGCTGTGTTGCTTGGAGGCGAGGCTGGGTTGCGGTGCGGCGAGATCATGGCGTTGGAGTGGACGGATATCGACCTGACCAAACGGCAGCTGTGCGTGGCACGGTCGGAGTGGAAAGGCCACGTGACGATGCCCAAGGGTGGCCGATTAAGGTACGTGCCGACGACGAAACGGTTGACCGATGCGCTTCGCGATGGGCGACACCTCCGCGGACCGCGGGTGCTATGTAACCCCGAGGGAAAATCGCTCACGCAGAAGATCGTTCAGGTCATGCTGCGGCGCGCGGCACGACGCGCAAATGTGAAGTCCGGCGTACACATCCTTCGTCACACGTTTTGTTCGCATCTGGCGATGCGTGGGGCGCCGGCGCGAGCCATCCAGGAGTTGGCCGGCCATCAGGATTTGGCGACGACGCAGCGGTACATGCACCTGAGCCCGGCCGCGATCGAAGGTGCGATCGCACTTTTGGAGGCGAGGTCGAGCGAACAGCGGTTAGCGAGTGGAGAAATAGTCGAGGCGGCGGGAAAATGAGGCCTAATCCTCAAATTCCCTAAGAAAATTGGTGGAGGCGGCGGGAGTCGAACCCGCGTCCGAAGGCACGTCCTCGAGGGACTCTACATGCGTGTCCGCTTCTGAATTCTCATGCCCGGCGTGAGGAAGCGGCGAAAAACCGCCGGGCACCAGACTCGGAAACATCTCGCCACCGAACGCCGAGCCGCCGTTCGGTCGCCAGCCTGTTTAATGACATCTGACCCCCAACCACCAGGCGAGGTCGGGGCAGACGCTCACAGCGGATTAGGCTGCGAGAGCGTACTGATTATCCGCAGTTAACGGATGTTCCATCGGATTAACGAGTCAATGGAGCTCGGCATGCATCCCGCGAGTCTTTACCCCCGTCGAAACCGTGTCGCCCCCCTTTTGGTGAGACGCTCCGTGAGTCTCGCGCGACCCACCGTCCCATTGTAACGCCTCAAGCGAAGATGGGCTCGAAGCCCATTGGGCGGCGCGACGTGCGGCCTCGGCGGCTGTCGCCGAGGTCTGGAGGCATTTGCACAGCTTTGGTGCACCGCCTTAGAAACCAGCACGGCTGCTGGACCGACCGCTGTACAATGTACATATGAAAAGATACCCGGTGTCGGTGGCGCGAGAGCGGTTGGCCAATCTGCTCGATGAAGCCGAGGCTGGAAAGCCGGTGGTCATCGAACGCCGTGGTGTCGAGTACACGATTTCCGCGGCCAGGCCGGTAGCACGTCGCCAGCGGCCGAAGAAGCTGATTGTATCGGCCGACGATGCGGTGTTGAGCGGTGACTGGACGTGGACCTGGAACGACGGGGCGCCGGTCTTCGGCGCGCGGCGGAAGCGGTGACCCTGCTCGACACGAATGCCGTCATCTGGTCGCTGTTGGGGCATCCGCGCAGCCGGCCGCTGGCTCGCCTGAAGGGCCGGCGCTACGTGTCTCCAGCAACGGTCCTCGAGTTGCAGCTGCTGGTTGAAATCGGCCGCATCGAGCTGAAGTCGCGCGTGGCGGTCGCCGACCTGCTGAGTGCTGGTGCCTGGCTGGTCGACGACCTGCCGTCGGCGTCGTGGTTCGACGAGGCAACCGACGTCGGATGGACGCGCGACCCGTTCGATCGGCTGATCGTCGCGCACGCGATGATGCGAGGCTGGCGACTTGCCACCGGCGATTCGCAGATGCTCGAACAGCTCGGCTCCCGCCTCACCATCGAACTCTAGCCCGCCTCGGGCGCCCCGATGCGCGCTCCGCGTCGTCGTGCGTAAGGCTGTGCACCTGACGCGCGGCTACTGCAGGCGATCGCCCTTCAGGTCGATGCGATCGGTGAGCGGGAGGAAGCGATGCGAAGCGCAGGCGTGATCGTTGGAATGGTGCTGGCCCTCGGCGGCGGCTACTTCGGGTTTCAAAAATCGGTCACGAGCGCGCCGACGCAGGCACCGCCGCTCGAGCAGATCGACGTCGTCAGCATCCGACAGACGCTCCTCGCCATGGGCCAGGCCGAGCGGCAGTATCTGATCGCGCACAGCTCGTACGCCACGATCGACCAGCTGGCGCAGGAAGGCCTGTTGCCCGGCGGCAGCACGCAGCGCGGCTACATCTTCAGCGCTCAGGTCTCGGGCGGTGACGCGTTCACCATCACCGCCAGACCCATCGACGGGAACAAGACCAGCTGGCCGACGCTGACGGTTCGCGAGAACATGCAGGTCACCGAGCGGTAGCCCCCTTCAGCCCGTTCTGTCGGTCGAGCCGTTCGCGAAGATTCGACGATAATCACTTCCACAATCGATCGGCGCACAAGTAGGCCGGCCCTGTTTCAGGCGACGACTTGTCGAAGGAGGAGAGATCATGACCATCGAACGACGGGAGATCGGGCCCGTGGTCATGCTCGACCTGGCAGGCGACCTCACAGCCGAGAACGACGCCCGCCTTCGCGACCGGGTGAACAGTCTCGTGTTCGAGGGGCACAAGGCGATCGGCATCATCCCCCGGCTCGCTCACCTGGACAGCGCCGGCCTCGGCACGCTCGTCAACACCCACACGACGGTGACGAAGGCCGGCGGACGCGTCGCCCTGGTGCGCGTCACCAAGCGCGTGTCCGAGGTGATGGCAATCGCCAAGCTGCTGACCGTGTTCGAAGTGTTCGACGACGAGACGGCGGCGCTCGCGTACTTGTCCGCCGGCCAAACCTCGGTCGTCGGTTGAGCGCCGCCCAGTCGGATTTGTTTCAGGGACGTTCCGCCGGACGCGTACCGGAGAACATCCGGCGCTGAATCAGCTGCCGGAGGCCCGGACGCGTCTGCGCCGCCTCTCGCACGTGCGCCGCATACGCCGCCCGCAGAGCCGGCAACTCGGCATCGTCGGCGGCAATCACCTGAATGCCCATCGCGCCCATCTCGTCGAACGACTCTTCGCCCCAGAGGACGCGTTTGGGCGGCTGGCTCGGATTACGCGGATTGTCGGCGGAGTTGTCGTAGCGAATCGTGACCTCGAGGCGAGTGCCCTTCGGCACGGCCACGTAGTCCTTGAAAGCGTAGGTGTCCTGCCACGAGAAGTCCCAGTCGCTGATCCACAGCAAGGTCCGCGTCTCACCGGATGGCAACGTCGCGGTCAGCTTCATGTCCTTGGCGAGGTAGTGCGCGTGGGCCCCCGCCGCGAACGCTTTCACATCGACCGGGAGAACGAATGAGTCGTGCAGCGTGTACTGCGTGTCGCCCGGCGCGATGTCGAGCCCCTCGAGTGCGCCGAATACCGGCGGCAGCTGAAGCGCCGAGAACGGATGAACCGGCGGCTTCTCGGCGAAGTAGATGCCAACGGTGGACGCTTCGTGCTCCAGTTTGCCGGATGGATGGAAGTGCGTCGACAAGATCAGGTCGGCGCCTTTCGGAACGAACAACGCCAGCCCCTCCGGCAGCTCACGCGCCCGACCGCCCAGCGCCCAGCCACCCAGTCCGCTGGCGAGCCGATCGAGGACTCCGGCATCTGTGCCAACGCCTTGCGGTGCTCCGGCGCCGGCCGCACGCGCGCCCCGTCCGCCGCCTTGCAGAAAACCGCGGCCGCCGAGACCCATGGATCCGTCGAAGCCTGGAAGCGCATCCTCGGCGTCGCGCACTCGAGCGCCGCCCGTGGTGTCGAGAAAGAACAGACTGTGATGGACGACGGTGCGCGCGGACGGACGAAAGTCGACGGCGCGCACCCACCGATCTTCGGTGAGATTCAACGGCACGACGAAATTGCGATAGATGTCCGGACCGTCGGCAGGAACATTGAACGGCTCGGACATCGTCACCACCAGATCCGGCGCGCCAAGCTGCCATCCGGCGGTGAACGTCTGAAGCGGCGGGGTCTTCTGCCGATCGCCTTCCGGCATGCCGTTCGCGACCCAGCGCTGGAGGATCGCCTTCTGGTCCTCGGTCAGATGTCTCTCGTTCTTGAACGCGTAGTCGCTCGGCGCAGCTTTCCACGGCGGCATCTTCCCGCTGCCCGTCATCGAGGCGATCAGCCGACCGCGGGATCTGGTCTCCTGATAATTGGTGAGCGAGAACGGGGCGGCCTCACCCGGGCGGTGGCACGTCGTGCAATTGTTGAAGACGATGGGCGCCACATCATCCACGAAGGTGGGCTTGTCGTTCGAGGCGGCGGCGGGTGTCTGCGGCTGCACAAGCGCACCGACGACGCCGAAGACGACGATGACGCCGATCCATTTGCAGCTCATGAGTGAATTGTAGACGGAGTCGGACCCAAAGGGCCCTAAGCCTTAAGTCTCAGGTCTTACGTCTTAGGTGGCCGGAGGCACGAAGCCCAAAGCTCCAGGCCTGAATCCGAAGCCTGAAGTCCATAAAAGGTTCGACAACTGACGGGGGTGCATTGCATGGGTGCGCAGGGCGAACGCTAAAATATCGGCAGGTAGGGAGGGGAATTGTGGGTGCCACGGTAGCCACAGGTTCGCAGTCCTTTTCCGACACGGCCGTGTCCTCGGCCGCGATAGCTTTCGATCGCTGGGCGCTTCGCCGCATTCAGGCCACCGTTCCGGACGCCCTGATTCAGTTCTCGCTCTGGGACGGCTTCACGCTTCGGCCGGCAGAACCCCCAATAGCCAGCATTACCTTCCGGAATCGACGCGCCCTGCTGTCGTGGGTCTATGACGCGGACCTGTATTTCGGCGAAACCTACATGTTTGGCGCCGTCGAGATCACCGGCGATCTCATCGGGCTCCTCGAGGCTATCTACCGCCGCCCCGCGAGTTCGAAGGCTTTCTCGCGGCGCGGCCAGCGGCCGAACACGACCGATGCCTCGCGTGCCAATGTGCACCATCACTACGATCTGGGCAACGACTTCTACCGCCTGTGGCTCGATCGACAGTTGATCTATACGTGCGGGTATTTTCCAAGCCAGGATTGCTCGCTCGAGGACGCGCAGACAGCAAAGATGGACCTGGTCTGTCGCAAGCTCAGGCTGCAGCCAGGGGAGCGCGTCGTTGAAGCCGGATGCGGCTGGGGTGCGCTGGCCCTCCACATGGCCAGGCACTACGGCGTCACTGTCCGGGCGTTCAATATCTCCAGGGAACAGATCGCCTACGCACACGATCGCGCTCGTGCTGAAGGTCTGACTGGCTCGGTCGAGTTCATCGAGGACGATTACCGCAATGTGTCTGGTCGGTACGACGTGTTCGTGTCCGTCGGGATGCTCGAGCATGTCGGCCTGGACCATTTCGGCTCGCTCAGCGACGCCATCGATCGGACCCTGACCCCGACCGG
>JBKPSC010000452.1:0-8300 GCA_046734915.1 Acidobacteriota bacterium | reverse complement strand
GGCGTGATCTGTTGCGCCTCCTGAACGAGGGTCATCCAGTCGTACGGGTTCAGAGGGTTGACGCGATCGAGAAAATCGCGGAGCGCCACTGCGAGCACGCCCTTCAGCAGCGCGGCCGGCAGTCCGAGCTCACGCAGGCGCTCGGCGACAGCCAGGTTCAAATCGGCGACCTGTGTCGCGAGAATGCCGGTTTTGGCGCGGCCGATAACGATGGTCCAGAGCGGCCGCATCGGAAGCCGCGTGCAGGAGCATCCATCGAAGTCGCCGCTCGAGACCCCCCATGTGTCGGGAAGCGGGGGCGCCGCATCGGGTTGCCCCAGTGCGAGCAGCTCCGTCATCGAGAGATACGAGGCCGCTCGCGCGGTTCCGCCGGCAAAACTCTGCTGCACCAGCCGACGGCGCCAGCCGTCGACACCCACCGCGACGAGGGCTCTCGAGAGGTCGGCCTGGTTCGTCGAGGTCGCAAGGCGTTCGCGTCCGCGCCGGATGCCGTCGAGCAGGACGTCGAGGTCTGAATCGCGCAGCTCGCGGGGATTGAGCAGCGCGACGGTCCGCGCGAAACTGCGGGCCTCGTTCGAACTGAGCATCGGCACCGTCGGCGCCGCGTTCACGGTGAGCGTTCGAAGCGTCTGAAGCGACAGGCCGAGGTCCAGGCCGAGCAGCGATCCGGTGACGTGCCAGGGCACACCGGCCGCGACCGACTCCACCGGCTCGGCCCACGCGGTCCGCACTCTGACGTCAGCGCGCGACGCTTCGAACCCGAAGTCGTGGCGTCCGCTCACGGCGGCAAGTCGCAGACTGTGACTGTCATCGTCGCCATCGCTCATGGCATAGACGAGGGCGCGCAGGCCATCGGCCAGGCGCGCATCGATGACCGCCCCCAGGGGCTGTGCGGCCTGCGCCGCGGCCGTGAGGTCTCGTGCGCTGCGCAGCCGTCCGAGTTCCTTCACGACGTGATGCAGTGTCTCGCGTTGATCTCGGCCCGCGGTGACTCCAGGCGGGAGCCAGCCCGATCCGCCGAGGCGCGTGTCAGCACCAGAGGTTTCCGTAGCGGCGGCGCTCAGTCGATCGGCGGTCGATCGCACGTCGGCAAGGCTGGCGCGGCGCGATGTCAACGCATCCATGGCATCGGCCATGGCTATTGCCTGTGACAGCGGCGTGACGTCGGCGCTGTGCAGCGCTCGCTTCAGCCGCCGCCGCTCGGGTGCGGCGAGGTCGATGCGATACGCCTCATCTTCCCAGACGACAGGACGGCTGGCGCCGGCCGGCGCCGGTCCGGCGATCGATTGAACGAGCCAGCCGTCGACGTCATCTGCGCTGGCGCGAACGGCAGCCCGCAGATCATCGCGCATCCACCTGGCGACCGCTCCGTCATACCGCCCATCGATCAACGGCAGGGCGACAAGGCGGCTGATCAAGGTGTCCGCGGTGCGCGAATCGATCGAGTCCACGCTCACCAGGCGATCGACGACGACAATCGCGGCCTGAAACTGCGTGAGCGCGACGAAGCCGCGGTCGGCGTCGAGACTCGACAACTCGCGAGCCCTTCGCGCGGCGGCCGCGTACATCGCCGGCGCGCGAACGCCGACATGCTCCAGCGTCAGCATCAACATGCGAGCCGCGGGGAACGCCCGGAGCGAGGCAATGGCGTCCTCGAGCTGGTCGTCTGCGATCGCGCTGAACACGCGCTGGGCGAAGGCGATCTGATCGAGCCGCTCGGCCCTGAACCGGAAATCGGCTTTGGTGAGAGCCTCGGAGAGCCAGGCGGCATCGACGACGCCGTCTTCCTTGATGTCCTTCGCCAGGCGCGCGCGGTCGCCCGGTACGTCGATGCTCTCGAAGATCCGCTGCCAGAACCGGCGCCATGGCGGAAACGTCGGCTGGCCATCTGCTGCCACCTGGAGCCGCGCGATCAGGAGGACGACGTCCTCGGTCGGCCGGGAGAAGGGCCGGATCTCGACCTCCAGGCCGGGATAGGCACTGAGCGTATCGACCAGCGCCTTGAACCGATCGCGGCGCCTCTCCGCGTCGTCCAACCACAGCCCCAAGGCGAAGGCCACGCGCGCACGATCCATGCGCGAGAGCGCATGGAAGAGATACGCGACGCGGCCTTCATGACGGCTGAAGAGCTGATGAACGAACCGGTCAGGATCGGCCGGTGATTCGCCGACGACCGCAGTCCACAGGTCGTCAGCGCCAACATCGCCAGGCACCGCCACGCGGCCGGCCTCGATTCGCAGCGACTCGCCGAAGATGCTGAACGCGCCGGCGTGTTCGTACAGGCGGTGCAGGAGTTGCGGACGAGCGGCGAGAAACGTCAGCGTTTCGTCGTCCAGCGCGAACAAGCCGTGTGCGAGGAGCGCAGCACGGCGGTCGAGCAGCACCGTCGGGAACAACGTTTCTGCCGAAATCGGGCGACGAAGGATCGCCGCGCTCCAGATGGCTGGCGTGAGCGGCACCGGCACCGTATCATCGGGCGAGGCCGGGTTAGCTGACCTGCGGGGCAAGGTTGTCGCGCGCACGCTGTTGAAGTGGGCCGCGAGACGCGCCAGGCGCGGGTCGATCTGGGCGTTCTTCGGGCCTTCGGAGTCGTAGAGGAGACGGGTGAGCTCGATGAGCAGGCGGCCGCGCTCGGGCAGGGCGGGGAGATCGGCCAGGCGTGCGAGCGCGATCGCGCCGCCAGGCACGGGCGCGTCGGTGAATATCTCGGATGCCGCCGCACGACTGTCACCGAGAACGATGATCCCGGCGAGCAGCATCAGCGTGGCCAGCCTCGGCCTCGCGGCGAGGGCGCCCGTCATGCCATACCTCCGCCGAAAGACTGACCATTATATGCAGGGGCTCAGCAAAGGCAGGTGATCATGCGAATCGTCCCGGCGCTCTTTGTTTCGGGCTTGTTGCTGGCGGGAGCCGCCTCGGCTGCCGGGCTGGCCTACGTCCGCGTGACCGGCCTGCGATCACAGCCCGATCCCGGTGCGCTCGAAACCCGCGTGGCCCGGTTCATTCGAGCTCAGGCCGTTCCGCTCGAGATCAGGACGATGCCGAACCCGGTTCCGGCTTCGAGCGAAGCGGTCGCAGCGGGCATGAAGCACTTCGCCCGCTACTGCGCGCTCTGTCACGGCAACGATGGGAGCGGAAAAGGGACGGCGTACGGCCGCGGATTCTTCCCGAAGGCCCCGGACATGCGCGCCGCCACCCAAGATCTGACCGACGGCGAGATCTTCTACATCATCGAGAACGGGGTCCGCTTCACCGGCATGCCGGCGTTTGGAACCGGCACCGCGGATCCCCAGGGTGAGACGCTGGTGTGGCAGCTGGTGCGCTTCGTACGACGACTGGCGGAGATCACTCCCGACGAGATCGCCGAGATGGAATCGCTCAATCCGCTTTAGGCCGTGGGCGCTACGCTACGTTCGAGCGAAGCGCGTTGACCGCAACGGTCAGCATTTCGATCTTCGCATCCAGCTTGTGGATTTCGGCGAGCACGGCGTCGAGCTCGGCCGCCGGCGTTGTCGTCACCTGCAGCTGCGTGACGGTCGTCGTCACACCAGGCGCAAACACGAACGTGCCGTCATCGCCCGCTGGCAACGTCACCATCACGACGTTGGATCGTTCACGCACCGAGGTCACGTCCGGCTCTGGGCCGGCGCTGCCTTTCCGCGCGTTCCCAGCCGACAAAAAGAAAATCATTCTGTCGCCGGCCTGCGGCCGGTAGGCGACCATGTCGCCCCATCGGTTCCGGTCGTAGGCCCAGTCGCCCCACTGCGCCAGAATCGGCGCGCCGGTCGACGCGCGCGTCCGCCACATCTGGATGAAGCCGGCGACGTGCCACTCACCGCGAATCTGCACGCCGGCCCACACGGTGTATTGAATCGGACCGGTCCATCCCGGAGGCACGTAATCGGGCCAGGTCTGATTGCCGCCGAACGTGAAGGAGAGTCCGTTGCTCTGACCGGGCCGCATCGTGAGCCGCTCGATGAGCGTCGTCGCCGGCCAGGAAGCAATATCGGATGGGCTGTTGTGAACGATTGCGGTGTGGAGATCGATGGCGTCTGACATAAGGCCCTCGCTCATTGTGGATGTTAGCAAAGCACGCCGTTGTCTCTGCACGGAATCCTGTATCCTGCCTGGTATGTCCTCGTCGATTCGATCCCTTTCGCTGGGGCTGGTTCTGGCCGCACTGGTAGCGAGCTCGTCCGCAACGATGCCGGCGCAGTCCCAGACTGACGCCGCGGCCTTCGAGGCCGAGACCCTCGCGCATTTCCAGGCACTGCTGAGGCTCGACACCAGCAGCCCGCCCGGCAACGAGATTCGCGCCGTCGAATACCTGAAGCAGGTGCTCGACAAGGAAGGCGTTCCGTCGCAGGTGTTCGCGAAAGATCCGCAGCGCCCGACGCTGGTCGCGCGCGTCAAGGGGAACGGCCGCAAACGGCCGATCCTGGTCATGGGCCACACCGACGTCGTCACGGTCGATCCCAAAATGTGGCGCTTTCCGCCGTTCGGCGCCCAGCGCGATGATGGCTACATCTACGGGCGCGGCGCCGTGGACGACAAGGACAACCTGGTGGCCGGATTGATGCTCGTCCTCGCGCTCAAGCGCAGTGCGATGGCGCTCGATCGCGATGTCATCCTGATGGCTGAGTCGGGTGAAGAAGGCGCCCCGGACGTCGGCGCCCAGTTCATGGTCGACCAGCATTTCGATGCCATCGACGCCGAGTATTGCTTCGCCGAGGGTGGCGGCGTGCAGCGGGAGGGCGGCGTCGTCGTGCGGGCGAATGTCGGGACCACCGAGAAGGAGCCACGGCCGATCGAGCTCATTGCGCGCGGACCGTCGGGCCACGGTTCAGTGCCACTCAAATCGAACGCGCTCGCGCACCTCTCGACGGCGGTCGACCGTGTCGTCGCCTGGGTGCCGCCACTGCGGCTCAACGAAACCACCGGCGCGTATTTTCGCAAGCTGGCGTCGACGGCGCCGCCCGACCGGGCGCGCTGGTATCGAGACATTCTGAGCCTCGATCCCAAGGTGTCGGGCCCGGCGGACGAATGGCTGGCGGTCAACGAACCCGGCCACTGGTCGATGCTCCACACGTCGCTCGTTCCGACGATGATCAGCGGCGGGTTTCGTTACAACGTCATCCCGTCCGAAGCCAAGGTGACGCTCGACACGCGCCTGCACCCGGACGAAGACCAGTCGAAGTTCCTCGAAGTACTCCGCTCGGTCATCAAGGATCCAAACGTGGAAATCCGGTGGGCGCGCGATCGCTACCGTCCTGCCGGCGCGTCTCAGCTGAACACCGAGGCCTTTGCCGCCATCGAAACGCAGGTGAAGAAGCACTACAACACGGTAGTGCTCCCGACGATGGGCACCGGCGCCACGGATATGTCACAGGTGAGATCGAAGGGCGTGCAGTGCTACGGCATCGGCCCGGCCATCGACGCCGAAGATGCGGGGAAAGGCTACGGTGCGCACAGCGATCAGGAGCGGATTCTCGAGAGCGAGCTCCATCGCTTCGTGCGGTTTCAGCGCGATCTGGTCGTCGAGCTCGCTCGCGCGCGCTAGGGGACGGTGAACGGCACGGCCGCCATCATCCGGTCCCACATCAGGGCGATGGTCCCGCCAGCGTCCGACATGTCGAGAAAGATCCACGTGAGCTGGTCGACCGAGTACGGCAGCATCGTCAGCTTCATCGGCGCGCGGACCACGTCCTTGTCACTGGTGTAGCCGAACGAACCCCACAGCCGGGTCTTGTCACCCGGGTTGAACTTCGGTTGCGGCTCCCAATCCGACACGATGAACGTCCAGTGCCCTTCCTTCAAGTCGACGAACAGCGTGTGGCCGCCGGCAGGCACCGTCCTGCCATTGATCACGAGCGGGACATCGCTCATCAGATAGGTCGACACATCCGCGCCGGCGCGCCACACGGGAGCGCCGTTGTTCAACCGATGTCCGTACGAGCTGCCGGAGCCCCAGAGATCGCGCCCACGCTTGATAGGACGCCCGTAGCTGATCTCGATCCACTTCCCGTCGACATAGATCGGATCGGTCGCGCCGATATAGCGCCCGCGGATTTCCGTGGCCGCATGTCCGTCGGGGCTGGTGATCCGCCGTTGCCCGGCCAGCGGCAGCGGAGCAACTGCGGTCATCAGTAGAATCGCCAGGGCGTTCCGCAACGGCTTCCTCATAACACGGCTCCGCCAACAAAAAAAGGCCGCGCGGATGTGGCGCGGCCTTCCGTCTATGGTCGTTGATCGATCATAACACGCCGTTGTTGCGAGCCGGCCCGGCGCGATAGGCTGCCCGCTATGGCGACTCTGGCGATCAACGGCTTCGAGCTGCACTGCGAGGTTCGCGGCGAGGGCGTTCCGCTCCTGCTGCTGCATGGCGGGCTGGGTATCGGCGAGGACTGGCGCCTCGTGTTCCCGGCCGATCCGCCGGGCTGGCGCGTAATCGTCCCCGATCTCCGGGGCCACGGGCGCTCGACGAATCCGGCGGGGTCGTTCACGTTCCGGCAGTGCGCCCTCGACGTGCTGGCGCTCCTCGACGCGCTCGGAGTCAGCGCGGTCAAGGCGATTGGCCTGAGCCTGGGCGCCAAGACGCTGCTCCACGTCGCGACGCTCCAACCTGACCGCATCAGCGCCCAGGTGCTGGTCAGCGCCACGCCGTACTTTCCGGCCGCGGTGAGGACGGCCATGGCACAGTTCACGGACGCCGCCCTCGATGCGCTGCCGGTTCGCGAGCGCGAGGCGCTGGCCGCGCGGCACGTGCACGGCGACGCGCAGCTTCGTCAGCTTTACGCCATGACCCGCGGGTTTGCGACGAGCTTCGACGACATGGCGTTCACCCCACCATCGCTCGGCAGAATCACGGCGCGCACGCTCATCGTGCACGGCGACCACGATCCGCTGTATCCAATCGACATGGCGGTTCAGCTCTTCCAGTCGATCCCCGCGTCGTCTCTCTGGGTCGTTCCCGGCGGTGGACACGGTCCGGTGTTCGGTGCCCACGCGGCGCCCTTTGCCGCCGCGGCCCTCGCGCATCTCGCGGGGTGACGTAGGATGTAGACGGCATGTCCACCGGACCGGATAGTCCTCCAAGACGCCCGCAGCGCCCGGTCCAGTGGGTCATCCTTCTTGCGGCGGCGGCGATCGTCGCGTATCTCTGCCTGCTGATTCTCCTGCCGTTCCTGAACGTGCTCGCCTGGTCGTCGGTGCTGGCGATTGCTTTCTATCCAGTGCACAGCCAGCTGGCGTTGAAAATCGGGCGGCCCTCGCTGAGCGCGTTCCTGTCCAGCATGCTGGTGGTCTTCGTGATCATCATCCCGCTGCTCTTCCTGAGCGGGCTGGCCGTCGATCAATTCCTCTCGCTGCGCAACTACCTGCAGGAGTACTTCAAGGAAGGCTTTGATGTCAGCGCCATCGGGCCGCTGCGCCGCGTCTACGAGTGGATCGGGACGCGGCTCGGCCTCGACGCGCGGCAGGTCATGGCCTGGCTCTCGCAGAACGCCAGCGAAGTCGGGCGAGTCACCGCGACCTACTCACTGACGCTCGCCGCCAATCTCTCGGGACTGGTCGTCTCATTCATTTTCACGATCTTTGCCGTCTATCTGATGCTCCGCGACGGCGACCGTCTCGTCCAGCGGATCCCGGATCTGCTGCCCTTCGAGCGGGCGCGCAGCGAGGAGATGCTGCTGCGAATCCGCGATGTCATCTACGCGAGCGTCTACGGCGTCCTGGTCATCGCCGGCATCCAGGGCGGCCTCACCGCATTCATGTTCGCGTTGCTGGGCATCCCGTCGGCGGCACTCTGGGGGATGGTGACGATGATCACCAGCGTGCTGCCGCTCGTCGGATCCGCCGCGGTGTGGGTGCCGGGCGTCGTCTACTTGCTGGTGAAGGGTGAGTGGCCGTCGGCGATCGTGCTTCTGGCGTGGGGCGGTGTCGTCATCGGCATGGTGGACAACTTTCTCCGTCCACGGCTCGTCGGCGGCCGTGTCGGCCTGAGCGAGCTGACCATCTTCTTCGCGCTGCTCGGCGGGCTGCAGGTGTTCGGACTGCTCGGC
Organism: Acidobacteriota bacterium; assembly: GCA_046734915.1. GTDB lineage: Bacteria > Acidobacteriota > Vicinamibacteria > Vicinamibacterales > CAVVIG01 > VFZL01. The sequence goes on along the minus strand of JBKPSC010000452.1, from coordinate 240 downwards.
ATCGTGCTCGGCCCGGTCCTCTTCGCCATCGCCGCATCGATGGTGGAGGTACTCAACGAATAGCGGTCTTAAGTTCTACGTCTTAAGCCTAAGTCCTAAGTGTCGTAAGCAAGTACGTTGTTCATCACGCAGCTCTGAAGCGAGCCCAGGGTGTTGCGTAGCTGAGGCTCGCATGAGGTCGGTGACGGTTGTAGAACTGCAGCCACGGCCGCAGCGCGGCGGTGCGACGACGCGACGAGG
>JBKPSC010000451.1:0-19767 GCA_046734915.1 Acidobacteriota bacterium | reverse complement strand
TCCAGCACGGCGTCAGCGGTGATGACCCCCGCATCCAGAAGGCGGCGCAGGACGAGCCCATACTTGGCTGTGGGAAAGACGTGAAGGCCGATGTCGATCTGATATCGCGGAGAGTGGATGACCTGCACGTCAAGGGCGGGACCAACGCTGTGGCGCTGGTCCCACCTGTCGATAGTTTACGCCGGAGACGACGGTGGATAGGTCCGCCCCGACTTGCCACCGGGATTCGGGTCGTCCTTTCGGCGTTTCGACGGCCGCAGCACATCCGACGAGACCGGCTGGAGCGCCAGGGCCAGGACCTCGTCGATCGTCGTGACGAGATGCACCGTCAAGCCGCGGCGAAGTTCCGGAGTCAGATCTTCGTTGACGTTTTTCTCGTTCTGCTTGGGCAGGATGACCTCTGTGATGCCGACGCGGCGGGCGGCCAGCACTTTCTCTTTGATACCGCCCACTGGAAGCACGCGGCCCGACAGCGTGATCTCTCCGGTCATCGCGACGTCACCGCGCACCGGCCGCCCGGTGAGGATCGAGGCCATCGTCGCCGCCATCGTGACACCGGCCGACGGTCCGTCCTTCGGAATGGCGCCGGACGGGACGTGCACGTGCATCTCCGCGTTCTTGAAGAAGTCCGGGTCGATGCCGTGCTCTCGGGCATGCATGCGCAGCCAAGACAGGGCGGCACGCGCCGACTCCTTCATGACGTCGCCCAACTGTCCCGTGAGGGTGAGCGAGCCACTGCCGGCCATCCGTGACGCCTCGACGAAGAGCACTTCGCCGCCCACCGGAGTCCAGGCCAAGCCGATTGCCACACCCGGCTCTTTCGTCCGCTCCTCCATCTCCTCGTCGAGGAACTTCGGCGCGCCGAGCATTTCATAGACGACATCGGGGCTGATCTGAATAGGCCGTTCGTCGCCCTCCGCACGCCGGCGGGCCGCTTTGCGGCAGATGGCGCCGATCTCCCGTTCCAGATTCCGGACGCCGGCCTCCCGCGTGTAGCCGCGGACTATTTGGCGGAGCGCTTCCAGAGTGAACTGAATGGTGTCCGAGGTCAGCCCGTGGTTCTTGACTTGCTTGGCAACCAGGTGCTCGGTCGCGATCGCCAGTTTCTCCTCCTCTGTATAGCCGGCGATCTCGAGAACCTCCATTCGATCGCGGAGTGGCGGTGGAATCGGATCGAGCACGTTCGCGGTGGTGATGAACAGAACCTCCGACAGATCGAACGGCACGTCGAGGTAGTGATCGCGGAACGTGCTGTTCTGCTCCGGATCGAGCACCTCGAGCAACGCCGACGATGGATCGCCGCGGAAGTCGGAACCAAGCTTGTCGATTTCGTCGAGGATGAACACCGGATTGCGGGATTCGGCCCGGCGAAGCCCCTGAATCACCTGGCCGGGAAGCGCGCCGATGTAGGTTCGTCGGTGTCCGCGAATCTCGGCCTCGTCGCGCATGCCACCAAGGGAGACTCGCACGAATTTCCGGCCGAGCGATTCGGCAATCGACCGGGCGAGCGAAGTTTTGCCGACTCCTGGCGGCCCGACGAAGCAGAGAATCGGACCCTTGACGTCCGGATTGAGCTTGCGGACGGCGAGGTACTCGAGAATTCGATCTTTGACCTTCTCGAGCCCCGAGTGGTCGGCGTCCAGCACCTGTTTGGTCCGGTGTAGGTCGATGACGTCGTCGGTCCGCTTGATCCACGGCAGCGCGACGAGCCAGTCGAGATAGGTGCGTGAGACGGTGTACTCGGCCGCCGCCGGCGGCATCTTCGAGAGGCGGTCGAGCTCCCGGAGGGCTTCTTTCTTGACCGGCTCTGGCATGCCCGCCGCTTCGATTTTCTCGGCGAGCTCCTCGATTTCCTTCGTCTGATCGTCGCCCTCGCCGAGCTCCTTCTGAATCGCCTTCATCTGCTCGCGCAGGAAGTACTCGCGCTGGTTCTTGCCCACTTCCGACTGGACCTGCGACTGGATCTTCGATCCGAGCTCGAGCACCTCGAGCTCTTTGATTAGGATCCGGTTCAGGTTGTCCATGCGAGCGCGGATGTCGAGCGTCTCGAGAATTTCCTGCTTCACGGCCGTGCTGATGGTCGACAGGCTCGAGGCAATGAAGTCAGCGAGCCGACCTGGCTCCGAGATGTTCATCGCGAGCGTCTGCAGGTCGTCGGACAGGAGCGGCGAGAGCGAAACCACCTGCTGGAAGTTCGTTCGGATGTTGCGCGCCAGCGCATCGATCTCCAGGTGATCGGCGTCGTGCGTATCGTCGGTCGCCACGGCGACCCGGGCACGCAGGTACGGCTGCACCGAGACCAGCTCGTGCAGCGTCACCCTGGCCAAGCCCTGCACGATCAGGCGGAGGCTGCCGTCGGGCAGCTTGAACATCTTGTGAATGTGCGTGGCCGTGCCGACCGGGTAGAGGTCGGTTTGCTGCGGTTCTTCGACCGACGGATCGCGCTGGGTAAAAACCGCGATCAGCTTGCCGTTGCCGATCGCCTCGTCGATGAGGCGGACGGAGCTCTCGCGGGCGACCGCGAGCGGCATGAATGAATTGGGAAACAGTACGGTGTCACGGAGCGGGAGGATCGGCAGCTCCGACGGAATCGACGGGGCTCGTTCGCCTGCCGAAGCGTCCTCAGCCTTGAGGTCCTCGAACTCGTCGCTCATGGTGACCTCTTTTCTTTGAGACTCCGGCTGCGCCGGAGGTCGCTATGTTCTGTCTGGGCTGAGAGCGCCGGTGGGGAGGGAATCGGGCTCCGCCACCGGCGGAGCCCAGTCGGGAACGCCGGAATCTTACATGTCGAGGAAGAGCGACGAAGCGCCGCGGCGAGCGGCCTGCTGACGCTCGCGCTGCTCGGCGATCTCCCGGGCCTCCTCGCAGTCCTTGCACCGGACTGCGAAGGGCAGGGCGCGCAGTCGCTTCTCGGCGATTTCCTCGCCACACTCGAAGCAGTTACCGTAGTCGCCCTGCTCGAGCCGCACCAGCGCGTCGTTGATCTTGTTCAAGGTCTCGGACTTCATCTGGATCAGGGCGAACTCGAGGTCGTCCTGGATGTCCGCCTCGGAGCTCTCGACCGCGTCGAAGACCTCACCCTGCTTGTTGCCCCAGGTGCCCTCGGCCCTCACGTCGCGCATCTTGCCCTGCACTTCAGCCTGGATCTCGCGACGCCGGTCTTCGAGCATCTTCTTCAACTCGGTGTATCGAGATCTGGTTCCCTGCTTGGTATCAATCGCCGCCATGAGGCCGCTCCTTCCATCGCCCATTACCGGGCCCGCTTAAGATTGCGTCGCGCTACTATGCAAATGAACTGCCAATACTAACCGAGCCAGTGGTCGTTCGCAAGTGCCAAGTCTATCGGCGAGCTGACGGTTCTTCAGGAGACGTCGGTGCTCACAATTTGTAACGCGCGCCTGAAACCGTTCCCGGCTCAATCTTATAAACCCTTGCATGTGAATGTTTTGTCGTAACAGTTCGATCTTTCTCGACCGACTGTTCAAAATCGTTGAACCTTTAGACGGCTACCCCGCAGAAACGGTTCGGTGTCGTATCCGGAGCGCACTGTCCGCTCCGGGAGACGTGTACGCTCAACGGCGCGCAAGGCTGCCCGTCAATCTTGTCGGTTTTTCGTAACCATCAAACATTTGCGATCCCGTTCGAGTAACGCGACGTCTTCAGCCGAACCCCGCAGCCTCTATCAAACGTTTGGACGCTGGGAAGTCAACGAAGTTGTCACCCTCGAGCGGGGATTCCGACGGAATCGTCGGGGTTCCGTCCGCCACAAAGGGTCACCTCATTAGTCGCCGCTCGACGGTTTTCGTTTCAAGAGTGAGTCGCGCTGACGGCGAAGGCAGTGCGACAGCGAAGGCAGTGGCTTGATAGCGCCGGAGGTGACCGCTATACTTGGCGTTTGTCCTCGGGAGCAGTGTCCCGGGCACGATCGAGAAGTCAGAACAATGGCCAAACAATGCGAAATCTGCGGTAAGTCGCCGGTGGTCGGACGCCAGGTCAGCCACGCCCACAACGTCTCATCCCGTCGGTTCGAGCCGAACCTCCAGACCGTGCGCGCCAACATCAATGGCGGCACCCGGCGCATCCGCGTCTGCACCCGCTGCCTGCGCTCTGGGAAGGTCGTCAAGGCCGCCTGAACCCCGTGAAACAAGCGATCTCAGCCAAGAACGGCCCCAAGGCGATTGGGCCCTACTCGCCCGCTCTGCGGGCCGGGCAGTGGCTGTTTCTGTCCGGGCAGGTGCCATTCGACCCGGCCACGGGCCAGCTGGTCGACGGCGACATCGCCACGCAGACACGCCGGGTGCTGCAGAACATCGGCACGTTGCTCGATGCCGCGGGCCTGACTCACGCCGCGATCGTCCGGACCACAGTGTTTTTGGCTGACATGACCGATTTTGCGGCCATGAACGCGGCGTATGCCGAGTTCTTCTCCGAGCCTTATCCCGCCCGGTCCACCGTCCAGGCCGCCCGACTGCCGCGAGACGCGCGGATCGAGATCGACGTCATCGCAATCTACGAGACCCCGTAGACAGTTCTAAGAATTCGGAGCTTGCGGATTGGTCTCGGGGCGGCTGGTCCGTTTCTGGGACGTTCCCGTTGCTTCGTTCTTGGTTCGTCGTTCTTCGTGCGGGTGAGTCGCGCTCGGTGTTTCGTGTGCCCGGGCGGGGCACGGGCTGGCAGCTAGGGCCATGCACCGAGCACCGCACCAAGAACGACGAACCAAGCCCCAACACCCGACTAACGTCCCGCCCTTTCGACATCGAGCACCCCGTCAACACTTCTCAGCGACGTCATCACCGTCTCCAGGTGCTTCAGATCGCTAATCTCGACAGTCATGTCGATGCGGGCCCGCCGGTCGTCGTCGGTCCGCGCTTCCATGTTCTTGATGTTGGTGTTGATGTCGGCGATGCGCGCGCTGACGGCGGCGAGGACGCCCTTTCGATCCTCGACCTCCATCGTGAGTTTCACCGTGTAGCTGGCGGCGGCATCGCCCTTGTCCCACTCGACGTCGATGCGCCGCTCAGGATCGTAGAGCAGATTGATCACGTTGGGGCACGTGGCTGAGTGGACGGAAACGCCCTTTCCTCGAGTGATGTAGCCCACGATCTTCTCGCCGCGGATCGGATTGCAGCAGCGCGCGCGGAACACGAGCACGTCGTCGGCGCCACGAACCTTGATTTGCTCGTCTCCTGCGCCCGCGGTTCGGCGTGTCGACGAGGCTGGCGACGACTCGACGCTCTTCTCGCGAATGCGATCTGGCGGAACGAGCTTCGAGAGGACGGTTCTCGTCGAGAGGGTGCCGTAGCCAATGAGCGCAAAGAGATCGTCGGGCTTGCCGACCCCGGCATCGCTCATCACTTTGGCGAAAGCGTCGCCTTCGCTCACAGCCTTGACTGAAAGGTCGAAGCGCCGCAGCTCCTTCTCGAGCACTTTTCGCCCGAGGTCAATCGCGCTCGCTCGTTCCTCGAGACGGATGAGGTGCTTGATCTTGTAGCGCGCGTGCGAGGTCGCGACGTAGTTCAGCCAGTCGCGACTCGGTTTGTGCCCGGGCGCCGTGACGATCTCGACGATATCGCCATTCTTGAGCCGCGCCCGCAGCGGAACCATCTTCCCGTTGACCCGCGCGCCGACGCATTGGTGACCGATGTCGGTATGGATGGCATACGCGAAGTCGATCGGCGTCGCGCCGCGCGGGAGGACCTTGACCTGGCCCTTCGGCGTGAATGTGTAGACCTCTTCGGGATACAGCTCGACCTTGAGGTGCTGGATGAACTCCTGCGGATCGCGAACCTCTTGCTGATACTCGAGCAGCTGGCGGAGCCACTGGAAATGGCGATCGTCTTTGTGATCGCCAACCCGTCCCTCTTTATATTTCCAGTGCGCGGCGATGCCCTCTTCAGCCATCCGGTGCATTTCCATCGTGCGGATCTGGACTTCGAAGGGCGTGCCATGGTCGCCGATGACCGAGGTGTGCAGCGACTGGTAACCGTTTGGGCGCGGCATTGCGATGAAGTCCTTGATGCGTCCCGGGACGGGCGACCACGTCTGATGGATGATGCCGAGCGCTCCGTAGCAATCCTTGACGCTGTGGGTGATGACGCGGAGAGCGATGAAGTCGTAGACCTGATCCAGCTCGATGCGTTGCCGTTTCAGCTTCTGGCTGATGCTCCACAGGCGTTTGATCCGGCCGTCGACCTCCACACAGGGGATCGACGCCTCGCGGAGCTTGGTCTCGATGGTCGTTTTGAGGTGATCAATGACGCCTTGCGTCGCGCGACGTTTCGCGTCGACCTTGATCCGAAGCGACTCGTAGGCCTGCGGCTCCAGATAGCGGAACGAGAGCTCCTCGAGCTCGTTCTTGACCTTGCTCATGCCGAGCCGATTGGCGATGGGGGCGTAAATGTCCCGCGTCTCCTGGGCGATCGGCACGCGCTTCTCCTCAGGCAGGTGGCTGAGGGTCCGCATGTTGTGGAGACGATCGGCTAGCTTCACGAGGATGACCCGGATGTCGTCGACCATCGCCAGCAGCATCTTGCGGAAGTTCTCCGCCTGGCGCTCCTCGCTCGATGAGAAGCGGATGGCCCCGATCTTCGTCACCCCTTCGACCACATGAGCCACTTCCGGACCGAAGAGCTCGCGAATCCGTTCGATGGTCGTCAGGGTGTCTTCGACGACGTCATGGAGCAGCCCGGCGGCAATCGCCACCGCGTCGAGCTTCATATCCGCCAGAAAGTCTGCAACCGCAAGAGGATGAATAAGATACGGCTCACCGGAATGGCGGACCTGCCCGCGGTGCTCGAAGGCGGAAAAAACGTACGCCTTTCGAAGCAGCTCGACGTCTGCATCTGGACTGTAGGCGCGGACTTTTTCCAGCAGATCTTCGAAGCGAATCATGAAAACCGGTGTCTAATTTGCTGACCGCGTCGGGGTGCGCTGCCCAGATGATAGCGCGGCCCTGTCGCGGCGGCTCGGGCGAGGCGCAAAATGCGCGGATTCCGTAAGGAACTCGCCTTGACGTACGTTTTTTTGGTTCACTATACTGGCGCGGCTTTCGGCCACGGCAGTTCCGCCCGCCTCGCAGGGGATCGGAAAGAATACGGACAAGAATGATGACTCACGGCCATAAGGGGGGCTCGATGCGTGCTCTGTCAGGTGCGTCATTGGCGGTGGCGGCACTGGCGCTGTCGTCGACGATCGGCTGTTCGCAGCTCGGACAGCTGCAGGCGATGAAGGCGTTCAAAGCGGCCAATCAGGCCTACCAGCAGCAGGATTACAAGAAGGCCTCTGGGCTCTACGAGGAGGCGATCGCGGCCAACCCGAACCTCACCCAGGCGTACTTCTTCCTGGCCAACAGTTACGATCAGCAGTACAAGCCGAGCCGGAAGGGCGAGGCCGCAAACGACGAGCTCCTGACCAAGGCCGTGGATTACTATCAACAGGCGGCCGACAAGTTGGGCGCGTCCGAGAGTCCGGAAGACAAGAAGATCGGCAAGCTGTCGCTGGAGTACCTCGTGTCGGCGTACGGCGTCGACAAGTTGAACGACCCGGCGAAGGCCGAGCCCGTGGTTCAGAAGATGATCCAGCTCGAACCGGGCGAACCCTCGAATTACTTTGCGCTTGCCAAGATTTACGAAGACGCCGGCGCCTACCCCGAGGCCGAGCAGATGCTGATCAAGGCCAAGGAGGCCAAGCCCAACGATCCGGCCGTGTACATGCAGCTCGCCGGCTACTACAACCGTCAAGCCGACTTCGACAAGACCATCGATGCGCTCGCGCAACGCGCCTCGGTCGAACCGAACAATCCTGAAGCCTTCTTCACGATTTCGACGTATTACTGGGACAACGCGCAGCGCAATGCCACGCTGACCGACGCGGTAAAAAAGGAGCAGGTCGGGCGCGGCCTCGAAGCGGTCGACAAGGCGCTGGCCATCAAGGGCGACTACATGGAAGCGCTGGTCTACAAGGGCCTGCTGCTTCGTCTGCAGGCGACTCTCGAGAAGGATCCGGGCAAGCAGCAGGAGCTTCTCAAGGAAGCGACCGACCTGAAGGATCAGGCCGAGGCGATCAAGAAGAAGCGAAGCTCGGGGGATTAGTAGAATCCGCAGCGCCACGGGGACCTTTGTGACTCCCCGATACCGCACTTCATCCCATTGGATCAACGAGGGCCGCCAGGTGACTGGCGGCCCTTTTGTCTTATGGGTGTAACAGCCCGTTGATAGAATGCCTCAGTTTCAAAATTCACGCAGGAGTCAGCAATGACGCGTTTGAACCAATCGCGCCGCCTGTGCGCGATAGCGATGGTGGCGTTTGTATGCCTTGGGAACGCTGCCGTCTCCACCGCGCAGAACATCACGAACGGCAGTCTCACTGGAAACGTCGCCGACCAGCAGGGCGGTGCACTCCCAGGCGTCAGCGTCGTGGCCGTGCACGAGCCGACCGGAACTGAGTACTCGGCGATAACCGACGCCCAAGGACGATTCCAGATCCCGAACGCTCGTGTCGGCGGTCCCTATCGCGTCACAGTTTCGTTGAGCGGCTTCCAGGATGTCACGCAGAACGGGGTCGTCGTCAGCCTGGGTGAGGCGCGCAGCCTGACGTTCACGATGGGCCTCGCAGGCGTGGCGGAGACGATCACCGTGACTGCCGAGACGGTGTTCACTGAAACTCGGGCGGGCACGGCCGAGAACGTCAGCCGCGAGTCGCTCGAGGCGCTTCCAACGATCTCGCGCAGCCTGACCGACTTTGCTCGTGTGTCACCGTACTTCAACCAGACCAACCAGAACGGCGCGGATTCGTTCTTGAGCGTCGCGGGCCGCAACAATCGCTACAACAGCATACAAATCGACGGAGCCGCGAACAACGACGTGTTCGGGCTCTCTGACTCCGGAACGCCGGGCGGGCAGACGGGTGCGCAACCGATCAGCCTCGACGCCCTCGAGGAGTTGCAGCTGGTGGTCGCACCCTACGACGTCCGGCAAGGCGGCTTCTCAGGTGGTGGCCTCAATGCGGTGACGAAGAGCGGCTCGAACGCGCTCAATGGCACGGCGTACGCCTTCGGCCGCAACGAAAGCCTGGTGGGCTCTCTGCCGTCTCAAACGGACCCGAACGCCCCAGAGACCGATGCCGGGAAGTTCAAGGACCTGCAGTGGGGCGGCAGTGTCGGTGGACCTATCGCCCGGAACCTGGCGTTCTTCTTCGGCAACGTCGACATCACCCGCCGTGATACACCATCCGGCTTCGGGATCGTCGGCAGTTCAGGGCAGGACTGGGGCCACTCGGCCGAGGGGCAACGATTCCTCGATATCCTGCGCAACAACTACGGCTATGACCCCGGCGGCCTGGGCGAATTCACCCGACGCAACAACAGCAACAAGGTCTTCGTGCGGACGGATTTCAATTTGACCACCGGCCACCGCCTGACCGTCCGCCACAACTACGTCGACAGCGTCGCGGACATCGGATTCCCGTCCGCGACCCAGTACAACTTCCCCGACGCCTACTACCAATTCAAGGACACCACGAACTCTACCGTCGGTCAGCTCAACAGCGTGTTCGGGACTGCGTACAACGAAGCGCGCGTCACCGTGCAGACGTTCGACGACCGACGAACGGGCCAGCCGGACCAGCGGGCGTTTCCGTACATCAGAGTCGATTTGCCTGACGGCACGAATCTTCGCGCCGGCACGGAAAACTTCTCGGTCCAGAACGAGCTTGATCAGCGAGTGATTGAACTGACCGACGACTTCACGATGGTGAAAGGCGCGCATACCTTCACCATCGGGACCCACAACGAGTTCTTCAAGTTCCGCAATCTCTTCATCCGAGACAATTGGGGCAACTACCGCTTCAGCAACCTGGACAATTTCGCGGTGGGCGTCGCAGGCGGATTCGATTACAGCTTCTCCAACACCTCCGATCCACAGCAGGCCGCGCGTTTCTCGGTGCTCCAGTTCGGTTTCTACGCAGGCGACCAGTGGCGAGCAGCGAACAATTTCACGCTGACCTACGGGTTCCGCGTCGACCTGCCGCATTTCCCGGACAAGCCGACCGCAAACCCCGTCGCCGAGGCCAACTTCGGATACGCCACTGACGTCGCACCGTCGCCGGCAATGTTCTCGCCGCGCGCCGGGTTCAATTGGGATCTTTCAAGAGAGTCGATGCGGCGACAGGTGCGAGGCGGACTTGGTCTGTTCACCGGTCGAACGCCCTACGTGTGGCTCTCGAACCAATACGGGAATACCGGCGTCGACTTCACACGCCTGAGCGTGCCCTTCAACGCCAACAATCGTGTGACGTTCGTGCCTGATGCGAACGCACAGCCGAAAAGCGTCGGCGGCGCAGTAGCGAACGAGATCGATGTGGTCGATCCCGACTACAAGTTCCCGTCGGTTCTCCGCGGAAACCTGGCCTACGACCACAGCCTGGGCTTTCTGGGACTCGTCGGCACCGCGGAAGTCCTCTTCACCAAAAACGTCGAGGACATCAAGTACCAGAACCTGAACTTCATACAGTCGGGCCAGATCGCTGCGGACGGCCGGCCGCGGTACGTGAGAAAAGTCTCGACCCTCGGCGACGTGATTCTCCTCACCAATTCGTCCGAGGGTAGTACGTGGAGCCTGAGCTACAAAGTGGACAAACCGTTCTCGAACGGGGTGTTCCTCAGCGGCTCATATCTGTACAACGACGCACGCTCGATCAGCGACGGCACGTCGAGTCAGGCGGCGTCGAACTGGGGCAATGTCTACATCGGCACCGGCGACGTCAACGACCCGCCGCTCACGCGCGGGAACTTCTCGGTCGGACACATGGTGAAGCTGAGTGGGACCGTTCCCATTCGCCTCCCCGGCGGCTTGACGAGCTTCGCGTCTGTTTATTACAACGGTCAATCAGGCAGGCCGTACGTCCTGGTCTTCAACGGCGATGTCAATGGCGACAACCGGTTCACCAACGACATCCTGTACGTGCCGAACAACGCGAGTGAGATCACCGTCACCAACGGCACCTTCGATCAGCTCATGAACTACCTGCACGGCGACGACTCCACGTCCGAAGTCACCGGCGGAGTTCCGGAACGCAACGCCGGTCGATCCCCGTGGACCAACACCCTCGACTTCCGCTACGCCGTCACCATTCCGACTGGCGGACGGGCGAGAATCGAGCTCACCATGGACGTGCTGAATCTCCTGAACCTGTTCGACAGCTCGAACGGATGGTCGCTGTACCCGAACTTCAACGGTCCGACAGTGGTCAACGGCGGCTACGACGCCGCGACCGGCAAGCTCACCTACAACCTCTCACCTTTGAATGCGCCAACGTTTGCCACCTACGGCCGCGATAATTTGCGGTCCCGCTGGCAGGCGCAGTGGGGGGTGCGGTTCCGCTTCTAATCGACTCCTCTCTTAGAGCGTGTGCGAACCAAAGCCCGGAGCGATGTAGGTCGCTCCGGGCTTTCTTTTCCCTCCCGAATCACTGATCACCAAGCACAAGCACCGGCCGAAGCACTCACCACCGATTACCGCCGATGATCTTCAAAAACCTGACGGTCTTCCTCACAGCCGCAGCCCTGATCGCGGCGCGAGGCTAGCGGGTCGAAGAGCTCATTCGTAGCGCAACGCCCGCATCGGATCGACGCGCGCGGCACGACGCGCCGGCAGCAATCCCGCCGTCAGAGCGGCGAACGCGAGGCCGATGGCAGCGCTGACGAGCACGACGGGATCCCAGCCTTTCATCTCGAACAGCAGCGACTCGGCTAGCCGCCCGAGCCCCAGCGCAGCGACCACTCCAATGGTTACGCCGGCCAAAACCATCGCGGCCACCTGACGCAGCACCAGGCCCTGGACTCCGGCGGACGTCGCGCCAAGCGCCATGCGAAGGCCTATTTCCTTCGTCCGGAGAGAGACGGTGTAGGCCAGCACGCCGTACAGGCCAATCGCTGCCAGCAGCGTCGCCAGCACCGCGAATGACGTGGCGAGGGCGCTGATGAAGCGGTCGAGGAAGACGTTCTGGCGGATCTGCTCGGTCAGGGCGTAGAGGTTGTCGACAGGTAGCGTGGCATCGATGCGCGAGACCGCAGTCCGCACGCTCGCCATGAACGCCTCGGGATCGCCGGACGTACGCACGTAGAAGGAGAGGGAACCGACGTTGGTCTGCCGGTACGGCACGTAGAACGTCGGCAGCATCGCCTGTTTCACCTCGCTGTATTTCGCGTTTCTGACGATGCCGACGATGGTCATGTCGGTCTTGTTGTCGACGCGCAGCCCCATGTGCCGTCCGACCGCGTCGCCGTCCAGATTGAACTTCTTCAGAAACGCCTCGTTGACCATGGCCACCTTGGCGCCGCCGAAGGCGTCGGCGCGCGTGAACTCTCGGCCGCTGATGACCGGGATGCCCAGCGTCCGGAAAAAACCTGGGCCTATGCGGTTGAATCGCGACGTCACATCGGTGTCTGGTCCCGTCTCGAACCCTTCCACGAGGACGTTGTTGTTGTTGTTCGAGCCGGTGATCACGGCGACGGTGGAGCTGCTGACCGAGATCACTCCGGCAATGCCAGTGAGCTCATCTTCGATTCGCTCGAAGAGCTGTCGAGAGCGCTGCGGATCGTACCCGCTGAGCACGGGTGACACCCTGAAGCTCACGACGTGGTCTGGATTCAAGCCAAGCTCGGCTCGGCTGATGTTGAACAGGCTCCGCGTGAAGAGCCCGGCGACCACCAGCAGCGTCATGGACAAGGCGATCTGAGCGGTCGCCAGGGTGGTCCGGAACCGGGATGCGGCCCTGCCACTAGAGGCCTGTCCTGCCAGCCCTTTGAGGCTGGTGACGAGATCGGGTCGAGTGCTGTGCAGTGCGGGGAAGAGGCCGAACAGGAATCCCGTGGCCAACGTGACTGATGCGGCAACGGGCAGGATCGACCAGTTCAGCTCGAAGACAACGTCAGCCGACGGCGGCAGCATCTGCGTGAGCACGCCAAGCGTCCAGTGCGCGACGAGGACGCCGGCGAGGCCACCGGCAGCCGCTAGCATGCACGACTCGGTGAGCAGCTGCACAATCAAATGCCGCCGGCTCGCGCCGATCGACAGGCGGACCGCCATCTCGCCGGCCCGCGATGCGGATCGCGCCAGCAGCAGGTTGGCGATGTTGGCGCAGGCGATCAACAGCACGAACACGGTGACTCCCAGCAACAGCGTCAGGCTGCCTCGCGCCGCGGTCACCGCATTGGTTTGCCCATGAGCGCCGATCTCCAATGTGATCTGGCGCTGCCTGAAACGGGCGAGAGTCTGCTCACTCATCCCGACCTGCAGCGGCACTTCGATATCGTTCAGGATGGCGTGATAGGGAACGTTGATCGCGGCCCGGGCCTGCTCGAGCGAGATACCTGGCTTCAATCGCCCGAACACGTACATCCAGTAGTTGCGGCGGTTGTCGAACGTGTTCGGCGTGGGCGCGACAACGGGCGCGATGATGTCGCGCAGCGTGATGGGCAGGAAGATTGACGGCCTCGTGCCGAACGTAGTCCCGTCGAATCCTCGCGGCGCGACGCCGACGACCGTCATCGGGCGGCCGCTGACGGTGATGGGGCGGGTCAGGACGTCGGGATTAGCCCCGAGGTGCTCGGTCCAGAACGCGTGGCTCAGCACGACGACCGATGCCTCACCGGGCACCCGATCGTCGTCCGGGCCCAGGAGGCGACCGAGAGCCGGTGTGAGGCCCAACGTCGAGAAGTAACCACCCGACACGAGCACCGAATCGGCGCTCTCCGTAACTCCACCGATGGTGATGTTGACCCCGAACAGACAATGCGCGGCAATCCCGGCGAACGAGCCCTGCTCCCGCTCCAGGTCCCGGAACATCGGATAGCTGAAGACGGCGTCGCAATCTCCGGCCTGGTTGCATGAGGTACTCCCAGGCTTTGGTGCTGGCGCTCCGAAATTGACGAGGCGGCCTGGCTCAGAAACCGGCAGCGGACGCCGAAGCACCTGGTCGAAGATCGAGTAGATAGCGGTATTCGCGCCGATGCCGAGCGCCAGGGACGCGACGGCGACGAGCGTTATGAAAGGCGTCTTGAGCAGGGTGCGGAGCGCCGACCTGAAAATCATGACTGGCTTAGACGTTGTCGCGTCCGCGGCAGTTTAACAGCCGGCATGCGTCGAAGAAATCTGGCGAGAAAGGCTGGAACGGAGGAGGCTCAAATGCAAACGGCCGCCCGAGGACGGCCGTTCGACTCACACGTGCGCGATTGAGCTGGCTAGTTGCCCTGGACGCCGGCGGCCCGGCGCATGCCGGCAGTCACGATGCCGACCTTCTCGACGCCGGCTCCTCGTGCCGCGTCGATCACAGCCATGATGTCGCGGTATCGCAATGATTCCGCGCCGGCGACGAACATCGTCTTGTCCTTGCGGGTCTCATAGATCTCGCGGAGCTTGCTGGGCAGCTCGTTGACGGTCAGGGGTTGCTTGTTGATCGAAATCTGCTTGTCTGCGGTGTACTCGATGACAATCTGGCTGACGTCGACTTCCTGCGGCTGGTTGGCCGTCTTGGTTTCGAGCGGCAGGTTGATGTCGACACCCTTTTGCGTCAGCGGCAGGGCGGCCATGAAGATGACCAGCAACACGAGCAAGACATCGATCATGGGGGTGACGTTCATGTCACAGCTGGCATGCAGCTCTTCACCCTTGACAACCTTGTCGGCCCCGAGATGGTGGTGTGCGTGCGCCATTATTGACCTCCCGCTCCGCCGCCGGTGCCGCGCTTTCTCTCTGTGATGAGACCGACGTTCTCAATCCCCGCCTGGCGCAGCTGGTCCATCGCGGCCATTACCGCGCCGTACTCGACTTCCTCGTCGGCCTTGATCAGCACGACCTTCTCGATCTTGTCCTCGAGCAGCTCGTTGATCTTCGTCGCCAATTCGGCCTCCTGAACGGGTCTGGCGTTCAGGTACATGGTCTTGTTGGCGGCGATAGCGATGACAGTCTGATCCGAGACTTCCGGCTTGTCGACGGTGTTCTCCGCCTCAGGAAGCTTCACGCTGACGCCCTGCTGCAACAGCGGCGCGACGAGCATCATGATGATGAGAAGCACCAGCATGACGTCGACGAGGGGCGTCACGTTGATCTCGGACTTGACTCCGCCCTTGGCGCCGCCAAGATCCATTGACATAGTTGCGTCTCCTTGAAAACCCGAACTGCTGCCCGCGATGTCTGATCGCCACACATCCCGGCCGGCGCGTCAGCGATGCGCTGGCCGGGAGTCGGGCAACCCGCACCAGAACCTAGGCCGTCTTCTTGATGAAGTAGTCAACGAGCTCCGACGAGGAGTTGTCCATCTCCACGTTGAAGTACTCGATTCGACCGGTCAGGTAATTGTAGAACCACACCGCCGGGATGGCCACGACGAGTCCGAGGGCGGTCTCGACGAGGGCTTCCGCGATACCGGCCGACACGGCGCCGATACCACCCGAACCCGAGGACGCGATGCCCTGGAACGCCGTGATGACGCCGACGACGGTGCCAAGCAGTCCGACGAACGGAGCCGTCGAACCGATGGTGGCCAGCGCGGCGACGCCCTTCTTGAGGTCGTTGGCGGTCAACGCCGACGCGCGCTGAATGGAGCGGCGCACGGTGTCCATCAGGTCTTCACGACTGAGCGCACCGCCGCTTTCCTGCTGGAACTGATACTCCTGCAGACCGGCCAGGACGACTTTCGCCAGGTGGCTGTACCGATAGTTCTTCGACGACGAGATGGCGATGGCGTCCTTCAGACGGCCTTCCTTGAGGTGCTTGGCCACCTGCGGCGCGTACAGCTTCGACTGGTTGCGCGCCTGGGTGTAGGTGAAGATGCGCTCCACCGCCACGCCCACCGACCACATCGACATGAAGAAGAGAATGAACGCCACGCCCTTGGCGACATATCCCATCTGATTCCACATTTCGATCAAATCCACGGTCTATCCTCCTGAACTCGGGTGTCAGTTCTGGTTAAGTCGGGTTTACTGGAGCGTGAAGTTCACGGTCACGGTCATGATGACGGGCACCGGCTGTCCGTTGAGCAGCGTCGGCGTGAACTGCCACTGCTTCACGGCGTCGAGCGCCGCGGCGTCGAGCAGCGGAATGGAACGCAGCACCTTCGCTTCCTGCACGTTCCCGTCGGGTCCGATGGTCGCCTCGATGATGACGACACCCTGCACACGGGCCGACTGCGCAATCGGCGGGTAGACAGGCTTGACATCGCGTGTCTTCGTCGGCGGCTTGATGTTGCCGCCCACGCGGACTGCCGCCGGTGGCGGTGGCGGTGGCGGTGGCGGCGGTGGGGCTGCTTCGAGGCCGCCAACGATGCCACCGGTCACGCCGCCGACGACGCCGCCCTCGATGCCCTGGACCTGCGCGTTGCCCTGCTCGAGCCCGGTCTCGGCCTTGATTTCCGACGGTGCCTCAACGGGGGCCGCAGATGGGTTGACGTCCATGACCGGCTTGGGTGCTTGAGCGGCTTGCGGTGGAGGCGGCGGCGGTGGAGGCGGAGGAGGGGGCGGTGGCGCGGCCACGAATGCGTTCATCGCGCTGGCGGGCGTCGGCAGGACGTCGGCGGCCATCAGCGGGATGATGATCATCGCGCCGATCAGAGCGGTGTGCGCGATGATCGACAGCGGGACCGTGTACCAGGCTCGGCTGCCAACCTTGATTGAAGGCTTAACGACGTCGCCGAACATGTCAGCTGGCACGGATTCTCTCCTCAGCTAAGGCGGAAACACCAGGTCGGCTAGGCGGGCCGACCGACCAAGGGCGGCGATTATAGTCAGACGAAAATCAGCGAGTCAATCACGCCGTTTGAGAAGCTTAGACACCGGATTCCACAAAATGGCCATCAAATGTTCCCGCCCGGGTTGTCTGCCAAATTTGACACTTCTCTCAGGCCCTTTCTGAACCAATCCGCATGCCATAGAACGACCTGTACACGAACAAAAGCGAAAGAACGAAGAAGACTGCCGACAGAATGTTGCTGATCGCGGGGCCAGCGTCCGCCGATAACCGCACCGCAAGCTCGACGGCCAACAACCCGAACAGTGTGGTGAACTTGATGACGGGGTTCATGGCTACCGACGAGGTGTCCTTGAACGGATCGCCAACCGTATCGCCGACGACCGTGGCGGCATGAAGCGGCGTACCCTTCGCCTTCAGCTCGACCTCGACGATCTTTTTGGCGTTGTCCCAGGCGCCACCGGCGTTCGCCATGAAGACCGCCTGGTACAGACCGAAGAGCGCGATGGACACAAGGTAGCCGATGAAGAAGAACGGCTCGAGGAAAGCGAACGCCAGCGTCGAGAAAAACACCGTCAGGAAGATGTTGAACATTCCCTTCTGTGCGTACTGCGTGCAGATTTCGACGACCTTCTTGCTGTCGGCCACCGACGCCTTCTCGACACCCTCCAGCTTGATGTTGGCCTTGATGAATTCGACCGCTCGATATGCGCCAGTCGTCACCGCCTGTGCCGAGGCGCCGGTGAACCAATAGATCACCGCGCCGCCGGTGATGAGACCGAGCATGAATGGCGGATGCAGCAGCGACAGCCGGTCGAGATTTTCCGTGAGGCCTGCCGTCAACAGCACGATGATCGAGAAGATCATCGTAGTGGCACCAACGACGGCCGTTCCGATGAGAACCGGCTTGGCCGTCGCCTTGAACGTGTTGCCGGCGCCGTCGTTCTCCTCGAGCAGATCTTTCGCCCGCTCGAACTTCACGTCGAACCCGTGCTCACGCTTGATTGACTCTTTCACTCCGGGCACGTGCTCGATGACCGAGAGCTCGAACACCGACTGAGCGTTGTCGGTGACGGGTCCATACGAGTCGACGGCAATCGTCACCGGGCCCATCCCCAGGAAGCCGAAGGCGACGAGCCCGAACGCGAAGACCGCCGGGGCCAGCATCAGCGCCGACAGCCCGAACGTGCTGACGTAGTAAGCGATGCCCATCAGGCTGACGATGCTCAGGCCGAGCCAGTAGGCACTGAAGTTGCCGGCGACGAAGCCGGAGAGGATGTTCAGCGACGCCCCGCCTTCCCGCGACGAGATCACGACCTCTTTCACGTGACTCGACTCGGTCGACGTGAAGACCTTGACGAACTCCGGAATGATCGCGCCAGCCAGCGTGCCGCAGGTGATGACTGTCGACAGCTTCCACCAGAGCGTGCCGTCGCCGAGATCGGGAATGAGCGCGTAGGACACGATGTAGGTGAGGACGACGGAGACGATGGAGGTCAGCCAGACGAGCGTGGTCAGCGGCGCCTCGAAGTTCATCTTGTCAGCATCACCGTACTTCGCTTTGGCAAGGGCCTCGTTGACGAAGTACGAAAGCCCGCTCGCCACGATCATCATGATGCGCATGACGAAAATCCAGACGAGCAGCTGCACCTGAACGACTGGGTTGGACACAGCGAGCAGGATGAACGAGATGAGCGCCACACCGGTCACGCCGTAGGTCTCGAAGCCGTCCGCGCTGGGACCCACCGAGTCGCCGGCGTTGTCGCCAGTGCAATCGGCAATCACGCCCGGATTCCGGGCGTCGTCTTCCTTGATGTTGAAGACGATCTTCATCAGGTCCGATCCGATGTCGGCGATCTTCGTGAAGATCCCACCGGCGATGCGGAGTGCGGCCGCGCCGAGCGACTCGCCGATGGCGAAGCCGATGAAACACGGTCCGGCGTAGTCGCCGGGAACGAACAGCAGGATGAGCAGCATCAGGAGCAGCTCGACGCTGATGAGCAGCATGCCGATGCTCATGCCCGCTCGGAGCGGGATGGCGTAGATCGGGTAGGGCTTGCCGCGAAGACTGGCGAATGCCGCGCGCGAGTTGGCGAACGTGTTGACGCGGATGCCGAACCATGCGACCCCGTAGCTGCCGGCGATGCCGATGAGCGAAAAGAGCAGGATGATCGTCAGCGTCAGCGGCACCGGCTTGTTGGGGACCGGCGACAGCCAGCCGAAATACGCCGCGATGATGACGGCGATGAACGCCCACAGCACCAGGATGAACTTGCCCTGCGTAATCAGATAGGTTTTGCAGGTCTCGTAGATCAGCTCCGACACCTCGCGCATCGCACTGTGGACCGGGAGATTCTTCAGCTGCGTGAACGTCAGAAGGCCGAACAACAGGCCGAGGGCGCTGATGACGAGGCCGCTCATCAGCAGGGTGTGACCGTTCACTCCGCCAAAGCTCACTGACGACAGGTCCGGCACGATCAAGCTCGCCTCGCCGCCAGCGCGGTGGGCGGCCGCCGGCGCACCGGCCGCCTCGGGCTGCGCCACCGCCGCCCGGGGCGCCGCCCCCAGCGCGCCAAGAACGAACATCAGGACAAGCACACACCGAACGAATTGCTGCACACTCGCGCTCATCTCACCTCACAGCAACCGGCAGCGGCCGGGCAAGCTTCCGAATGACAAATCATGAAAACAACCGAGAGAAACAGGCGGCCCGCAACCGCGCAAATGGCTCCGGATTATACCCGGATCCCTTTCGAATCTCCGTCGGGACGCAACTCTCCGACCCGTGGGGGAAGGGCCATGCCACCGGTCAGGAAGATGCGAATCCCATCTTCCACCGTGATGTCGGGAAAGGTCGCCCGGTCTCGCTCGCAAATGACTATGTCTCCCAGGTACAGGTGATTAGTGGGCACATAGACAGCGAGCATCGGTTCCGGACCCCGGCCGCGTTCTACCGTGAACTCTTTCGTCAGAAACCCAAGCGTCAGACCCTGCTTATCCTCCAGCAGCACCACACGTTTGA
>JBKPSC010000450.1:0-7631 GCA_046734915.1 Acidobacteriota bacterium | reverse complement strand
GCCTGTGCAGGCATAGCGATTGCCTTCTTGTTGAACGTAACCCAGGCTCACCAAACACTTCTGAACGCGAAAATGCGTGCTGCTCGGCAATTGAGCTGCGTCTCGCCACTCACTGCTCGTTGCACCTGTGGTCGAGAAGTGCTCCATCAGCGTTGTTAACGCTCGCCGTTCTTGTTGTGTGAGCGTCAGCCGGTGTCCGGCGTCGGTGGCAAGGCGCGCTACGCAACTGTCCGTTCCAGGGGCGAACTGCATACCGAGCTTGAGGCCGGCGAACTCCGGACTGTCCTTCTGCTTGTCGCAGGACAGAGTCAACAGATCACTGGTACTTGAGAGCTCGAGCATCGTGTCGCATCCACCACGAAGAGCTCCTGAGCCGCGTTCATTTCGGCCGTTCTTCTGGCTGTGGTGAACGATCAATACGGTGGTATTGAGTGTCGTGCGGACGAGATCGCAATTGCTCACGAATAGCCCCATGTCTTTGGCGCTATTTTCGTCACCGCCCATAAGGCACCGCGCGAGAGTATCGAGCACCACGAGGCGCGGTGACAGCTGACCTACGGTGTCAATCAGGTGGCGCGCGTCATTTGTTTCCATGAAATTGACGGCGTGAGGGACTGTATGCACGCCGACACATTGGTCGATGGGCAACTCGTAGAACGTCTTCCAGGCGCGGACACGTTTGATGATGCCTCCTCCACCTTCGCCTGCCACGTAGATCACAGGGCCTGAATGCAGTACGCGAGCGCCCAACCATGGAGTCCCGGCGGCGATGCAAAACGCGAGATCAAGCGCCACAAATGTCTTGCCGATACCGGAAGGACCGTAGAGGCAAACGAGGGTGCGATCGACCAACCGACCGTCAACAAGCTGGTCGGGAATTGGCATCTTTAACAGCTCCGCATCGTTGACAAGCGTGAGCGGCGGCAGCTTCTGTGTCTCCGTGGTGCCTCCCGGCGCGTATCGCGAAACGCCGTCCACGATTGTTTCGACTTCCCAGTCGGGCAACGGGGACTCACAGCGCTCCCGATTTTCGATGGCGAGGGCCGCGGCTATTGCCGCCTTGCTCAACCCTTTGCGGCGCATCGCACCGGCGAGTGACGTCAGTGTGGAATTTCTCTGTCCGATGCCAACGCGATCGGATCTGTCGATAGAAGCGACTGGGTCTTCATCTGTTTTGAATGGAGTCAACCAAGCGGGGTCGAAGATCGGAATCTCTTCGAGGTCGTCGGGCCATTTCGAAGGCACCGTATACGTAACCCCAGACGGATGCGAACTCCCTGGGGCGACGACGTAACCGCCATCGCCCCTTACATCAAGGGCGAGTGTGCCGCTGGCGGTCGCAATCCGAGCACCATTTCGAACCTCAACACCTGGGTGGCGGTAATATCTGTGGACGCCCTTGGCTGCGTGGCACCGCATCGGCGTTTCGGGTAGATTCAAGGACGCCCACGCCTCCGCTTCGGTGTCATCCGTGTCGATCACCACTAACCCTGAGATCGCGCCAGTGACGATCCCGATGTTGCGGCGTGTCTCGCCGCCAAACCACTCGACCAATTCAGCATCCGTGGCGTAACGGCGCTGATACGGCAGCCACGGAATCACCGGTCGTTTGTCGTCGCCAATTGGAATTGCCGATAGCCCACGAGCCAGCAGGCGACGGGCCGCAGCGAGACGATCCATCTCGTTACCGCTCGCGAAACGACGCCCGCAGGTTTCGAAGCGCTTCTTCAACGTCGCGAAGATGTTCTTTGATGACTGCCGGATTCATGCGGCCTGCTCGTACAGCGGCTCAAATTTAAGGCGTGGCACGGCGACAGACTTCGTACTCCCTGGCGTGGCGGGAGTAGTCATCGCAGGTTTCGCGGTACGAGTAACGTGATACCCTGTTCATGTAGTCACTCCTGAGGACGCCAGTGGCGACCGATCCCCCGATCCCGTCGTGCCGGCATCTTGCTTTTCGCTACGAGAGTTGTTGGTCAGGCGAGAAACACTCGTCCGGCGTGAGGCCTAAGACCGCGCCCACGGCAACGACGCGAAGATCACCGTCGCGAACGGGGATGCTGGCGTTAATCAGGGCACTCAGGACCGTCGGATGCACACCTGCTCGCAGCGCAATGGCGTACTGGCGTACGCCAGAGGCACGTGCGTGAAGGAGCTCTCGTTTCAACCGTTCCGAAACCATCAACCCTCCGAAACGAAATTCGTTGTCGGAGTCTGTTATGACATGGGCGGGAGATGGGGATGGTGGTGGAATCGGGTGCCGAAATCTACACCGTCGAGCACGCTATCGCTATTTGCGCTTGATGGCGTCGAGAATAGTTCCTGGCGTGAGTTTGAATTCCTTCGCCAGCAGTTTTACAGCGATGTCTCGTGGCGAGTGGTCTGCGGCGACGGTAACTCTGGCTTTGCGACAGCGTTGTCCAATTTCCGTCTTTTGGAATTCCACCAGCACTATTCGCCGTGCTGTCGCGCTCCTCGCTCGACCCATCCGATCGTGGACCTCTGAGAGCGCCGTCTTGATTTCGCGATACGCTCGTCTGATTTGGGCTCGGGGCGCGGCTTTCCTTCCCGGCCTTCGACCGGAAAACTGCCCGAACTGACGCCGAGCAGCGCGGTCGCCCGTCGATTGGGCATCAGCCGCGGCGCGTTGGACCGCCGGCAGGTTCATCAGTTCTTGTTGCGACAGGCCGAGTGTGAGCGCCAGCAAATCCATGGACCGCGGATCCAACGACAATGGACCGAGACCGAAGATTGCCCGAAACCACACATTGACATCTCGCGGCAGGGTCTTCAGCGCGGTTTCCAGCCAGATCGATGCTGATTCGTTCGAGTCAAGCCGTTCAATCGCTAATGACCTTAGCCACTGAGCAATTGCTCGCGTCGCACGAGCCCGATCCACGAGGAGCCAAGCAACGTCATCGCCGATATCAGAAGGAAACGCGATATTGATGCACCTCAATGAGTGAATATGTGGATCGGGGCAGGCCACTGGGAGTGCGCTGGGCGAGGGAGCGGGTGCGCCCGGCTCCCCAAGTTCCGCCATCCACCTGACGTAATCCGGTTGAGACGTGTGTCTCGTGCTCTGTAGACCTCGCCCATTCCGCCGGCCCCGGCGGCGGCTATGAGTTCATACGGCCCCAGGCGCGTGCCAGGCGACAAGCCCATCGCGGTTCGGAATTATATGCTCCGGCCTGAGGCGTGGCTTGCATGCTCTCTAAAAACGAGGGCGAAGGAGACCTCAAGCAAAAGGGAATCCATCAGCTGCGCACGTGTCGCGCGCCGTGCCTGTGCGCCACTCACGAGGTCGCAAACCGGTTGGCACGCGACCCTGCGTGAACACGAAGAGAGCCAGAGAGAGCGAACCATCCGATCCGCGGGGCGGAGGTTGGGGGAACGTCGCCGGGACCGATTGCGGATCAGGAGTTGCTGCTTGATGAGTACGGACTCAGCCACGACGGCACGTGCGCCGCCCGGCCCGACGAGCCGGATGAGGGTCGCCACGAGGTGCAGAAACAGGACGGCCAAGTCGCTCATGGCGCAATCCTAACAAGTGAGCGAAATCCACGAAATGCTAAGGAATTTGGAATTCGCCACGCATAGGATTCACACCTCCCAGACAGAGACTCTAAGGAAGCATTACGGCCGCAACTCCTGCGGGTGGTCGATCAAGTAGGCAAGCAACCGGTGCCGCTTCTGGATGCCGCGCACCAATCGGCTGGCCGGAACATCGGTATCTTCGGCCGCGCTGCGATCGACAATTTCCGATGCTCTCTCAAAAAGAGCCGCCCAGGTCTTCTTGACGGCCGAGAGCGATACCTCTAATGCAACCGCTATCTCCGCATCAGTCTTGTGTTGCATCGCCTCACGCAGCAGACGGCGCTGCGCGGAGCTGAATGCGAAACGCGGCGGCGTATGGTGAAACATCAGCGAGAGGAGCGTCCCCTGCGACGCGACGCCCTCGTCGCGGCTGATCCCAACCTGAGCCCGCCGTGGCAGCGGCGCGTTGTGGAGCCGGTACCAATCGGCGTAGTCACTCCGAACCCGGAATCCGCCGGACTCCGCCCACATCCGATCCCGCTCGCCGATCAGCTCGCTGATAATCTCCAGAATCCGGTAGCCTCTGAAGTCGTTCACGAAGCTGGCACTCAGATGATGCCGGATCTCGAGTTCCACCTCTTCCGGCAGGTCCTCCGTCCGATCGTGCAGGGCGACCGCTATGCAAACGCCGTCCGAGTGGGCGGCAGCCGCTATATCTCGAAGCGGCAGCGCAGCCGGTTCGCCGTTCAGCGCCGACGCGAAGATACGGTCGGCGAGCCCCGGCCGGGGCGTCGCCCGTTCCTCGTCGACAAATCGTTTCGACACGAACACCGCCCCTCCGACCGCGACGACGTGGTCGCGTCCCTCGCGGTCCGCGGCGTCGACAAGGATCCCCATCATCGACATCGCGGAAAGCAGCCTCCGGCACGCCGTGATCACTTGAACAGCCGAGAGACTGCTGACCGCGGTTAGTCGCCCGCGGAGCACCGGCGCCGCCTCTTGCACGTTATCGGCCGTGAGCCGCCGGACAGTGGTGAGCGGCGCGCCGCTGCGCGCGCTGAGCCGTTCGCCGCTTCGTACAGGAGGGCTGGAATTATCCATGACCGTTCGCTCCTCGCCCCGTAAGGTGGCCAGCTCGGACAACAACGGCTCTCAGCGGCCTGCCTCAACGCGCAAAGTCGCCTTGGCCGTCGCTAACTCCCCTAATAGATCATTGCGACGCGCGTGCCAGGGCCTTAAATTCCGGCGCGTGATCCGGCCATAGCTTTCGGACGACGGAGTGCCAGGGAGCACGTCCGGCGAAGAAAGAGCACAAGCCTGGAGAGGGGCCGAGAATGCCCCCCGACCAGGACGTGGCACGAACTTGGGGGTAAGCGAATTGCTGAGATGTGGCGTGCGCCGGCGCTAATGGCGATAACGCTGGTGTGCTGCCGGTCCCGCCCGTTTGTTGTGATCCTACGGCTGTGCCAGCGCCCCCCAGGTTCGTGACACGTCCCAATGCGCGCGGTAGCGAAGACTGGCAACGGGGGCGGCTTGCTCTCGTTTCCTGTCGCGCGGTGGGAAGCAGGGTGCGCCGGGTTGTGGTCGGTCGAATCGGAAATGTCGGTTTCAGAATCTAACAGGAGGATGAGATGCGAAGCTTCAGCAAGCGGGCGTTCGTGCTGGCCGGCACGTTGATTTTTGCGACCTTAATCGCAATCACAGTCTACGCGGCATTGCCATCACGGGACGTCGAACCGGACCGCGTCCCCACGGGCAATACTGCAGGAATCACGAACCTGGCAGGCAAGACGTCGATCAACGTGCTGTCCGTGGACGCATTCCTGCGGGCCATGAGTCAGGAGCACGGCACGAATGCCGTGCTCCAGCTTTATCGCTTTAACCCTGGGCAATCGACTCTCTGGCACACCCACCCGGGGCCGAACATCGTCCTTGTCGTCGGCGGCAACCTGACGCTCACCGATGAGCGCTGCCGGGTGACAGAGTACTCCGATGGCGAGGGCTTCGCGACCGGTCTGAACAAACACCTTGCGGTCGCCGGTCCGAACGGCGCCGACTTCTACACCTTCTACTTACTGCCCGGACGGGCGGACGTCCTTCGGAAACCTCCAGCAGGGGAATCGCTGGATCCGCCGAAGTGTCTTGGAAGGTAGACGCGGCCTCGCCGTGAGGTGGCCCGTCCAGGTGGGCCATCTCGTGGGCTTACGGACAGTCGCGGTCTGCTGTCGGACTGACGTCCTTCCGGTTCTGTCGTTTCTTTCGTGCAGGCTCCAGTGGCGAGGAAAACGAGGACAATGTTCCATGTCCCGCCTTGCTCGTATCAGGCGCAGTGGCGCTGACGATGACCATTGAATCAATCGTCGGCGAAGCTGTGGGAGCTGGGAGGCGCCGCCAGGACGAGACCTGTGGGCCATCAACGCATGCGTGCTGGCAGGGGGAAGAGTCTCGCGCGCAGGAGGTCGACGCCGCCGCGTCCGTTACGTACAGCCTGCATCGTTTCAGCGAAGCGTCGGTTGGCACGCGTGGGATCAAGCACAGCCACGCCTAGGGTAGCGGGCAGCGGCGTCACATTCCGGTTAGTGTTCGATCGCGCGTCGAATCCCGCGCTTCTGAAGCTGGATCCGGGACCCTGGCGGCCCGAGGAAATGTGCCGCATACTGTGCCCCCTCACGGTCTGAAATGATGTCATTCGGTATCGCTCGAACGCAGTTGGGATATGTGAGAGGAGCCCGTTGCTATTGCTCGGTGTCGCACCATCCGAGATGGCACCAATCGCTCCTGACACAGCTACGAACCAGGAGGTCGCAGGTTCGAGTCCTGCAGGGCGCGCCATTCGACATCGGTCCATTCTGAGCGGAGTGGTGGCAGTTCATTCCGAGCGGAGTGGTAACACTTTCGGTCCGAACGGATTCTCAATCGGCTCTAGCCGACAGGTCTCATCGTCGAAGTATCCCAAATCGTAGTGCATGAAGGTGACGAGCCAGATGCGCTCGCCGACCTGCGTCACGCCGACACCCTGGCCGGCGAAGACATGACTGAGATTCACCGTGCGTCCCCGGAAGCAGATGCGGCCGCACCCGGTCACCATGATCGTTTGGTCATGAAAGGGATACGTTAGCTCCTCGAGGCCGCGATAGACGCGCGCTGATCGGGCGTAGAGGTCCGCGGGCACGTTCATCCCGAGCGCCTGATGCGGTCGGTCCGTGTTGTAGCGCGTGAGGAAGGCGTCGAACCGGGCCTGCTGCTGGAGCACGTTGGCGGCCGCCGGCTTCGTCGCTTCGCGCTTCAGCGTCAAATGCATGCGCTCATGTCGGCCGTTCTGTTGCGGGTGCCCCGGTTTGATCCGTTCGATCTGGATCCCGAGGCGCAGCCACCACACGGCGAGCTTGCTCAGCCCGTAGAGGGCATGCGCCGACGCAAACGGGACGCCGTTATCGGTGCGAATCCCCTGTGGGAGACCAAACTCCTTGAAGGTGCGCTCGAAGACCGTGAAGGCGAATTTCTCCTGGGTGGTCAACAGCGCCTCACACGTCAGCAGGTAGCGACTGGCGAAGTCGGTGATCGTCAGGGGGTAGCAGTACTTGCGATTACCGAGAAGAAATTCGCCTTTGTAGTCGGCACACCACAGCGCATTCGGCTGGGTCGGTCGGGAGAGCTCGGTCCCCGACGCGCGTGGCCGCCGCCGACGCCGATGGTGCACCAGCCCATGGCGATCGAGCACGGCGTGGACCGTGCTGATGGCCGGGAGCTGCGGGCCAGTGAACTGCTGCCGGAGCTTTTCGCGAATCTTGGGCGCGCCCCAGCCCGGATACTCTCGCTTCAGACGTACGATCGTGGCCTCAAGAGGGGCCGGCAACCGATTCGCTTGCCGGTGCGCGCGATGGCTCCGATCGCTGAAGGCCTGCACCCCGCAGTCTTTGTAGCGGTCGAAGACCTTGTAGCCCGTCTTGCGCGAAATCCCGAACTCGGCGCACAGCGGCGCCATCTTCTCGCCCTCGAGCAGGCGGGCGACAAACCGGAGTCGCTCGTCCATGACGTGACACTCCTTCCAAGGCATGCCCCCTCCTGGAGGGGGCAAAGTGTCACCCATCCGC
>JBKPSC010000449.1:0-8894 GCA_046734915.1 Acidobacteriota bacterium | reverse complement strand
GACCGATCCAGATCCGACCTGGACACCTTTCATCGTGACGCCGTCTCACCCTGAATACCCCGCCGCGCACACGACCGTCGGCGGCGGCGCACTCGGGTTCTACACGGTGTGGTTCAAGACCCATTGCTTCCAACTGACGTTTACAGGAAACGGCGGGGCCGTGCGTCAGTATTCGAGCGTCGCCGAGGTTGCCAAGGAAGAAGGTAACGCACGCGTATGGGGCGGGATGCACTGGCGCAATAGCACCGAGGTCGGTACTTTACTCGGTCTCAGCGTCGGCAGGTACACGGCAACGCATCTCCTCAGGCGGCTCGACGACTGAGCGCGCTGAAACCAGGGCCAAACCAATTCGGCATTCTCGGTGTCTAACTTTTCGTTACAACACCGCGGAGGCCGGAATGACAAGATTTCTCATTGGCCCCCTCCTGGTCCTGGTGTTTGTCTTGGTCGCTGCCGCGCAGCCGTCGCGGCCAGCGACCAAGCACACCCTCAAACTGCCCGCCACTCCTTATCGCTACGCGGACGTCGCGCTGCCCGCCCATCTTGTGTCACCAGGGCATGACGACGACAACACGCCGTCCGACAACCGGTTGAGCGACGATGGCGCGACGCTGGGACGAGTGCTCTTCTATGACAAGCGGCTGTCGGCCAACAACACGACATCGTGCGCGTCGTGCCACGTGCAGGCGCACGCGTTTGCCGACGTGACGCCGTTCAGCAAGGGATTTCACGGTGGGACGACCGATCGCCGCGCGATGCCGCTGGTGAACTTGCGTTACTACCGGCGTGCGCGATTCTTCTGGGACGAACGAGCCGGCAACCTCGAGGAGATGGTGCTGTTGCCTGTTCGCAACCGGATCGAGATGGGGCAGGACGTGAGTCGCGTCGCCGGCACGCTCGCGCGCGACGCAACGTATCCCACGCTCTTTACGCGCGCCTTTGGCGATCGTCAGATTACCGAACCGCGAATCGGCAAGGCGCTCGCCCAGTTCGTCCGATCGCTCGTCTCGTACCAGTCGCGGTACGACGAAGGGCGAGCCCGCGCACAGTCGGCGAAAGCCGACTTCGACAACTTCACCCTGCAGGAGAACCGCGGCAAGGCGCTCTTCATGCGCAATTGCGGCACCTGCCACATGAAGGAGGGCAACGAGCACTTTTTCGTCCCGACGCCCGCAAATACTGGCTTGCGAGGCAATGATCCGAAAGCTGACGGCGGCGTTGGCGACGTGACGCTCCGAGCGTTGGACCTCGGCTCGTTCAAGTCGCCCTCGCTCCGCAACGTCGAGGTCACGGCCCCGTATGGGCACGACGGACGCTTCGCGACGCTCGAGGCGCTCATCGATCACTACAGTGACAACGCGATTCTCGATCCGAACGTCGGCTACATGATTCCAGTCGGGCCGTTGAAGTTCACGACCTCAGAGAAAGCGGCGATCGTTACCTTCCTGAAGACGCTGACGGATCGGACATTCCTGACCGATCCCAGACTCTCGAATCCGTTTGTGGAATAGCGAGGACGTCGTGAGAACGCACACCCTGTGGACGATGGGAGCCATGCTGATCGGCATTGTGTCGGGTGCCGCGCAGGCTCCCAGCCCTCCGCCGATCTTCGTCAATTCGATCCCGTCCGGTCTGGCGAGGTCTCCCGCCGCCGTGATCGACCGTCTCCTTTCGTTTGATGTCAATGCGGACAAGCGCGTCTCCGCCGACGAGCTGCCTGAACGAATGCAGGAACTGGTCGCACGCGGCGACAAGAATGCGGACGCCGCGCTTGATTCGGATGAGATTCGCGCATTAGTGACTGCGGCATCGTTCGACCGCACCCGGCTATCGTCACGCCCGCAGTTATCGGAGGGCTTGCCGGGCGTCGTCAGGGACCTGAAGCTCCCGCCGTCGAAGCACGAACGCGCGCTTGCCATCGTCGTCGACCGGAAGCCGCCCGTTGACGTGAACGACCCCTCCAGCAGCGCCCTCTTCGGAGAGATGAAGGCACTCCTCGACGACGAGGAGTATGAGAACTTCGTCGCGGCCGCGACGCGTTTGTCGAGGACGGATATCAGGTTTCGTACGGTCGGCAGAGTTGTCAGCGGAGTTCTAAAACGCGTGCAGTCGCCATAACTATCAAGCTAGCGACCGCGCAATTGGGCAAGGCCTTCTTGCCCAGGTCTTGCTGGTCGAAGGATGGGCCGAACCCGTCGCGGAGACCGTCGCCGCGGTACGGCGGCTGGTTCGCCTCGTCGAAACGCTGCTCGACGTGTCCCGGATCACCGCGGGTCGCCTCGATCTCGAGCCCGAACCCATGGAATTCGCGCAAGCCGTCGACGCCGTCGTGAGTCGCTTCAAAGACCAACTGAATGGGCAGCAGGTCGCAATTCGCGCCGCCCGGACCACGGGCTCTTGGGATAGGGTCCGCATCGAGCAGGTGGTCACAAACCTCTTGTCGAACGCCATCAAATATGGCGAGGGACTGCCGATCGAGATGTTACTCGAAGGTAACGACCGAACGGTGTGCCTCTCGGTGATCGATCACGGCATCGGGATCGAACCGGACAACCAAGCGCGGCTATTCGAGCGGTTCGAGCGAGCGGTGACGCGGCGGGATTACGGAGGGTTCGGCCTCGGACTCTGGATCAGCCAGCAGATTGTCAACGCCATGGGAGGTCAGATCGCCGTGGAGAGCCATCCTGGCGAAGGCTCAACCTTTCGTGTGACGCTGCCGCGGCAACCGATCGGAACCGACCATGCGAAGAGAGTAACAGGCCCATGACTACCGTCCCATCGGTTCAAGAGACGAAGCAGATTCTCGTCGTCGAAGATGACGAGGACCCGCGCCGCGCGCTCACGAACGTGCTGGAAGACGAGGGCTTCAGCGTCGCCGCGCTCGGCAGCTGCGAGGCGGCCCTGGACTATCTGCGTGGCTCGCCACCCCCGGACCTGATCCTGCTCGATCTGATGATGCAGGGGATGGTGGGAATTTCGTCACCTGCACAAGCGAGACACAGAGCTGTCTGACATTCCGGTCATCAGCATCTCCGCGGTCGGGAAACTCGTCGACGTTGACGTGGCGTTGCGAAAGCCTGTCGACTATGACGAACTCGTGACGGCGGTCGAACGGTATGTCACGCGGCGCGTTGGTCGAGGGCAACGGCTCAGGGCCAAGCACAAGAGCGAGCCGCCTCAGGCCAGCCGCCGCTGAGAAAGCGTGTCGGTAACGGCGATTACCAGTGCCGCGTCGTCAAACGGTTTGTTGAGATGGCCTTCGAATCCTGCGGCCCGCGTCCGTTGGTGGTCCGCTTTGCTGGCGAGACCGCTGACGGCGACGACCGGCGGATGATCGTCCCCGTGGAGGCGAGACAACTCCCGCAGAAACTCGAAGCCGTCCATTCGAGGCATGCGCAGGTCGCACAAGACGAGATCTGGATGGCTCGTCGCGATGACGTCCAGTGCTTGAATGCCGTCTCGCGCCACCAGCACGTCGGCGCCGAGCACCTCCAACATGATCCGAGTCGCCTCGAGCGAATCCTCCATATCTTCGACGAGGAGGATCGTGAGGTGGTCGAACGGGACAGCCTTTTCTTCTACAGCACCAGACGCGCCCGAGGGCGGACGCGCGTGTGTCGTCAGCGGTAGTTGGACTGTCGCTTCCGTCCCCATACCAGCGCCACCACTCGTGATCTCGATCCGGCCCTGATGCAGTTCGACTAACCTTTTGACCACCGCCAACCCGATACCGAGCCCAGCATGGCGTCGGCGTGTCCCTTCTTCCTGCTGCCGGAACATGTCGAAAATGTGCGGCAAGAAATGCGGGGCGATGCCTTCTCCCGAATCGGAGATCCGCACGATCGCGCTGTTCCCGCTGCGTGTCGCGCTCACTCGGACCTGTCCGTTCGGAGGGGTAAACTTCAAGGCGTTGGAGAGAAGATTGGCAAAGACTTGCTGAAGCCGGCCGGAGTCCCCGTCGACGATCAACTGCCCAGGCGTGTCCACGAACGCCACGTCGATCTTCCTCTCGGCTGCCGTACCCTGCACGGTGTCCAGTGCCGAACGCAGCAAGGTCGACAGATCGTGAGTCTCCATGTCGAGAGGTACGGTGTCCCGGATCACGCGATTCAAGTCGAGGAGGTCGTCCACCAGTTTGATTTGCAGGAGCGCGTTTCGCTCGATTGAGTCCGCCGCCTTTCGACGGTGGTCCGGCTTATCGCCCGCTTCCTTGAGGATGCGCACCCAACCAAGAATCGGCGTCAGCGGCGTCCGCAGTTCATGCGACACGACGGCGAGAAATTCGTCCTTTGCCGCCATCTCTGTTTTGAGGCGCGCTGCGGTTTCCTCGTGTTGGAGTGCCAAGTCTTCGTACTGACGGGTTCGGCCATTCTCACGAAGAATCGTGTCGCCGAGCACCTGGAGCAATTCGCCGTGCAGAAGCAAACGACGTTGCGGCACCGGCTGCTGTTGCCTGGCCACATCCCACAACCGTCGGAAGGGAATCATCGCGTGGCGCGCGAGTGACGCGATCGCCGACGACTGCGTGAAATCGACCAGTGCATAGCCGGCAACGGCCGCGCCGACAATCGTTCCATCTAGGATCAGTGACGTCCCAACCACGGCTAGACTGTGCGAGGGCGCGACGACGATCGCCGGCCGATTCGCGGCTTGCGCGAGGCACTGTCGGGCGCACTCGGCCAGAATCCCCGGTGCGTAGCCGTACTCTTCGAATAAGGCAAACAGCGGCGTTGACGACACCGGGCCGCAGACGATGCGCTCGTCGGCATCATAGACAGCAACGGTCAGGTGAGTGACCGCGCCAAACTTCTCGAGCGCGGTACCCCAGACTTTCTCGTTGAAGAGCGGCGGATCGTCTTTGGCAGTCACGTCGCCTTACTCGTTGTCGTGAGGTTCGACAGGAGTCGTTTGTGTCGGATATCTCGTTGGCGAGCGGGAGATCAGCCCGCGATAACCCGAAAATGGCTGGACAACTGGCGGAGGCAAACGTCGCGGCAGCACGCGCATACCCTTACCGCTCAGCACCTCGCATTCGTGGGTGACGCGCGTCGTTGGATTGGCACGCATCTTTGCCACCGTCAGCCCGAGCCGGAAGGCATCGCCAGTCTCGATCCAATTCATCAGCACGATGTTGTCGACCAGCGAGCTCATCGCGAAGTCGCCCATCATAGAGGACATGCCGAGCATTTCGGGGTTCTCGTGGTTATAGATCGCTGCGATCTGGTGCTCTTTCATCAACGCCACGAGGGCGTGAAAGAAGTCGCGAAAGACCCGTCCCTGTGTGCCCATGTTGGAGCCATAGGTGGAGAGGCTATCGAGCACGACGCGTTTGGGCTCGAACTCCGTGACGATGCGCTCGATCTCGTGAAAGTGCTGATCGACCTCAATTTCCTGCGGCGGATCGTAGTGGACCCGCACGAGACCCTGATCGATCCACGGTTGCAGCTCGATCCCGACGCTGCTCGCGTTCCGCATCACCTGAGGAACTTGCTCGTCGAGGGTGAGCATCAGGCTTTTCTCACCCCGACGGGCACCTTCGGCGATGTATTGCAAGGCCATGACGCTCTTGCCGACTCCCGAGATGCCAGCGACGACCGTGGTGCTGCCGAGGAAGTAGCCGCCGTTGACGATCTCGTCCAGGCCGTCAACCCCCGTCGATACCCGTGTCGTCGGATCGAACGCCGCGGCGCGGTCGCGGCTGGCCTTGCGCGGTGCCTGGACGCGACGGTACACCTGAATCCCGTGTCCGTCGCGGATGCGAAAGCTATGGCGCCCCATCTGAAAATCGTGACCACGCGACTTGACGATCTCGATCGACCGGACGGTGGCGCGGGAGACTTCTTCCATGCGCAAGCGGATGACGGTGTCGGCAATCGACTCTTCAGGGAGCCCAGTGGGCTTGTCGCCATTGACGGCACTCGCTTCGAGCGCCAAGACGGCCGTGAGGTTCTCGCGGCTCAGTCCCTCGACCAGCACGTGAAACGTTTCGCGAGGCTCTTGTCCGCCAATGCCACCGACGACTCCCGCGATCCCGTCCACGAAGATGCGACGCGCGCCGATCTTTGCCGCCTCGTCGAGTAACAGGCT
Source organism: Acidobacteriota bacterium (assembly GCA_046734915.1). Taxonomy (GTDB): domain Bacteria; phylum Acidobacteriota; class Vicinamibacteria; order Vicinamibacterales; family CAVVIG01; genus VFZL01. Next base: position 2,807 of record JBKPSC010000449.1, on the reverse strand, counting down.
GTCCGCCTGCTGCAGTTCCTGGCGAAATACCTGGCGCGTCGTAAAAATGATCTTCAGGCGATTCGCGCGTTCCAGCGCGGGAAGGTCCCAGCCGAACCAGGCGGCATCGCGGATGAGTTTTTCAGGCGACACTTCGAAGAGCACGACGATGCCGGGCTCGCCGAACTGGCTGGCGCCACGGTAGACGAACTCGACGCCGGTCGTCGTTTTGCCCGTGCCGATCGCTCCTTCGAGGAGGATCACGTTGCCGCGTGGAATGCCACCGGTGAGGATGTCATCGAGACCACCGATACCCGTCTTGACGAGATCGCGCTCCGCCATCACTCACTCCCTCCGGGGCTCTTCCGACGTTCAGCCCGTCATCGTCTCAGAGTCTGGTGTGCGGTGCGACCTACGACGACCGGCCGAAGCCGCTGCGTCACGCCGTCGCTGCTCGTGTGGCGTGCCGGTGGATGATTCGTCGCGCGCCGCGACAGGATCGCCATCATGGCGAGCCGTCCCTCTCGCGTCGCCGCCCACGCCAGCAAAGAAGGAAGCCATCCGCCGCTCGTGCCGCCAATGTTGAGGACGTACATCCGCGCGGCATGCGTGGGGTTCTGCGTGCGCGTCAGCACCTCCGCGTTCAGCAGTACCTCCAGCGAGTCGGCGATCTGCTTGAGCTCATAACCCAGCCAGGCCGCCAGCTGCTCACTGGTGATGATTGCCCGCGGGTGCCGTGCGAAAAACATCAGGAGATCCAGATCGCACGGGTGCCGCAGTACGCCGACGCGCTCGAGTAGGCGTTGTGCGTCTTCAGACTTCATGTTCGCGGCTCTGGGATGAGGTCGACGGACGAGCGGGAGGCCACTGACGAGCAGTCTACTTCGTTTACCACCCTGGGGATGTGTGGAATGTCATTCCACTCTAGGAAACATGCAAACAGTTCAAGCACCAGAGAAAAGACATGTCGGGAGGCCAATAGGCGCCTCCCGCTGATGAGGTAGGGTTTTGTCGCTGCCCAGATAGGGCTGCGAGCGATGCGATGTCTTCCCTCGCAAGCACGGTGCCACACTCACTATCCCGGTCCCAGCGCGCGACCCACGTCGAGACCGAATTCCGGCTTCTGGAAAGGACCAGAGATGCGAATCGGCAGCTTCGAGCCGCCACCCGCCCGTCGGAAGAAGGGCTGTGCGATTTTCCCAAGCACCGCTTTCCAGCCACTCGTTGTTTCGGCGAGCGTGGCGTCGAGCAGGAGATTGCCGCGAAAGTCGAGCACTTCACCTTTGAGGTTGTAGGTCCCCGCGATCTGCACGATCGCGCCTGGTACAGCAAACGAGAGATCCGAAAACGTCAGCGTGCCCGCGCGGAGTCTGAACGTCCCCGAGAGGCGCGACACCACGCTTGGGCCGCCGTTACTCGTCTCGTCGCCTTTCGCGCGCTGGCTCAGCGCGTTGATCTTTTGCTGCACGTTGACGTTTGAGAATCGCGCCTCGTTCAGACTGAAGTGTCCGTCGAGTTGGAGCTTGTCGATGACGTCCTGATCGCCCGCCGGCAAGAGAAACTTGGTCTGCAGACGCATCCGTCCGGTCATGAGCGGCGTCGCGCCTTTGACGGCCAGCTTCAGCACGTCTTCTATCCGCCCATCGTCGATCGTGACGTCGAGCGAGATGCGCCGTCCCTTGACATCCTGCGTTCGCACGACAGCGCCACGCGCGACGATCAGCGTTTCGGTGAGCCGAGCCTCGACCCGCTCGAGCCATGTGTCTCCGTTGGTGCCGTCGACGATCGCATGAAAGCGAGTCTTGAGGGGGACCGGTTGCTTGGCGATATCGATCGAAAAATCTGGCGTATCGGTGTCGCCCTTCACGTCGATCCGTTCGAGCGGGCCAGCATAGACTCCACGTGAGGACAACGTCCCGCCGATGCCCTTGATGGTGTCGAGATTCGCGGCCTTGAACACATACTCGCCGCGGACTGGCGTTCGGCTCGGATCGTCTGCCGCCCATGGGCCGAAGGTGCCGTGCGTCGTGATTTCTCCTCGAGGCGTCGGGTTGGTGAGCGCCGCCTCGAATGTGGCGCCATCACCGTCGCCGACGCCGTGCATCACCAGATTGTGAATGTCGAAGCGACGTGGCAGCTTGCGCGGATCGCGCGGGACGATCTCCAGCCGCGCCGTTCGCGAGACGATCCGATCGATGACCAGCCGGGAGGACTTCGCTCCTGGGCCGGGCTGCGACATCGCCGGTGTCTGCGGATTCTCGGAAAATTCGCTGTCCGCGCCGTGAACGCCGCCCGGCGGAATGCTGACTTCCAAGCGTTCCAGCTCGACGGTCTTCAGATGCAGGGGCGAGCTCATGAGTCCCCACAGCCCCGCGCTCGCCGAATAGGACCCGATTCGAATCAGCGGCGGCACGTCGGTACGGCCGTTGTGGCGAAGAGTCAGGCCCGTGCCAGTGATTTCTGGGCGTGGAAATGCGGACACCTGGAGCGACTCGAGGTCGACCTCACTGCGGAATCGCTCGTTCAACGCCGCCGTCGCGCGATCACGCACATGAGGTGTGAGTCGTGTCGCGCCCGACAGGAGAAGCACCGCGAAGATGAGGATCAGCGTACAGGCGATGAGCAGCGTGCGGCGAGTAATGCTCAACAGGCGGACCCGCATTCGAAGGCTTTCATCCTCTAAGCGCACTCACAGTTCGTGCCACGAACGCCGGTGTCCCTTTCAGCCGCGCTATTCGTGGATGCGGCTGAGCGTTATGCGCGCCGGTTGCCGGGCCGGGGCAAGCCGTTCGTTCAGCGCCGCCTGCCGCGCGTCGAGCCCATAGACG
>JBKPSC010000448.1:0-15116 GCA_046734915.1 Acidobacteriota bacterium | reverse complement strand
CCGCCACCACCGCCGGCACCGCCACCGCCGCCGCCACCACCACCGCCGCCACCACCGCCGCCGCCACCGCCGCTCATCAGCGAATCGCCTTGGACTCCGTAGCCGTTCACCGAGAACGCGTAGGCGCGCTGTTGATCGGAGAAGGGATCGAAGAGGACAGTCACCGTGTCGTCACGGCCAATTTGATCGCGGTCAACATGATTGGCGCGAATCAGGTTCTTGTTGGAATAGTGCGCGTGGACAGCGAAGTAGATCTGCTGGCTGTCGTACGCAATGTAGACGTCGGTTGATTCGCTGGCGGGTGCTTTTTCAACCGGCCGTTCTTGCACGAACTTCGATACCTTCGTCGCCGATTGCCACAGCACGTCATCGAGGTGCCCGTCGACGCGCGGAGGCGCCTCGGCCCGAGTCGGTGTGACGATCGGCTTCCCTTCGGGTGTCTCGGAGGTGCCCGACGCCTCACCGTTCGGTGCGGCGTTCTGGGCCGGCGCGTCCTCGGTCGGCTGGGTAGACAGGGCAGGAACCTGTAAGACGCCGTCGGTCAAGGATGTACCGGTTCCCTGCGTAGCCTGTGCGAAGACCACCGGCGTCCCCAACGTCAGAGGCAGTCCGAAAGCGATCGCGAGGCCGAGCAGGCCTGAGCGCAGCGGCGTCAAAGTTGTCAAATCATACCGGTTAAGGGTGGTCCGAACCGGTCACATTGATCATTCCCTGTTTAATTTTGCTGGATGCACCCATTTCCTCCTTATCAGCATAGCTACCTGATATCAGGTATCCCGTCGAGCGTCTGCCCGGCCGTCGTCTTCTTGGCAATCGCGCCTACCGCGGGGCGGCAGACCCGAGCATTTCGTCGCTAGCGAGATGCGACGAGACTCGGCACGGGTGCCCTGGATGTCGCGCGCCGAGATTACAATGCCCGCCTATGCGATACCGATGTCTCGCCGCACTCGTCGCAGCTCTGGCACTTGGCTCATCCAGTGCACCGGTGGCGCAGACGGTGGTTCATCTCAATCCCGTGATTGCCAAGCTGGCCGTTGGCAAGACCGTCTACGGTCTCATCAACTCGGGTGATCTGTCGCTGGTCAACGCGCGTGAGACGGCGCGTGCGCCGGTCGACTTCGTCTACGCCGACATGGAGCACAGCCCGCTCGACTTTCCTGGGCTCGCAACCTTTCTCCTTGGCTTGATCGACAAGGCGGCCATTGTCAGCAAAGGCAACCTTCAACCGAACGTGGCACTCTTCGCGCGCTTTCCCCAGGAAGCAGACGAGTCGACCTGGGTGGTGAAACAAGCACTCGACATCGGCCTCATGGGCGTCATTTTCAACGGCGTCGACACGAAAGAACAGGCGTTGAGTGCTGTCCGGTCAATGCGGTATCCGCCGCTGAAAGGGGAGACGCGGCGCGAACCGGTTGGGATCCGTGGTTACGGCACGGGCGGCGCGACCTGGGCCTGGGGCGTCAATGCCGCCGAATACGAACGCCGCGCCGATGTTTGGCCGCTGACCCCTGACGGTGATCTGTTCGCCATCGTCATGATCGAATCGGTCGAGGGGCTGAAAAACCTCGATGCGATCGCCGGCGTTCCCGGGGTCGGCGCGTTGTTCCTCGGCGCCGGTTCGGACCTGTCGCGCTCGCTGGGTGTTCGTCCCAATGCACCCGAGGTCGAAACGGCGTTTCAGCAGGTATTGAGCGCGTGCAAGTCCCACAAGGTCGCCTGCGGCATCACCGCCGGCTCGGGTGCCGACGTCGCGCGGCGCGTCAAGGAAGGCTGGAAGATCATCCGCTCGACGGTGCCGGCGATCACGCAGGGCCGGGAACTGTTAGGCGAGAAGTAACCTACGGCCGGCAGCCGAGCTCGAGCGATGAAGCTTGATCCATCCCGATGAATCCTCGAGTCGCGCATAAGAGTGCCAGCAAGAAATCGGAAGAGAACCGTTGTGGAGCCCCGCCATTGGGAATAGACTCCGGCCGTTCGGCGCAAGTTCGAATTGGCCGGACCTGTTAGCCGCAGCGTTAGCCGCACCGGGTGAGCTGGTTACTCGACGTGCGCACGAGCTGGCTCGCCGCTGACGCCGTCGGCGTTCACTCCGTTCGCGTTCGACCGCGATTCGCAGGCGCCGAAGACCGACCGTTTCGAAAATCCGGCCCGTCACGTCACATCGAGCTAGCACGGTGATGACGTCTGCACGAGTACGTCCCGCCTAGCCTCGATCGGCTGTGACCACGTGTCGCGGTATCCGCATCCTCGGGCGCACCTGAAAGGAGACGAGGCATGGCTAAGCGACGCTTTGATTGTTCCAAATGGACAATTCGATGCACGACGGCAGTCGTGGCGCTCCTGGCGATCGCCCCGGCGGCAGTCGCCCAGCCAGCCGCGGGCATTATCGGCACCGTCACGGATGAGAGCGGCGCCGTCCTGCCGGGAGTCACGGTCACGACGACCAGTCCTGCCCTGCAGGTGCCCTCCGTCACAACCATCACCGATGCCAGCGGTGAGTATCGACTGACGCCGCTCCCCATCGGCACCTACGCGGTCCAGTACACCCTCTCGGGATTTCAGACGGTCCGCCGGGAAGATGTGCGGCTGACCATCGGGTTCACTGCACGCGTCGACGTCGGCCTCAAGGTCGGGGCTCTCGAGGAGACGATCACGGTGTCGGGCGTGACGCCTGTCGTGGACACCACATCCACAACGACGACGACGCAGTTCACCCGGGAGTCGATCGAACTGCTCCCGTCGAGCCGCAATGGCGTCGTCAGCCTGCTGGCGCAGGCGCCCGGCGTCCGCACGCTGCGCGATGTCGGCGGCAGCAGCATCAACACGGTGCCGACCTTCCGCGTCTTCGGCCAGGCCGGCGAAGCGTACTCGACGCTCGAAGGAGTGCAGACCAGCAGCCTGCAGGCCTCGAGCGGCCAGGCAAACTATTGGGACTACACGGCGATCGAAGAAGCCTCGGTCCGGACGATTGGCAACACCGCCGAAGTGCCGAGCCGCGGAGTGAATCTCAACGCGATCGTCAAGTCAGGCGGCAACGAGTTCCACGGCAGCGCCTGGTACAACAAGACGAGCGCCGACCTGCAGAGTAACAACGTCAACGCAGAGCTCGAAGCGCTCGGGGTCACTCAAGGCGAGCGGCTCGACACACGTCACAGCTACAGCGCCGATCTGGGCGGTCGCATCATTCGCGACAAGCTCTGGTTCTACGGCGCCGTGCGCCGGGCCATCAATGCGTTCGAGCCGCTCAACACGTTCAAGCCGGACGGCTCGCCGGCGATTGCCGACGACGTGGCCTGGTTCACGACCTACAAGCTCTCGTATCAGATGAGCGCTTCGAACAAGATCGTCGGGTTCCACCAGCATAACCACAAGCATGATCTGAGCGAGCTCGATCAGTTTCGCGCCTGGGACTATCGCGGGGGTCTGATGACGCCGAGCGACACGGCGAAGATCGAGTGGCAGAAACTGTTCGGCAGCGCGCTCGTGACTACCCTGCAGTACGGCCGCTACCAGTATTACGGGTTGCGGTTCAACTACGCGCCGCGAGATGTGCCCCCCTCCTTCGATCAGGTGACGGAGATCGAGCTGGGGCCGCAGGACAATCTCGGCGAGAATCCGCGATCCCCGCGCGACCACTTCAAAGGTGCGCTCACGTGGTTCCGCCCGCATCTCTTGCTGGGTGACCACGAGTTCAAGGTTGGATTCGACCACGCGAAGGCTTCGTTCGGTCGGACGTACCCTGAGGGCCAAACGAAAATCTACCAAGGGGCATTTACCGGCCCGGTGTACAACTACCGGTTGATCTTCCAAGACGGCGCGCCGTACCGAGTCGAAGCGTGGAACATGTGGTCGTACGCGAAGGTCGTCTCTCAGTACACAAGCGCGTATCTGCAGGATAGCTGGACGCTCGGACGCCGGCTGACGCTGAACCTGGGCTTGCGGTACGCCCACGACAACGGCTATGTACCCGACTCGTGCCGCGAGGCCGCGCTGCCGCCCGGGAACGTGGCCTTTCCGGCGGAGTGCTACGCGAAGCAGCAGTTCAATATCTGGGACAGCGTGGCGCCGCGGCTGCACGCCGCATGGGACCTGGCGGGGAACGGCAAAACCGTGATGAAGGCCGGCTGGGGCCGGTTCGACCATCAGCGGCAGCAGGTGCCGGAGCTGAACGCGGCCGACGCTCAGGTGCGCACCACCGTGACGTACCGCTGGATCGACCGGAACGGCAATCGGAACTACGATCCCGGCGAAGTCAACCTCAACACGAACGGGGCCGATTTCGTGTCGCAGTCAGGCGGATCGAATACCGTCGCCAGTCCGGACGAAGTTCAACCGAAGAGTGACGAGTTCTCCGTGTCGCTCGAGCGGGAGCTCATGGCGAACTTCGCACTGCGGGTGAGCGGCATCTACGCCCAGTATCACAACACTTACCGGATCACGAACCTGCTCCGCCCCTACGAGACCTACAACGTGCCGGTCACGCGGCCCGATCCCGGTCCTGATGGGCGGGTGGGCACGACAGACGACCCGGGCGTGATGTTCACGTACTGGGAGTACCCAACCTCGCTGGCCGGCCGCGCCTTCGAAAAGTTCACCCGGATCAACGACCCCAACGCCGACCAGACTTTCAAGAGCATCGACTTGTCGGCCTTCAAGCGGCTCTCGAGCAGGTGGCAGCTCCTCGCCTCCTTCTCGGCAACTCTACGTGACGTGCCGATTCAGGTGAGCGCTTCTGGGAGCGAGTTCAACGGCAACGTCGAGAGTGGGCCAGACAATCCCAACGGGGAAATCTTCACCGCGGATCGGGAGTGGGAGCGGACCGGCAAGGTCTCCGGCGTGTATGTCCTGCCGTATCAAATCAGCACGTCGGCCACCTTTGAGTACCGGAGCGGCTATCCCTGGGCCCGTCAGGTCCGCTTCACCGGCGGGCAGACCATCCCGAACATCACGGTCAACGTCGAGGAGATCGGAACGAGGCGCCTGCCGCACCAGAATCAGCTCGACGTCCGCGTCGAGAAGACGTTCGACCTGCGAGCAGGTCATCGGGCGACGGTGCGGATGAACATCTTCAATGCACTCAACGACAGCACCATCCTCGAAGTGACCCGGCTGTCTGGTCCCAACTTCGGCCGCCCGACGAGCATCATGCCGCCGCGCATCGCGGAGTTCAGCGTGTCGTATCAGTTCTGACAAGGTGGAGCACTAATCACTCCGGCCTGGCTGCAGAAATGTGGGCGCAGGGTATGGTGGGTCACGCGGGCGATCGGCCCATCGAACGATCGGCCACGACCGTCACCTGCATGTCGCGGGCGAGGGCAACAATTCGCTGGACGAAGGCCGAGGCGAACCACGACTGCAGCGCGCTGGGCTTTCCACGCAGGACGAAAATCTGCGTGATCCCATGGAGCCGGGCGAAGCCGACGATCGCTTCCGCGACGTCGTGGCCCTGAAGCACGCGCGTCTCGATTCTCAACCCACGCGCGAAGTTGAGGTGGCGCTCGACGTGCTCGCGGTCGGTTGGCGACAACGCCTTGAAGTCTGGCCTTTCAGAGACGAAGACGGCCAGACACTCCGCCCGCAGATAGTCCGCCACCCGCCGGCCGCGGCGAATCAGTGCCGCGCTGGAGGGGTCGGCCGTTATCACCAGCAACAAGCGCTCCGGCGTTTGTTCGAGCGCCGCCGTCACCCGAAACGAGGTCTCCGCATCGTCATCCGGCAATCGGCTCTCGACGGCGTAAGCCGCCTGGCGCATCGCCAGTTCGCGAAGCGCGACCAGCGTCGATTCCTTGAAGAAGTTCTCGAGCGCCGCTCGCGCTCTCTCGGGCGGGTACACCACGCCCCGCGCCAGACGGTTCAACAGCGCGCTCGGCGTCAGATCGACCATCACGACCTCGTCGGCCTGCTTCAGCAGCCAGTCGGGAATGGTCTCGCGTACTCGCACGCCGGTGCTCTGCCAGATCTGATCGTTCAAGCTCTCGAGATGCTGCACGTTCATCGTGGTGAAGACGTCGATGCCGGCATCGAGAAGCACCTGAATGTCTTCCCATCGCTTGAGGCGCGGCGATCCCGGAACGTTGGTGTGCGGGAACTCGTCGACCAGAGCCAGCTGGGGCTGCCGGCGGCGAATGGCGTCGGCGTCCATCTCTTCGTAGCGACTGCCGCGATACTCGATCACCCGGCGCGGAACGGTCTCGAGTCCGTCGGTCAACGCGATGGTTTCATTTCTCGCGTGCGGCTCGAAGTAGCCGATGACGACGTCCACCCCGCGCCGTTTCAGCTCGTGCGCTTCGGTCAACATCTGGTAGGTCTTGCCGACACCGGCGGCGTATCCAAGGAAGACCTTCAGTCGACCGCGCGTCGGCTGGTCCGTCATTGCGGGAACACCCGAACGTCCATGCCCTCGGCGTCGCGAATCAGCCGATCGAGAGGCGTGCCGCCGAGGCGATCGCGCCACGTGCGACGCAGGTTGTGGCCGACAAAGATCTGCGTAATGCCGTGGGCGCGGGCATATTGCAGGATGGTGGCGATGGCGTCCTGGCCTTCGAGCGTCTCGACCTGGGCCTGCTGAGCCTTGGCCAAGGTGACGTTGCGTTCGAGCACGAGCCGATCGTCCGCCGTCAGATTCTCCTGCGTGACGTAGATGGCGAACAGCTCGCCGTGGAAGCGGTCTGCGTTGCGACGGCCGCTGGCGAGCATTTTGTTGGCGTTCGCGCGTGGCGTCATGCAGACCAGAATTCGTTCCTGCGTTCCCCAGGTCGATTGAATGCTGTGCAGCCGGAGATACGCCTCGAGGCGCCGATCGACGACGTCAGCCGTCAGCAGGAGAGCGCGTTGTCGCAGCTGCGATAAGTCGCGAGCCTCTTCGTCCGCAGCCGCGTCGGCCGGAGCGTCGACTACCACCAGGTCGTCCGCGCGATCGATGAAGTCCTGCGGAACGGTTTCGGTCCTCGTCGTGCCCAGAACCGAGCGGACGAAATCCTGCTCCTCGGCGATATACTCCAGATTGATCGACGTGAGGACCGAGATGCCGGCCTCGAGCAGTTCGTCGACGTCCTGGTACCGCTTCGCATGGCGGGTTCCGGGCGGATTGTCGTAGCCCAGCCCGTCGATCAGACACACCTGGGGATGACGGTCCCGGACCGCGGCCACGTCGATGACCGGCACACCGCTCACGTCAAGAGTGGGAATCATCTCGAGCGGGCGAATGACCGCGGCTAACTCCGCAGGCACTTCCGGTTGCGTGGCGGCGACGACCACGTCCTCGCCGCGCTGGCGCCGCCGGCGGCCCTCGTCGAACAGCCGGAATGACTTGCCGACGCCCGACGCGTACCCGAGAAAGATCTTGAGGTGCCCGCGATGCTGACTCCGCTCGGCGGCTTCGATCTGCTCGAGCAGAGCTTCGGGATCGCGCTTGTCGTCGCTGCTCATCGCTTACTTAACAGACTAATGCGGCGAGCAGTGTCCCGGGACCTCCCGGTTTGGATCATCGCGTCGGGAACGCCTCGTCCATCGCGAGATTCAGCTGGAGAACGTTGACGTGGGGCTCCCCCAGCAAGCCGAACGTGCGGCCGGCCGTATGTTGGCCGATCAGCCTGCGCACGCCATCGATGGGGACACCGCGAGCCATGGCCACGCGGGCCGCTTGAACCTCCGCGTTGGCCGGACTGATGTCAGGGTCCAGACCAGACGCCGATCCGGTCACCGCATCGGCCGGGATGCTGCTCATGGGCGAGAAGACGAGCGGCGCCCTTACATCGCTGAACGCTTTAATCAGCTTGACATCATCGAGATTGCCCTGACCGTCCTTGAACGCGTCAAGAGGCGTCGACGACTGGTACGCCATGCCGTTTTCGACGCAGTAGTGCACGATCCGCACCTTGATTCCGTCGAACGCCACTGTCTCGGTTCCTTTGTCATCGGTAGCGATGGCGCCATTGAGCAGCTTTGCGCTGGTAGGGCCGAGATTCGACCCGGCGCTCGCCGACGCATCGTACCCGGCGCCCGCGCTCGACGGCCGTGGATGGAAGTATTCGGGACGGGCGAAGCTCTGGCCGAGGAGACGCGAGCCGATGACTTCTCCGTCCCGGATGATCAGGCTGCCATTCGCCTGATCGGGAAACACGACCTGCGCGATGACCGTGACGACGACCGGATAGATCAGACCGAGCATCACGGTCATCACCGCCATCAACAGAAATCCGGGCTTCAGTTCCTTGAGCACGTCGTTCTCCTATGCCAGATTGAACCAGCCGAGCATCCGGTCGATCAGCCAGATCGCCGGAAACGGTGCAATGAGCCCGCCCAGTCCGTAGATCATGAGGTTGCGGCGCAGCATCTGCGGCGCGCTCTGCGGCCGATAGCGCACGCCTCTCAACGCCAGCGGCACCAGCGCCACGATTATCAAGGCGTTGAAGATGACGGCCGCCAGGATCGCACTCGACGGCGTCCGCAAATACATGATGTTCAACTTGGCCAGCGCCGGATATGTCGTCATGAACATCGCCGGGATGATCGCGAAGTACTTCGAGACGTCGTTCATGATTGAGAACGTCGTCAGCGCCCCGCGCGTGATGAGCAGTTGTTTGCCGATCGCGACGACCTCGATGAGCTTCGTCGGATTGCTGTCGAGATCGACCATGTTGCCGGCTTCGCGGGCCGCAGTCGTTCCGGTATTCATGGCGAGTCCCACGTCGGCCTGCGCCAGCGCCGGCGCGTCGTTGGTTCCGTCGCCGGTCATCGCGATCATGCGGCCGCCGGCCTGCTCTTTCTTGATGTACTCGAGTTTGTCCTTCGGCGTTGCCTGCGCCAGGAAGTCGTCGACGCCGGCTTCGGAGGCGATCGCCGCCGCCGTGAGCGGGTTGTCGCCGGTGACCATGACCGAGCGGATACCCATCGCCCGCAGTTGCGCGATGCGCTCCTTCATGCCGACCTTGACGATGTCTTTGAGGTGAATGATCCCCAGCAGGCGCGCGCCGTCGGCAACGGCCAGGGGCGTGCCGCCGGCCCGCGAGATCTTGTCAGACATCTCGCTGATCTCGGGCACGATGCGTCCGCCTTCCTGCTTCACAAAGGTCAAGATCGCGTCGGTCGCGCCCTTTCGCAGCTGACGGCCCTCGAAGTCGACGCCGCTCATCTTGGTGTAGGCAGAGAAGGGAATGAATTTGGCGTGGTGGGCGGCGACGTCACGTCCACGCAGCGCGTACTTCTCCTTGGCCAGGACGACGATCGAACGGCCCTCCGGCGTCTCGTCGGCCAGGCTGGAGAGCTGAGCTGCATCCGCCAACTCGTTCTCGGTCACGCCGGGTGCGGCAATGAATGCGACCGCCTGGCGGCTGCCAAGAGTAATCGTCCCCGTCTTGTCGAGCAGCAGGGTGTTGACGTCGCCCGCCGCTTCCACCGCCTTGCCGCTCATCGCCAGCACGTTGTGCTGCATGACGCGGTCCATGCCGGCGATGCCGATCGCCGACAGCAGGCCGCCGATGGTCGTGGGAATGAGACAAACGAGCAGGGCCGTGTACACGGCGATCGACGGCGGCGATCCCGCGCTGGCAGAGTTCACGCTGTAGATGGCGAATGGCACGAGCGTGACGACCGCGAACAGGAAGATGATCGTCAACCCGGCGATGAGGATGTTCAGCGCGATCTCGTTTGGCGTCTTCTGGCGCTCGGCTCCTTCGACCAACGCGATCATGCGATCGAGGAACGTCTCGCCGGGGTTCGACGTGATCTTGATGACGATGCGATCGGAGAGCACCCGCGTGCCGCCGGTGACGGCGCTGCGATCGCCGCCCGATTCACGGATGACCGGCGCGCTCTCGCCGGTGATCACCGCTTCGTCGACTGTCGCCACTCCCTCGATCACTTCTCCATCGCCGGGAATCGTGTCGCCGGCGGCGCACTCGACCAGATCCCCGGCCCGCAGCTTCGTGGACGAAACCTTCTCGACTCGGCCGCCGCCGACGATGCGGTTGGCGATTGTGTCGGTCCTGGTCTTCCGCAGCGACTCAGCCTGCGCCTTGCCTCGCGCTTCGGCCATGGCCTCGGCGAAGGTGGCGAACAGCACCGTGAACCACAGCCACAAGTCGATCTGAAGACCGAACCAGATGTCGCCCGCGCCGGCGACGATGTCGCGAATAAGGAACAGCAGCACGAGCGCCGCACCGACCTCGACGACGAAGATGACCGGGTTCTTCATCAAGGTGATCGGATTCAGTTTGATCACCGAATCCTTGAGCGCGCGCCGAACGATCTCCGGATCGAACAGCGGCCGGGCCCGGACGAGTTTCTTCGGAATGAGACTCGTCTCGTCGACGGCTGGCGGCGGTGCGACGGGCGTAGTAGACGGGGCGGTCATCGTGGACGCCATGGCTCAACTCCACACCGGAAACGACACGACCATCGTCGAGAAGAGCCGGCCCTCGTGCATCAGGAAGTGCTCGACGATCGGACCCAGCGAGAGTGCCGGGAAGAACGTCAGCGCGCCCACGACGATCACCGTCGCGACGAGAAGCCCGACGAAGAGCGCGCCATGCGTCGGCAGCGTTCCCGCTGACGAGGGAACGGCTTTCTTGCTGGCCAGGCTCCCGGCGATCGCCAGCGCCGGGATGATGAAGAGGAAGCGGCCAAACAACATGCAGAGGCCGCCGGTCAGATCGTACCAGGGCGTGTTTACAGTGATGCCGGCGAAGGCGCTGCCGTTGTTCTCCGCCTGGCTGGTGTAGGCGTAGAGAATCTCGCTGAGACCGTGCGCGCCGGCGTTGTTCAGATTGGCCGTCGGCGGTCCGGGCGGATTCCAGTAGCCGCCCTTTTCGAGCGGCAGGACGGCCGTGATGCCGGCGAAGACCAGGATGAGGAAGGCGGTCACGAGGATGGCGAGTAGCGCCATCTTCACTTCCTTCTGCTGGATCTTCTTGCCGATGTACTCGGGAGTTCGTCCGACCATCAGGCCGGCGATGAACACGCCGACGATGGCATAGAGGAGCATGCCGTACAGCCCGGCACCAACGCCGCCGAAGATCACTTCATCGGTCTGCATGTTGAACATCGGGACAAGTCCCCCGATGGGTGTATAGCTGTCGTGCCAGGCATTGATGGCGCCGCAGCTGGCGTCAGTCGTCACCGTGGTGAACAGCGCCGACGCCGCGTTGCCGTACCGGGTCTCTTTGCCCTCCATGTTTCCGCCCGACTGTGTCGCCGTGGCCGCGCTCTCCACGCCCAGGCTGGCGACGATCGGGTTACCTGCCTGTTCGGCCGGATACGCGACGAAGACGCCCACGAGAAACATGATCGCCATCGCCCAGAAGAGTGCCCATCCTTGCCGGGTGTCCCTCACCATGTGACCGAAGGTGTAAGTGAGACCGGCGCCCAGCACGAAGATCAGCAGCATGTGGAGGAGATTGGTGAACGCGTTCGGACTCTCGAACGGATGGGCCGAGTTGGCGTTGAAGAAGCCGCCGCCGTTCGTGCCGAGCATCTTGATGGCGACCTGTGAGGCGACAGGCCCCTGCGCGATCGTTTGTGTGGTGCCTTCCACCGTCTTCGCGACCGTGTACGAATTGAAGTTCTGAATCGCGCCCTGTGACACGAGGACGAGGGCCGCTACCAGCGAGATGGGCAGTAGCACGTACAGCGTGGCTCGCGTGTCGTCGACCCAGAAGTTGCCGATCTTGTCAGTCTCATTCCGGGCGAAGCCGCGAACAAGCGCGATCGCCACAGCCACGCCAGCGGCTGCCGAGACGAAGTTCTGCACCGCGAGGGCCGCCATCTGCACGAAGTAGCTCAGCGTCGATTCACCGCCATACGACTGCCAGTTGGTGTTCGACATGAAGCTCATGGCTGTATTGAACGACATGTCCGGCGGCACCTTGCTGGCGTCGAAGCCCTGAGGGTTCAGCGGCAGCCATCCCTGCAGACGCTGGAGGGCATACGTGAACAGAAACGCGAACAGACTGAATGACAGTACGGACGCCGTGTACTGCGTCCATCGCTGTTCCTGCTTCTCGTCCACGCCGCACATCTTGTAGACGAACACTTCGACCGGCCGCAGAACCGGGTGAAGGAACGTGCGTTCACCCTGAAAGACCCGTGACATGTAGAGTCCGACGGGCTTCGTCAACAACCAGATGAGGCCGAAGAAGACGAGAATCTGCAGAATCCCGATGCTGGTCATGGCACGGCCTCAAAACTTCTCGGGCTGAAACATGGCCCAGCCCAGATAGACGAGCAGCAGCACCGAGACGATGCCGGAAACGATGTAATCGAACATGACCGATCTCCTACGCGCGATCGCATGCTTTCGTGATGCCCCACAGCGCGACGAATCCCACTACGCCAATAGCTAGATAGAACAGATCAAGCACGGACATCCTCCTTGCGCTCTCCATCGCCACCATGACTCGACGGGGGCAATGGGATGATCTCGGCCACGTGTTCGCCGCTCACACCCCAGCGTAGGAGTCGGCTGCTTAAGAAGTCATTAGCCGGTCGTTAGGAATCGTGGGGCGGCCAACTGCACCGTGAGCGTCGCGATGACGGATCACGGCCCGATGGGCTGTCACGCAGCCGCACGATTGCGCTATCGCGATTCGGTTGGGGATTGCAGGCGATAGCCGACCCAGGGCTCGGTGAGGAGGTAGACCGGTTTGGACGGACTCTGCTCGATCTTCTTGCGCAGCTGATTCACGAAGACGCGCAGGGAGTCGACCTGGTCGCCGTAGTCAGGCCCCCAGACGGCTTGCAGCAGCTCGCGGTGCGTGAGCACTTTGTTGGGGTGCGAGACGAAGTAGCGCAGGAGCTCGAATTCCTTCGGCGTCAGCCGCACGTTGCGGCCATGCGACGTGACCTGACGGGAGTCGAAGTCGATCTCGACCGAGCCGAGCGTCATGCGGCCGCTGGGGCCGTGTGTCCACGGCGTTCGGCGAAGCGCGGCTCGAATCCGCGCCAGCAGCTCCGGCGCCTTGTAGGGTTTGGTGACATAGTCGTCCGCGCCGGCGTCGAGTGCCTCGACCTTGTCGGACTCGCTGTCGCGCACTGTCAGCATCACGATCGCGATCTCGGACTGCCCGCGAATCTGCCGGCAGGTCTCGAGGCCGCCCATGCCAGGCATGTTCATGTCGAGCAGCACGAGATCAAACCGCGTCTCGCGCAGCTTTTCCAGCGCCGTCTCGCCGTCACGGGCATCGTCGACCTCGTAGCTCTGGCCGGTGAGCGTCACGCGCATGACGCGGCGAATCTGCGGGTCGTCATCCACGACGAGGATCTTCGCCGCGCTCATGCCTCGGGACCCCGGTGCGGCAACGACAGCGTAAAGGTGGTGCCGCCTTCCGCCGCGCTAGCGACCGTCAAGGTGCCCTCGTGCGCGGCGGCAATCTGCTGAACGATGGCGAGACCCATCCCCGAGCCGGGAACGGCGTGCGCGTGTGAGCCGCGATAGAAGCGTTCGAAGATGCGCTGCTGTTCGCTTTCGGGGATCGTCGAGCCCGAGTTGCGGACTGAAATCGACACCGTGCCGTTCCTCATCGCCGCGATCTCTATCGTCGAGCGCGACGGCGAATACTTCAGCGCGTTGTCGAGCAGCTGTCGCAGGGCCAGCGCCAGCAGTTCGCGATCGGCATCGACGGTCATGTCCCCCGGCACGTGTTGAAGCAGGCTGTGGCCGTCGAACCGATTGTGGAACTTCTGGATTGTCGAGGCGACGAGCGGAGCCAGATGCAAGCGATCCGGATGCACAACGAAATCGCCGGCATCGATGCGCAGCATCTGCACGGCATCGGTGACCAGCGACTGGAACCGATCGAGGTCTTCGTCGATGATCGCCACGAGCTCGCGATCATGTGAGCTCGCGGACGCGCTGGCCATGAGGTCGCTCGACGCCGCCTTCATCGACGTGAGCGGGGTCTTGAACTCGTGCGCCAACGCGTCAAGCACGGTGGCTCGCAGCTCGCTGCTCGCCCGCGCGGCATCCGCTCGAGCGGTGGCTTCGTTCGCCCTGGCGCGTTCGAGACCGATCGCGGCGAGATTGGCGATCGACTGGACGACTGTATCGCTGAGGCCGGCGTCGGCAATAGCCACACTCCCGATCGGCGTGCCACCCAGTTGAATCGCCGTCAGGAGCATTCCCTCCGGTTCGCGCAGCGACGCGCCGCGGCGGGCAACCTCTCGCAGTTTGTCATCGACCTTCGGATACTCCTGCGCGCCGGCCCACGACACCACGTTCGTGCGCTGATCGTACAACCCGACCGACTGGAGCGCGAATGCATCGGCGATATGTCGCGCGATCGCACCCGGAATCGAGGCGCCCCGATCGGCCAGCAGCAGCGACCGGCTGAGCGCATAGAGCCGCTCCAGGTCACGTTGGCGAGCCGCAGCCTCCAACTCCCGCTGGCGCGCCCTCGCCGACAACTGGCTGGTGACGACCGCGGTCAGCAGGAACGCCAGCAAAGCGACCCAATTTTGAGGGTCGGCGATGGTCAGGGTTCCGACTGGCGGAAGAAAGAAGAAGTTGAGCAGCACGACGGCGACAAGCGAGGCGGACGTCGCTTCGGCAACACCCCAACTGCTCGCGATCAGAAAGATCGCGGCGACGTAGCTCAACGCGACGGTGGTGGGATTGGCCTGCAGCGCCGCAAAGACCGCAGTCACGGCCGCGACGATGGCAATCGAGGCGGCGACCCGCAGGATGGGCAGGACGCGAGCCATCGCCGGCAGGCTATCCCACGTCAGCAATCGGGTCAAACCGTCACGCGTCGTCAACGATGCACTGGTCATCGACCGACAGTAGGGCGCCACGGCTTAGGAAGTCGTTAAGTCGCCGTTAAGACTCATGCGACAGATTCTGATCGCCTCTTAAGGACTCCCTAATGCAGTCGGAAGTAGAGTCGGAGACGGCTGTGAACGACGAACGTGGTCCCCTGAGATGAGACGACACTCTCGACGGTTCGTGATCCTCAGCGTGGCGCTCGCGACGACTGCCATGCTCGCCGGTTGCATTAACGGACCAGCCGTCCTGACGCAACACATCGAAGCGCGCAGCGTTGCCGCGGACCTGCAGGTCCAGTTCGCGAAGGCAGCTGAAGCCGCAAATCGCGCCGTGATGGCCGACACAGACGAGGCATCAG
>JBKPSC010000447.1:0-5130 GCA_046734915.1 Acidobacteriota bacterium | reverse complement strand
TCGGCGAAAGCTCGACCGCGCTCTCCATCTGGCTGAGGGGAGCTCCGGGAACGAGGAACGGCGTCGGAAACCCAAGCACCGTATTCGTGAGGAGGTCGGCAGTCGCACCAGGACGAGTGAAGATCGCATCCGCGAGCGTGTGGCCTGGAACCGCGAGGTTCGTCGCCTGAGTCGCTGGGTTGAGGCGCGGAACCGCCGGCGGCGGATCGGGAACCGGCGCCACGACCGGCGGCACGCCAGCTGAAACCAGCGTCAGCACGTTTGGAATTCCGGGATACGGCACCAGCGGCAACTCGAGCGGAATGTTCGCCTGCTGCGCCACCAGATTTGCGGCGCCGTTGACCTGCTGTGTTCCGAGCAGCGAGAAGTTCTGGAAGCCGGAGGCCAGCGAGTCGCCGACGACGACAAACCGCGAAAAATCGACCTTCCGATCGGCATCGACAGGCCGAAACAGAACGACCAGAAACACGGCCAGGAGCACGGTCACGCTGTGACGACGATTGGGCTTCCGCACGGAGCACCTCTGGATGAAGCTCTCACTACTTGGGATCAGAACACCGCCCGATCTCCGCAGGCTGGAAAGTGGATCAGTAAGCAGATGCGCCGCCAGCGTGTCACACGGCGGAGCGTCAGCGCCGATGATTGGCCGATCGCCTAGGACGTGTCAATGGATAGTCGGCAGAAACATGCTCGCCGAGGGGCCGCAACGTCCCTCCGCCGGTGCTCGCGTACGAAGATGTCGCTCGAATGTAACACCCCGGTACAAGAGGTCGTTTTTGGCGCTGCTGCACAGCGAATATCACCTCCCTGGAGAGTCAGGAGAGCCTCGAGCGCTGGATGTCATCGTGCAGCGCTGCCTGGCCAACGATGCTCGAGCGTGCCCTGTGGACGGGGGAGGGTCTCAGAACGCGCATATTCTAACTGCGAGATGGCCTTCATGTGTCCTAGCGTCACTGGCTTGGCCGCGTGGTAGAGGATCGTCGTATGTCGCGCGATCGGGTGATTCGCGTGTCGGTGAGTCTGATGGCGTGCGGCATCTTCCTGCCGCCGCTCGTTACTGGCCTCGCGACCATCGCGTCGACCGCTGTCGCAGTCACGCTGGGGACGGCGCTTGCGGCGATCGGCGTTACCCGGCTCGCCTCGCGTCTAGCTTCCTCGTCGCTCGAGTTCCTGAAGCATCGACGCCTGTTCGCTGTGTGGATCGGGGTCGGCTTGTTGGCCGTGACGCAAAGCGTTCGCCTGAGTGTCTTCATGCACGACGTCACGCGCGAGTCCTACTCGGTCTTCCCGCCGCCGGGCATCTTCGACGTCGTGCATCCAGGTTTCGTCCACCACGCGTGCTTGACGGCGTATACCGAGGCGGCAGGTCTGTCGCGGCGTCAGGACGTCAATCTCTACGACCCGAAGAACTATCTGGAGCGCACCTGCGAGCCCGGATACAGTGCCGATTGCATATCTCGCAAGATTGGACCCGTTGACGTCGATCCCTTCCAATATCCGCCGCCCTTCCTGCTCCTTCCCCGCGCGGCACTCATGTTCACGCACGACTTCTTCGCCATCCGCGCCGTCTGGTTCACGCTGCAGGTGGCGCTACTGGGATTGGCCGTGCTGTCGACCGCACGCTGGATAGGCGGACGCATCGGGCGACGCGCCATGCTGTTCGCCCCCGTGCTGGGCATTGCGATTCCCGTTCTGATTGGTCTGCAGGTGCGCCAATTTCAGATCTCGGCATCTCGATGTCGATGCTCGCGATGGTGCTTTTCTCACAAGGTCGAGAGGCTGTGGGAGGCAGCCTCCTCGGGTTCGTCGCACTCGGAAAAATCTTCCCCGGATTGCTCACGGTCTATCTCATCGGGAATCGCCGACCTGGCGCAGTCGCATGGACGGCCGGCTTCGCTGTGTTCTTTACGCTGGTCGCGCTGGTGGTTCTCGGCATTCAGCCGTTTCTGGATTTCGTGACGTATCAACTTCCGAAACTTTCTACTGGCGAGGCATTTCCGTGGCTGTACGAGCCTGATTCTCTGCCCATCAATTACGGTATCTATGCTTTCGTGATGAACTTCCGCTCCCTCGGCGTCAGCCTCGTGACTCACCGTGTCAGCAGCGCGGCCGCATCGGTTTACGGGATCCTCGTCGCTGGTCTCGCGTTCATCGCAGGTCGGCGCCTCGCGCTGGCGTCCACACTAGAACAAGGCGAGCGGTTTCGAGTAAGGCAAGCCCAGTCGTGGCTCGCCCTGTTGACGCTCGGCTCGCTTCGTAGCCCGTTCGTCCCCGAAGCCTATGCCATGGCTGCAACATTCTGGCTGCTCACGCTTATCGCGGCTGAAATGCCGCGCCTCTCATGGAAACATGTCGCGGCCCTCGTCTCGCTCGGTGTGATGTTTTCGACGGTGCTGGAGAACAACATCCCGTCTCGCACGGTCGTTCCGATTGTCGTCTTCAGCCTTGTGCGCGAAGTGTTGGCGCTTTCGGTGAATTTGTGGGCGATTTTCCGGAGCATGCCAGTGCCGCCTGATCGATCCAACGCTCTCTCGCGATAGTGTTGCGTCTCAGGGACCGATAGAAAGGCCACGCTGGGGTTCTTGTTGGTCAGCCCGATGAGGCACCGACGGCGAGCGCCTTCCGATTGCGCAACCAGGTCGCTTTCAATTCCAGCGGCGTCAAGTACCAGAGAATGCGGGCGCACCGCATAGTGGTGGCGGCGCTCAGCTCAGTTCTTGGGCGAGTCCGATGAGAAGTCCCTCAGGCCCGCGGATGTAGCACAGCCGATACGCGTCTTTATATTGGACCACTTCGCCTACGAGCTGCGCCCCGCGCTTGCGGAGCCTCTCGAGCGTGTCGTCGATGTCGTCCACAGCGAACATGACGCGTAGGTAGCCGAGAGCGTTCACCGGGGCGTTCCGGTGATCCGCGACGACGGCCGGCGTGAGAAAACGGGAGAGCTCGAGCCGCCCGTGGCCGTCCGGCGTGCGCATCATGGCAATTTCGACGCGCTGATCGCCCAGTCCAGTGACACGTCCGGCCCACTCCCCTGCGATCGTGGCCCGGCCTTCGAGCTCGAGGCCGAGTTCGCGAAAGAAATCAATGCTCGCTGCGAGGTCATCGACGACGATTCCTACGTTGTCCAAGCGTTTAAGCGCCATGTGTCCAATCTACAAAGTGGCGTCTATTCTGACAACGGACCATGTTGACCGACTTTCTCTGGTGTTTTTTGGGCTTATTCGTATTCCTCGCTTCTATCAAGGGTTAAGGGCTTCCGAGCACTCAGATGCGAAGCAGCGTCTTGATGGCGCGGCGTTCGTCTATCGCTCCGATACCCGTCGGCTTGAGGCGTATCGAGCTCACCTGCTCGCTCCGCACGGTCCTGATGAAGCCTCACCGTGTGACACGCTCGCTCTACTGGCAGCTGGCGCTTTCGCACCAGCACCTCGACGATCTGTCCGTCAGGAGACGGCCTTACTCTCGACAGGTCAGTGATGAGGAAGCTGATGCCAAGGGGTTACTGGTTCGCGGTGCGGATCTGTATGACGAACAGATCGACGTCGCTCTCGAGCGCGCGGATGATCGCCGGCGCGTGCTGTCCGGACGTGTTGTTCATGCCGCCGCGGTGCATCAGTTCGACCTGCACGAGCACCGAGCGATCGCCGTAGGACATCTTCGCGGTCGTGTGCGTGTAGAGCGATGCGTCGTAGCGCGACACGCACGTGCCGTTGGGCAGGTGGTCCGTTTTGATGTTCACGTACAGATATGTGTCGTCGTCTGAATTCCGCCGCACCACGAGACCGCCGGCCGTCAGCCGTTTCGAGACCGCGGCTTCGATCGCGACCTGGTTCAGGCCGCACGCAATTGCCTGCGAGCTCAGTTCCTCCACCACCACGCCAAGACTCCTCAGCCCTTTCAGCTCGGCGCCGGGACGCTGATCGAAGGTTTCTGCGGGAGGTCCCGGCGTGGTCGGCGCGCCGCTCGCACTGGCGGCGCTGGTCGTCGCGGCAGGCGTCACCAGCGGGGACGTGGCCGGCGCCGCGCTTCCTGGCTCGTAGACAAGATGCGCCTTGTCCCCGGGCTCACCGTGTTCGATGAACTCGATGTCGACAATCAGCTGCGGCGGATTGGCGAGCCGCGAGTAGGTGTACCGCAGCTTACGTTCCTGCTCGACGTTGTAGACGACGATGTAGCGGTCGCGGATGTTGGTGGTGGACACGGCGATCGTGAGGTTGAGTACGTCGATCCACTGCTGGACGGCCGTGGTGGACAGGGCGCGGGTGCGTCCCTGATCGTCGACAATCGTGAATGTGCCGGGGTTCTCGGTAATCACGAGCCGCGGCGATGGATTGCGCGCTTCGTTGGTCAGCAGTTGGCGCCGCTGCGAGTCTTCGTAGCTCTCGCGCGATCCGCCGAACGCGCCCGCCGGCAGACCACCCGAGTCAGCCGGTATCGCGACGACGTTGAATCCCATCTCCTTCGGGATCTGACTCAGCGTGCGGTTCAACGTCCAGGCACCGGCGAAAGAGGCGGCTTGGGCGTAGGCGATCGTGGTCGGCCGTCCGATGACCGCCGCGACCGCGAGGAGCGCGAGAGGGATCCACCGGCGCATCGTGCTAAGGCTCACACTAGCACACCCGGATTTCTGGGCCACGCACGGCCAGCTTGTGTTCCGTCGCGCCGATCCGAACGGCGGCCGGGGTGCAACGGCAGGGAGTCTATCTCAGCGGCGCCGTGAGCCTTCGTGCTGCCTGTCCGAGATTCTGGAGAATCTCTGTCGTCGAACGCGCTCGGTTCAGCGTGTAGAAGTGCAGCCCTGGCGCACCTTCGCGCAGGAGCTCTTCGCACTGGAGCGTCGCGTACTCGATGCCGAACTGCACGACTTCCTCATCGTCATTGCAGGCTTCCAGGCGGCTGACGACGCCGGCGGGCAAATCGGCGCCGCAGAGCGTCACGAAACGCTTGATCTGTGACGCGCTCAGGACCGGCAGGATACCCGGGATGATCGGCACCGTGACGCCGGCGCCGTGCAGATAATCGCGGAACGCGAAGTAGTCGGAGTTCTTGAAAAAGAGTTGCGTGATGACGAAGTCGGCGCCCTGCTCGATCTTGTGGCGCAGGCGATTCCAGTCCACGTGACGGCCTTCC
>JBKPSC010000446.1:0-7212 GCA_046734915.1 Acidobacteriota bacterium | reverse complement strand
CTTACGGGACGTGGTTCCGGCGGATGGACAGGTGCGCCTGCTCGGGATCCATTCGCCAATGAACCATGAGACGCCGACGATCGCCCACCTGCTGGCGCCGGGTCCGTTTCCTGTCGATGTCGGACCGTTGCAGCACGACGAAGTCGACATCGGCGACGACGTGCCGGCGCGCTGCCTGCGCACCGGGTTGTGGCTGGCCACCAGAGGTGACGTGGCGTTCGCGCTTCTCTTGTGTCCAACCGTCCGTCACGGCCACTCGGCGGGTGTGCACGTCGAAGTGGGAGTGCCGGCGGGCGAACCGGGAGCCCGCCTGTCGCAGGATCTGTTCCGCGAGATCGAGGCCCGTGCCGGCGCGGGGCGGACCTATCGCGGTCGGGTGATCTCGCTCGAGAGCTACTACGATCCCTCGGGCCGCGGCGGATCGGTCAAGGTGCACCGGCTGCACCGGGTCACGCGGGATGACGTGATTCTGCCGAAGACGACGCTCGATCTCCTCGATCGCAACGTCGGGAAGTTCGTCGACGCGCGGCAGGCGATCAGGCGCTTCGGCTTCTCCATGAAAAAGGGGCTGCTCTTCTACGGCCCTCCCGGAACCGGCAAGACGCACACGATTCACTATCTGGCGTCGCAACTGCCGGAGCACACGACGCTGCTCATCTCGGCCGAGCAGGTCGTGCAGATCGGCGAATACTTCCGGCTCGCGCGGTTTCTGCAGCCGGCCATGGTGATCGTGGAGGACGTCGACCTCATCGCCCGCGAGCGCGGCCACATGCACGGCCCGGGAGAGGAAGTGCTGCTGAACAAGCTGCTCAACGAAATGGACGGCCTGCGGGAAGATGCCGACGTCTTCTTCATTCTGACGACCAACCGCCCGGAAGAGCTCGAGCCGGCGCTGGCCGCGCGGCCGGGACGCATCGACCAGGCGATCGAGTTTCCGTTGCCAGACGACGAGGGCCGCGCCAAGCTCGTACGGCTCTACTCGCGACAGCTCGACGTGCAGGGCCCGCTGCTCGACCTCATCGTGAGACGGACGAAGGGATCCAGTCCGGCGTTCATCAAGGAGCTGATGCGGCGTTCGGCGCAGTTCAACATGGAGCTGACCGACGAACCGGTGCTGCGGCAGCAGGCAGTCGATGCGGCCGTCGAAGAGCTGATCTTCCTCGGCGGCTCACTCAACCTGAAGCTGCTCGGCGGCTCCGCGGCGGAGCTGCGCGCGAGCATGTAACTGGCGGCGGGCCTAGCGGGCGACGACCCAGTTCGTTCCCTGATTCGTGATGGTCTGCGTGCCGAGCACGCTTAACCCGCTCAGATAAATGACCATGTTGCCGCCGGTGCCCTGGTTGCGGACCACCAGGTCGGCGTACCCGTCACCGTTCATGTCGATGACCTGCGCCAGCTGCCAGTTCTGGTCGAGGACTGGAGGCAGATCGCCGCCGCCGCCGATCGACGTGCCGACCATGTACCAGACCTGGTTCGTGCCGGTCGCGGAATTTCGCCACAGCAGGTCTGGCCAGCCGTCGCCGTTCATGTCCGCCACGCCGGCGATCGACCAGTTCGCATCGGCGACTGTCGGCAGCGCCATCGATCCGAGCAGCGTGTGACCCCTCATGACCCACACGATGTTGGACCCCGCCGTGCCGTTCCGCCAGATGATGTCGTTGTAGCCGTCGTTGTTCATGTCGGCGACACCGGCAATCTGCCACGCCGAACTGGGGACCGGCGGCAGGTCGCCGTACGACAACACGCTGTTGCCGCTCAGGTACCAGACGATGTTCATCCCCGTGTTGCTGTTCCGCCAGACGAGATCGGCGTTGCCATCGTTGTTGAGATCGCCCAGCGCCGCCAGCTTCCAGGCCGTGTCGGCCACTGTCGGCAGCGAGGTCGTCCCCAGCTGCGTGCCGCCGTTCATGTGCCAGATGACGTTGCTGCCCGTGGACGAATCGCGCCAGACGATGTCGGCGCGGCCGTCGCCGTTGAAATCGCGCCAGGCCGGACGATCCGCTGCGCCAGCCGGCCGCCACGCCTGGCCGGTCGCCGGCAGGTTCACCTGCGACGCCAGACCGGCGCCGTTCATGAACCAGATCTGCAGCGCACCGCTCAGCGTGTTGCGCCAGAGCAGGTCGGCGAACCCATCGTTGTTGAAGTCGGTCGCCTGCGCGATCTGCCAGGTCTGGTCGCTCGTCATCGGGAGGGCGACGCTGTTGTAGACCGTCGCGCCCGAGACGTACCACAGCAGCACGGCGCCGGTAGCAAGATTCCGCCAGACCACGTCGGCCTTGCCGTCGCCGCTGAAGTCACCGGCGGCCTGCAGCTGCCAGTTCGGGTCGGTCTGGTTCGGCAGCAGGCCCGAAGAGATGACGGCACCGCCAGAGCCGATGAACCAGATCAAGTTGTATCCGAGCTTCACATGGCGCCACACGATGTCTGCGAAGCCGTCTCCGTTCGTGTCGCCCACCACGGCCAGTTGCCAGTCACGGCCGACGGCCGGGAGGTTGGCAGACGCGCCGATCGAATTGAGGGTCATGAACCAGATGAGGTTCTCGCCGGTGCTGCGGCGCCACAGGATGTCGGGCTTGCCGTCACCGTTGAAATCGGCCGTCGCCGCCATGCGCCACGCCACGTCCGAGACGCGAGGCAGCGTCAGCGACCCGATCATCGACCCGCTGTTGTTCAAGTACCAGACCTGGGCGTCGCCGGTCACCGTGTTGCGGAAGGCGAGGTCGGCGTAGCCGTCGCCGTTGAAATCAGGCGTCGGGTCCATGCCCGGGAAGTTGAAGACGCCGGTGTCGCCCGCCGGCAGGTTGACGAGCACGACGTTCGAGCGCTCGCGGACCGACGTCACAGTGCCGATGCCCCGGGCATTGCCGGCGCTCACGAAGAAGATCATCGCCTCGCCGACGTGCGGCTGATAGCCGGCCATCGCGCCCCATCGCCCGTCGTAGACCCAGTTGCAGGCGAAGTTGTTGACGACGCAGCCCGGACCGTAGCTGAGGAGTGGCGCACCGGTGGACGGACGGTCGCGCCACATCTGGATGATGCCGGAGATGTGCCAGACGCCATTGAGATTGATGCCGGCCCACACGGTGTACTGAATGGGTCCGTCCCATCCCGGCGGCGTGTAGTCAGGCCAGGTGGCATTGGCCGAGAAGCGGAGCGAGATGCCCTCGTAGGGATCGTTGGGCGGGCGCATCGTGAGCTGGGTGATTCTCGTCGTGCGGGCCCAGCTGGCGATATCGGTCGGCGAGTTGTGGACGACGGCGTTCGATATGTCGACCATGTCGCGTTGTGCGAAGGCCGTGCTCGCCCAGCACGAGCACAGCAACGCGAGAAGGGCACGCTTCATATGACTGCTCACGGCATCACCACCAAATGGAAGAGTCCTTACCCCGTGTTTCGGTCCGCCGTTTGACCACGGATAGTAGAGGTCCACGCGCACCATCCCCGGGTGCGTACAGAACTCTGACGTAGACGCCAACTCGCGCAAGCGCGTGCCGCGTCGGGACGTCAGTCGGTCAAAAGGCGTGTAGTCGAACGTGCGAAGCGGGTGCTTGGAGAAGCCCAGCCAAAATACACCGAGCTGCACAGGGTTGCAACTGCGATCATTCGGGCGGACAGGGCGCGTTGCTGTAGCCCGACCGGAATGCCTTCACTTCTCCGGTCGCCGGCTCGAACCGATGCCGCCAGATGCACGCGGTGTCGTTGGCCAGCAGGTGGATCGACACCGAGGGCTCGTCGGAAACCGTCCGGACGAAGTGAATGTCGTCGCGCGGCGGCAGGAGCGAGTAGAACTGCCCGGTCTCCATCGTGTGCTGACGCGACACCTCCAGCACGGCTTTCGTCTCGTCGCGGCCGTCATCGAGGCGGCGGTAGACGGTCTCGTACTGCCGGCCGCGGTACACGCCGATGAGCCCCCACGCCAGGTGATCGTGGACCGGTGTTTCGGCGCCGGCCGGAATGACCAGCGAGAACAGCGTGAGCGATCCGTCCTCCGCGCGGTAGAGCGCATATTGGCCGATGCCGCCGCCCATCCCGCTCGTCACGTCGGGCGATGCGTACTCGTGAGGCAGCCAGCCGTCGTCGGCGAGCAGCGTCAAGAAGGCCGGCTTCAGCGCCTCGACCCGCCGCGCCGTATCCGCGATCTCGGCCGTCAACCGCCGAGTGGTGTCGATGAGCGTGCGAATCTCGGGCACATCGACGAGAAAGCCGAATGCCGGCCGTCCGTGCGGATGATTGAACTGGCACATGACCGGCCCGATTCTACGTCCGGACGCACGGCGCGAACGCTCCGGCCTTACAATTCCCGCACTATGGAGCCGGTGAAGGCGATGACGCTGGTGGCCATCTGCGTCATCGGGCTCGGTGCGGTTCAGGCGCCGGAACCGTTTTTCGACGCACTCGACGATCCTGCGATCGGGTACTCGACCCAGCCGAGCGACGATGCGGTGACCCGACTGGCGCGGCGACTCGACGCGGGCGAAGCCCAGCTGGCCTTCGAGCCCGGCACCGGATACCTGCGGTCACTGCTCCGCGAGCTGGACGTCCCCATCTCTTCGCAAATGGCGGTGTATTCGAAGACGAGTTTTCAGGCGCCGATCATCGACCCGGCGCACCCGAGAACGATCTTCTTCAACGATGCGGTGGCGGTTGCCTGGCCGCGCGGCGGGTTCATCGAAATCGCGGCGCAGGATGCCCGACAGGGAACGCGATTCTTCCTGCTCGATCAGCATCCGGAGAATCCTCCTCGCTTCACACCCTCCACACGCTGCAACGTCTGCCATCATTCGTCGACAACCGGCGGCGTCCCGGGCCTCTTCACCCGTAGCATCGTGACGGGACCCGATGGCGCGACCGCGCCGTGGCTAGGCAACAACACGTCCGACCACCGGAGTCCGCTGAACGAACGATGGGCCGGCTGGTACGTGACCGGACGGGTGGGCGACGCCAAACACCTCGGCAACACGTTCGTGAGAGCGACGGTCGCCAATCCCGGCGCGGAGTCCCGCAGCGGATTCGATACGCCGGCGACCCTCGTCGCGAGGTTCGAGACCGACGCCTACCTGTCGCCGTACAGCGATGTGGTGGCCCTGCTGGTGTTCCAGCACCAGACGCGCATGATGAATCTGCTGACGCGAATCGGGTGGGAGGTCCGGATTGCCAAGGCGGAGGCCGGGTCCAGCGGGACAGCGGCGGCCGCAGCCGCCGCTGAAACCACGGCGAAGGAGGTCGTGGACTATCTCTTGTTCATCGACGAGGCACCGCTGCCGGGTCCGATTGCGGGAACGTCGGGATTCACCGAGCAGTTTGCCGTCAGAGGCCCGCGCGACCGCCAGGGACGATCTTTGCGCGACCTGGATCTAAACCAACGACTTCTCCGCTATCCGTGCAGCTACATGATCTACTCTGACGTCTTCGACGCGCTGCCGACCGAGGCCAGGGCGGCGATCTACGCCAGGATGTGGCACATCCTCTCCGGACGGGAGGGCGACTCGAAGTATCGGCGCCTGACCGGTGCCGATCGCCAGTCGATTGTCGATATCCTGCGCGATACCAAGTCCTCGTTGCCCGACTACTTTGGCCGCGTTGAACAGTGACCGCGTGACGTGGGGAGGTATGGCATGAAAGCGGTGACAGTCTTGATCGCAGTCGTGGTCCTGACCCTCACGTCGACCGGCGGCATCGTCTTCACGCAGAGCGCGGCGGCCCCGGATGCCGCGCACCCGCTCGTCTCGGCCGCCGAGTACGAGCGCTGGCAGACAGACCTTTCGAATTGGGGCCGCTGGGGCAAAGACGACGAAATGGGGGCGCTGAACCTCATCACGCCCGCCAAGCGCAAGGCGGCGCTCGCGCTCGTGAAGGACGGCATCACCGTGTCGCTGTCGTCGAACGCCGCAACGACGAAGGAAGTCGACGTGCCATGTCCGGCCGAGTGGTCGATGGTCACCGCCAGCCCGACCGGCGCAACCGACCGGATCGGTTATCCCTGCATCCACGGCGCCGGGGCGACGCACATCGACTCGTTCGCCCACATCTTCTTCAACGGCAAAGCATGGAATGGCTACCCGGTGTCGTCGGTCGTGACCAAGGAGGGCGGCGCGTCACGCAACTCGGTCCTGAACATGAAGAACGGCATCGTTACCCGCGCCGTGCTGTACGACATCCCGCGTCTGAAAGGCGTGCCGTATCTCGAGCCCGGCACCCGCATCTACCCTGAAGATCTCGAGGCCTGGGAGAAGAAGACTGGCGTCCGCGCCGGCTCGGGCGACGCCCTGCTCCTCCGCTGGGGCCGCTGGGCGCGGCGAGCCAAGCTGGGGCCATGGCCGATCGACGAAGGCGCCGCGGGTTTGGACAACACGGTGATTCCGTGGCTGAAGAAGCGGGACGTGTCGCTCATCGCGTGGGAAACGCCCGGTTACGTGCCGCAGCCGCCCGGTGACCTGCCGCGGCTGGCGCTGCACAATTTCGTGCTCACGATGCTCGGCGTGATGTTGATCGACCGCGCCGAGCTCGAGCAGTTGAGCGAGGCGGCGGCCGCGCGCAACCGCTGGGAGGTCATGCTCACGGTCGCCCCGCTCGCGATTCCGCACGGCACGGGATCGCCGGTCAATCCAGTGGCCATGTTCTGACGATCGGCAACCTAGTCAACGCTCGGATGTGGAGGCACGTGGCATGACAGCGATGAATCGGCGCACCTTCGCGCGGACCGGCGTCGCGGGTTTGGCGGGCTTGATGGCAGCGGATGGGGCGTCTTCGGCCGCGCAATCGTCGGGGGGCGGCCGCTCGTACTCCTACATCCACCTCGACGTGTTCACCGATCGGCGCTATCAGGGCAATCAGCTCCTCGTCTTCACGCAGCCGGCCGGGCTCGACACGGACATGATGCAGGCGATGACCCGCGAGTCGAACTACTCCGAGTGCACCTTCGTGCTCCCGCCGGAGCAGGCCGGCACGGATTATCGGGTTCGCATCTTCACGCGCACGGCGGAGACGGGGTTTGCCGGTCATCCGACCATCGGCACGGCGTTCGCGCTGGCGCATACGGGAGCTCTCAAACCAGGTCAGGCGCGGACAACTTTCGGCCTCGGCGTCGGACCGACCAACATCGATCTCGAGTGGAAGGACGGGCGCCTCGTGTTTGCCTGGATGACTCAGCTCAAACCGACGTTCGGTCCGTCGGTGACGGCGCTCGCTTCGCTCGGCGCCGCGCTCGGTCTC
>JBKPSC010000445.1:0-5270 GCA_046734915.1 Acidobacteriota bacterium | reverse complement strand
CCCTTAACACTTTCGCCATAGACCGCCGATAAAAAGGGCGCCAGCGGGACCAGTTCGGTGAAGTGTTCAGACCGATGTCCCGCATTTCCGGCAGATTACGGGTGCCGTTCCGCGCAAGAACGGGTATTATGTTTCGCGGCGAAAGGCTCTCCGGCCTGGCGTCTTCAATTACATTTTTCGAGCAAGGACACACATGAGACTGAAGTTTGTACCCGTCTGGAGTGCGCTCGCGCTGTTAGCCGCCACGGCGGCCTGCGAAAAGGCGAGCCCGACCCGACCGAGCGACGTCGACACGGCGTCCGCTGCCGCTGAAACGGTGACCGATGCCCGGACCGGCGCCACGATTGTCGCCGCCAGGCCGGCCGCCCCGGGCGCCAACGCCCAGGTTGCATACTCGCAGCAGCCGATCACGCTCACGGTGGCCAACGGCATGACCACGGGTTCCTCCGGTCTCACGTATACATTCCAGGTCGCCGCAGACGCCGGCTTTACGCAGATGGCGTTCTCGCGGGACAACGTTCCGGCCGGCGCCGGCGGAACCACGAGCCTGGCGATCGACAGGCTGGCTGGAAACCGCACCTATTACTGGCGCGTGCAGGCGAACGCGTCCGGACCCGGGCCGTACTCGGCGGTCCGCAGCTTCACGATTGGGCCCGAGGTAGTCATCGGCACGCCCGTCCTGAGCTCGCCGGCCAATGGCGCGTCGGCATTCTCGCCGCTGACGCTCACCATCAATAACGTCTCGCGAACAGGGCCTGCGGGCGCCATCAGCTACCGTGTCGAAGTCGCCCAGAACGAAGCGTTCAGCAACGTCCTCTTCGCGACTGATGCCCCCGAGCAGGGCGGTGCACAGACCACCGTGACGGCGGCCGTCAGTGGGCTGTCGGATGGCGCCACCTACTTCTGGCGCGCACGGGCGACCGACACGGGAAACAACATCACAACGGACTACTCGTCTCCGGCCTCTTTCAGAGCGCAGTCATTCAATATCCAGACGGCCAAGTTCTGGGACAACCCGCCCGATGCCGGCACATGGCCGGTTGGCGCGCGCATTACCTATCTCGAGTTCACGGGCGGGTCGATGCGAGTCGACTTCGACCGTCGAGAGGGTTCCGACCGCTGGCCGGATGTCGTTCCGCCTGGCTGGACCGGCGCGCTGCAGTACACGCTCGGTCTGTGCCGATTCGTCGAAGGAGGGTGGCATTGCTCGGCAGTCGTGCAGTTCTGGCATGGTCGCTCGCTCGACGACACGGCGCCACCCTCGCGGTTCTGGCGCGAATGGTGGTACGACGCGGCGCGGTGGGGCCCCCTGGCCGACTTGCGTGGTCCTGCTGAAGGCGAGCTGGTGGGTGTCTTCGTCGCGGCGGGCGACCTGCGCCAGCGGTTCTTCACACGCGCGCAATGCCCGCGGGTCTGCGAAATCTCGAACATCGCCATGGTGCCGTTCACCACGGGCTACGCGAAGTACGAGTTCTAGAGGCCGGTCAACCCCGACCACACAAAAGGGCCGAAGCGGACTACCGCTTCGGCCCTTTTCTTTTTCCTGTTGCCATTCGTCCTCCACGACCTAGAATCCGGGCATTTCAATGGGCGGGCACGGATTTGAGGCCTGGAGGACGGCATGATCAGGAAAATCACGGTGGGGACGATGGCGGCAGTGGCGCTGGCATCGGCCCTGGTCGGTTGCGGCGATGCCACGAACGCGCAGGGTGGCGGCGCCGCGGTCGCGTACAAGCTCGGCACCTTCGAGCGCAACGGGCAAGCGTTCGTCGGTCTGGTGCTGAAAGACACGCAAGTCATCGAACTGGGGCCGGCCAACGCCGCCTTTGAAGCCGGGAATGCCTCTGCGCCCAAGCTGACGGCACCGGCCGACATGAAGGCGCTGATCGCCCGGTACGACAGCGACTGGAAACCTCGTCTGGCCTCGATTGCCAGGGATGTGTCGACCGCGTCGGCGGCACCCGCGTACTCCTACGCCATCGACACGTTGAAAGTGCTGCCGCCGGTGCGGCCTTCCTTGATCCTGAATGCCGGCGGGAATTACACGGAGCACAGCGCCGGCATCGCCGCGCAGCAGCAGCGCGCTGGCGCCGCGCCGGAGCCGGCGTCCAAGGCCGTCACGGCACCAGGCATCTGGGAACGGAAGGACAACGACACGCGCGACAACCCCTATCTCTTCCAGAAGTCGCCGACCGTCGTCATTGGTGCCAGCGATCCCATCGTCGTGCCGCGCGGACGGACGAACATCGACTTCGAGTGTGAGTTCGACGTGGTGATCGGCAAGCCGGCGAAGTACGTGCCGGTCGCGAACGCCACGGACTACATCTTCGGCTACACCGTTCAGATCGACGTGTCGGATCGCGGCGGACGCGGCGACCGCAAGATGGGCGGCTCAGACTGGCTGATCGGCAAGAATCACGACACGTTCGGTCCCCTCGGTCCGTTCATCGTTCCGAAGGAGTTCGTGAAGGATCCGATGAACGTGCGCCACACGTTCACCCTGAACGATCAGGTGATGCAGGACTCGAACACCAGCCGCATGGATCACAACATCTACGAGCTGCTGTCCTATGCGTCCAACATCCTGACGCTCAACGTCGGCGACGTGATCTCCGGCGGGAGCCCGGCCGGCACGAACATCGAGCGCGCGGAACCACGCTGGATGCGGCCCGGCGATACGGCCAAGTGCGCGATCGAGGGCATCGGCACGCAAATCCATCCGGTCGTGGCCGAGCCCGGCGCGACATCGACGAACTGACATCGATCGAGGGACGCCGGATGGTCGATCCGGACGTCCCTCGTCTCCACTCGTTACGAAGCGACGGGAATCTTCAGCTCCTGCCCCACCTTGATCATGTTGGGGTCCTTCAACACGTCTTT
Organism: Acidobacteriota bacterium; assembly: GCA_046734915.1. Classification (GTDB taxonomy): domain Bacteria; phylum Acidobacteriota; class Vicinamibacteria; order Vicinamibacterales; family CAVVIG01; genus VFZL01. The sequence continues at coordinate 2,390 of JBKPSC010000445.1, read as the reverse complement.
GTTCGCATCGAAAATCTTCATGTAGGCATTGGCGTCACCGAGATAGCGCTTGGCGATCTTCGACAACGTGTCGCCGGACACTACGGTGTGGATGCCATGAATGTCTTTTCGTTCGGCTTGAATGTCGGCAACGATCTCATTGGCCCAATTGGGATGCGTCTTGATGGCGTCCCACAACTGGTTCGCCTGGGCCTGAAACGCGGTCAGGCCTTTGATCCGCAGCTTGCCGTTCTGTTCGCTGACCTCCGGATTCTTCAGGCCGATCTGATTTGCGAGTTGGAACACGTTCGAATACTGGTCCATCAACGCCATGACTGACTCCCTTCCCGGCGACCGTCGGCCACGATCCTTCACTGAGCGGAGCGGGTGCTCCCACGACGGGCAGACGTGCAGTGTCGCACGGAAGCCCGCGCGCCGAAAGACGTCGCCGGCCTCAACAGTCGGGCTTGCCGACGACATACAATGGCGAGCGACTGCTGCGTTCTCTCGAGGAGACATTTGTGCCGCGACGCTACTGGCTGATGAAGTGTGAGCCCGCCGCTTACACCATCGACGATCTCGCTCGCGACAAGCTGACGAGTTGGGAGGGCGTGCGCAACTATCAGGCGCGCAACTTCATGCGGGACCAGATGCAGCTCGGCGATGGCGTGCTGTTCTACGCGTCGAACGCGGAGCCGTCAGGTGTCACCGGCCTCGCGGAGATCGTCCGCGCGGCTTATCCGGACGCGTTCGCGTTGAAGAAGGGCCACAAGTACTACGACCCCGACAGCACGAAGGACGAGCCGATCTGGTACATGGTCGACATCGGCTTCGTCGAGCGCTTTCCGAACACGGTCTCTCTCGAAACGCTCAAATCGACGAAGGGCCTCGAGCAGATGGTGGTGACGAAGAAAGGCAGCCGCCTCTCGGTGCAGCCCGTCACGAAGCCGGAATACGATATCGTCGTACGTCTCGGCCGCCGCGGCGGTTGATCGTGCCGGCGCGCGGTGGCGCCATCACCTCAGGTCAGAACGTGCGGTCGAACGTGACCGAGGCCACCAGCGCCGCGAACTCCCGCTGCGCGCGCTGAGCAGACTGACTCAATGCTTCGACGTCCGGCTTGAGGGCGTCCAGGCGCGCTTCCTGCCGCTCCAACTCACGCGTGTAGCGATCCAGGAGACGACGCTCGGCAGACGAGCGTCCGAGCGCTTTCATGTTCTCCCGCAGCCTCGTTTGGTCGGCGACGATGCGCTCCGCCTCACTTGTCATCTGCGCTCGCCGGGCCTCGAGCTCCGCGATCTGCGCCTTCTTGGCCACGATCGGCTCGAGAGCCGCGAGTAGCGCCGTCTGCTGCGCGGCGCCCGTCGCAACGAATTCGAGGTGAGTCGTATCGATCTCGCCCACGCTGATCGCCGTCGAGTCTTCTCGTGTCTCGTCGACCGTCAGCGTCTCGGTCTGACCTGGTTCGGCTGTCAGGACGAAGCGGTGGAGCGTGTCGGTCGACTCGACGGGCCGCGCGTCGCCCGAAATCTTCCACAGGTGCGTGACGGGGTGCTCGATGACGACTCGCCTGGCGTCGCGGTTGTCATTGCGGACGGTATACACATGTTGCTGGCGCTGCTCCGTCTCGCGCGTCAGCACGCCGTCAGCGATGCGCAGACGGCGAATCCGGCCGGATGCCTCACCCGGCTGCACGCTGACCTGAACGCCAAGATCCGCGGCGTAGGACACCAGCCGGCGTTCTCCGGGCTTGATTGACTCGACGAGCCCCTCTCCGGCAAACGCGCCAGCCTCGATGAGGCTGATGCTCCCGCCATCCAGCGTGAGTCCGCTCGTGTTCTTCAACCAGACGGCTCGTCTTGGTCGCAGGCCCATGCCACCGTTCCACACGCTGACGCGCTCGGCTGACACCGGCGCCTGGACGATGGGCACGAGCGCGGACTGATTGCGCCGGATGGAGATCCGATTCTCCAGCCGGTATTCGAAGAGGTCACCGAGCTCGGCGCCGATGGCGAAAGACGGGTTGCCGCCGACGCGCTGAGCGGCTGGTGGAGGGGGCGCCGCCAATCCACCGACGATACCTCCAGTCAGGCCGCCCGCGACGCCACTGCCCAACCCATTGCCGGTGCCCGTACCTAGGCCGCCGTCCAGACCGGACTCTGCAGGCCGCGCCGCCGGGGCCGCCAGTCTCGCGTTTTGAGCCTGGGTGGTATTGAGCGCCGGCGCGTGAATCACCGGCGCCACGTTGGCCGCAGCCACGACCGCCACCTGCGGCCGCCGCGCAAACAGCGGCGTCGACAGCGGCTGGACGAATGTCTGTGGCGCGCCCGAGACGAGCGAGAGCTCGACGTCGTTCCAGTCCACGGCGCTCATGTTGTCGACGACCGCCCAGCCTTGGAGCAGCGGGTCGT
>JBKPSC010000444.1:0-11574 GCA_046734915.1 Acidobacteriota bacterium | reverse complement strand
GACGAGTGTGCCACCGTCGTCGCCGTCCCGGCCCTCCTCCTCACCGAACGGCACGTGCGCGATCTCGTGATGGACATGGAGATCCGCTATCTCGCAAACCGCGATGCCAACGTCCTGTTCGCACTCATGACCGACTCACGTGATTCACGGGTGCGGTCGGAGGAGCGTGACGACGTCCTGAGTCTCTGCGAGCGGCTCGTCCAGGAATTGAACCAGCGCTACGGGGCCGACGCCCACACGCCGTTCTATCTGCTGCACCGATTCCGCGCCTACAACCCGTGCGAGGAGCGATGGATCGGATGGGAGCGCAAGCGTGGCAAGCTGCTCGATCTGAATCAGCTGCTGCGCGGTGTCCGCGACCGCTTCCCGGTGAAGGTGGGCAACCTCGACGCGCTACGCCGGGCACGCTACGTGATCGTGCTCGACGCGGATACCGAGATGCCCCGCGATGCCGCTCGGCGCCTCATCGGCACGATTGCACACCCGCTCAACCGCGCGGTGATCGACCCGGCCACCAGGACGGTTGTCGAAGGGTACGGCATCCTGCAGCCACGCGTCAGTATCAGCACCGGATCGGCGGCGAAGAGCTGGCTCGCCACGCTGTACTCGGGCGAGACCGGGTTCGACATCTACACCCGCGCGGTGTCAGACGTCTACCAGGAGCTCTTCGGCGAGGGCATTTTCACGGGGAAGGGGATTTACGAGATCGACGCGTTCCGCGAATCGCTCGAGCACCGGTTCCCGGCCAACACGCTGCTGAGCCACGACCTGATCGAGGGCCTGTTCGCACGCGCCGGTCTCGTCTCCGACATCGAGCTGATTGACGAGTACCCGTCACAGTTCAGCGCGTACTGCCGGCGGCGTCACCGCTGGATGCGCGGCGACTGGCAGATCCTGCGCTGGCTCCTCAACCGGGTGCCCGACTGTCGGCGCCGGCCGGTTGACAACCCGCTCCGCGCCATCTCGCGCTGGAAGATTCTCGACAATCTGCGGCGCACGTTAGTCGAGCCGTCGATGCTGGTACTGCTGCTCGTGGCGTGGTTCGCGTTGCCGCCCGCTGGCGCGTGGACGATGGCCGCCTTGGTCGTTTTTTTTGCGCCAAGCTACTGGAGCCTGTTGTTCGCGTCCGCCCACGCGCCTTGGTTTACACCGTCGTTTCGGCCGTGGGCGATCGCGACGTTGACCGCGTTCCTGCGATCGCATCTCGTCATCGCGTTGCACGTCGCGTATCTGCTTCACGACGCGCTGCTGTCTGTCGACGCGATCGTCCGCACGCTCGCGCGCATGTTCCTGACCGGTCGGCGCCTGCTCGAATGGGAAACCGCGGCGGAGGCGTCGCTCCGCACCAGGGGCGCCACCGACCTGTACCTCAAATGGTCGCCGGTGATCGCCGCCGGTATCGCCGCGCTTCTCGGAGTCGTTCGGCCAGCGTCTCTGCCGGTGGCTGCCCCGCTTCTTTTGCTGTGGGTGTCGGCCCGCGGAATCGCGCACCGGCTGAATCAACCGCCGCCTGCCGAAGTCGGCGATCTCGAGGCGGCCGATGTGCGCTTCCTACGCGAACACGCGGCGCGGGTGTGGAGATTCTTCAGAACCTACAGTTCGCGCCGGAATCACTGGCTGATTCCCGACTCGGTTCGCGCCGACGGCGGCGTCGACGGCCGCATCTCGCCGACGAACCTCGGCATGCTGCTGAACGCGCGGATTGCGGCCGTGCATCTCGGCTATCTCACACTCCCCGAGTTCGTGTCCCAAACGCTCCAGACGCTCGGCACGATCCAGGGCCTGCCGCGTTATCGCGGACATCTCCTGAATTGGTACGACAGCACGACGCTGCACCCGCTCGAGCCGCGATTCGTGTCGACAGTCGACAGCGGGAATCTCGCCGCGGCGCTCTGGACGTTGAAACAGACGGCGCTGGCGTTTGCGCGTCAGCCCCCGCCGGACGACACGCTCTGGGAGGGCATCGCCGACTTCGCGCGGCTGCTGAGGCGCGACACCGATCCGGCAGCCCGGGCGCTCGGCGAGCGCGTCCTCAAGACCCGGCCACAGTGGCGTCAGTCACTGCCCGAGCTGGAGGCCCTGGTGCGGCGCTATGCGAGCTGCGCCTGCGACGACACGCGGGCGTGGGCCGGCGAGCTCGTCGCGCGTTTGCGGTACGCGCGCTCGTGGTGCGAGGGCGGCGTATCGCCGGCGGCGGCGGGCCTCATCGAGATCGCGCAGGTCGCCCACACGCTCGTCGCGGATATGGACTTCGCATTTCTGTACGACGCGCGGCGCCAGGTCCTGTCCGTCGGCTGCGACGCGGTGTCCGGCGAAATCGAGCGGTCGGCGTACGACCTGCTGGCATCCGAGGCGCGCATTGCGAGCTTCGTGGCCATCGCGAAAGGAGATGTGCCACAAGAGAGCTGGTTCCACCTCGGCCGGCTGCACGTGGCGGCATGCGACGAGCGTGTCCTCCTGTCATGGACCGGCACCCTGTTCGAATACCTCATGCCCGCGCTCTGGTTCCGCCATCAGCCGCGCACCATCATGCACGACAGCATGTGCGCGGCGGTCCGCGTGCAGCGGAAGTTCGCACGTGGGCGCGATATGCCGTGGGGCTTCTCCGAGTCTGGGTTCATCGTCCCAGATGCGGCGGACTACGGCTATGCGCCCTGTGGCCACGCCGAGCTGGCACTCAAGCCGCTCGACTCCCAGACGCTGGTCGTATCGCCGTATTCGAGCTACCTGGCGCTGCTCGTCGACGCGCGTGCTGCGACCGAGAACCTGCGCCTCCTCGCGCGCCTCGGCTGTGTGGGGCCGTATGGCTTCTTCGAAGCGCTCGACTACTCGCGCGGAAATCCTGAGCTGGTGCGATCGTGGATGTCCCATCACCAGGGGATGAGCCTGCTGGCCGCAGCGGAAGTGCTGCTTGACGCTCGTCTGAAAGACGCGTTCCATTCAGAGCCGCAGGTGCGCGCGACGGAGCGGCTGCTCGAGGAACGCGTGCCACGAACCGTGGTACCCGACGAGGCCGCGCCGCCGCTCGTCGTCTGGCCGGAGGAGTCGGCGGCATAGCCGAATGCGGCACGATTCGCGACTCTGAGAGCCACTGGCGGTCACCAGCTGGCTGCGTTGTTCGGAGTGAGCGCTCGCTTATTGCTGGTTGGTCGCCTTCCGCTTGCTCTCTCGTTCCTTGACCGCCTGCAGGTACTCGTCCTGCTTGAGCGAGTACATGGTGATCCAGGCAAACGACATGTCGTCGATAGTACGTTGCCCGAATCCGACCCAGTTACTGGGATCCGGGTTGTACTTGTTGGCGGACGAGTTGTCGTGCCAGCTGATCACTTGCAGAATTGTTCCCGCCGGCAGCAGCGGCTGAACATCCTCGGCATAGTGGTACTGGAGATGCCACGCGAAATGGAAGTTCGCGCAGCTGAGAGTCTCCGTCCTGGCCAGATCGCTGCGTGAACCGACACCGCTCGGCGGATAGATCGCCTGGAGACACTGGCGAGTTCCGCGGTTGTGCATGTGCGGTTGAAAGGCGGTCAGACGAGCCGGCTGCGCCAGAATGGTGAAGCCGTCCGTCCGCACGTTCTGAGCGCCCGCCGGGATGTCGAGCGCCTCTTCCTCGTCACCGACGTGGCGCGTGAGCTCGACGTGCTGCGGCACGACGCCCTTCGGATACAACTTGAGGCCGAGCGCCACATTGGCCTGCATCGCTTCACCGATTGAATGCAGATGCAGGTTCATCATCAGCGTACTGCCGGCCTTGATCAGCTTGCCGCTACCCTCAGGATACACTTCGCCGCCTTTGCCGACCGCGAACTCGACCAGATGGTTACCAAGTCCGTCCTGTTCGTCCTCCACCCAACTCGCGTTGGCATGGTGGACGGTCGGTGTGCCCTTGGTCGGTTTGATCTCGATCGCCTTGACGTAGACGTCCTCGGTGAACTGCGGGTCCTCGAGCGGAATGTTCAACCACTGATCAGCGCCGGCCGCGGCGACGGAGAGATCGCCCTTCCTCAATGAGACGATCACGTCAGGCTTGCCAATCGACCAGCGATCGTCCGGGGCCCACCGCACAGGCGGCGGCAGATCGGCAGGATTCCCGCGCGGCACGCCGGCGTCGACCCACTTCACGATCGTCTCGATGTCCGCGTCCGAGAGCGAGGGATCGTCGGAGAACTTCTGGATGCCAACCGTGCGATCGATATGCCACGGCGGCATCTCGCGGGTCGAGACCTGACGCTTGATCGATCGCGCCCAGGGACGGGCATCGTCGTACGTCAGCAGCGACATCGGGGCGATGCTGCCGGGACGGTGGCAGCGCTGACACGAGCGCTGCAGAATCGGCGCCACATCCTTGGTAAAGGTTGGGGTCGCTGTCGATGTACTCGAGGCGGCCGATTGCGCTTGCAGCGGGGCCGCCGTCCAGAGGAGAGCGGCAGCGATGAGTGTCCGCTGAATGAGGGTGTGGCCAATGACGCGCAAGCGAAACCTCATGTCACTCATCTCCCTTGAAAAACGCGGTCAGCGGAGCGAATCTTGCCACTCAACAACCTCGATCGTTCCAAGCGAACTCGCATGTGCGATCAGTAGTTCAAGCGTACGCCGAAGCGCAACAGGCGGCCGGGAAGAATCGTCAGCGGCTGCCCGAGCTGCGGACCGAACGTCGCAACCTCATTCGTGACCGGCGCCACGTTGAAGACATTGAAGAGGTCGAGTTGCGGCTTGACCACGAGGCGGCCGAAGTGGAAGTCACGCGTGACGCTCAAGTCGAGTTGATTGTTCCGGTCGAGAAAATCCGTGCCGGGCTCGTTCAGCCGCGTGGTGACCTGGGCCAGAGTCAGCGTGGGGATGATCGTCCGATTCACGATGTAGTTGATCACGACGTCGCCGTCGTTGTTCGCGGTGCGCGTCTCGAGCACGCCGGGCATGCTCTGGAACACGGCACTCAGTCGGAACGCGTAGGGCAGCGGATAAGTACCGGTCAACTTGAATTGCGTGCGGAACGGCTGCTCGGCGTCGCAGCCGCGCAGCTGATTCGGGTCGGGTATGTCACACGTGACCGCGTGCAGTTTTCCAGTTGACGTGCCACCGAGCAGCGTCGCGCCGTTGCGGAGCCGGGCATTGACCGTGAAGTCGAAGCCATTGTAGGTGCGACTGTTGTTTGTCGAGTTCGTGTCGAGCTCGTTGACCTGACCGGCAAACGCCGGCGTGATGTTGTAAATGGTCACCGTCTGCCCGTTCCCGCGTGGGTCGGGAATGATGACCGGGACGTAGGCGGTGCTCCAGCGATCCACAGGAACGGCGAGATTCTCGGTCCAGATGATCCGGTAGTAGTCGCGGCGGAAGTAGTTCGCCGACACGGACAGCCCATTGCCGATCTGATGCTGGACGCCGACGTTGTACAGGAGCTGGTAGGGGCGCTTGATGTCCGGATGCGGATTGCGATTCCTCCGGATACCGAAGGTGGTGTTCGTCGGCGCGCCGATTTCGCTTTCCTGGGCCACGTCATCGCTGTTGGTGTCGCGCCAGGTGCGCACGTCGGTCGACGACACGCTCGGCGTGTAGGTGTTCGCAAAGCCGGTCGCTTCCTGCTGCGTGTACTTGCCGACGCTTCCCTTGATCGCGGTGCGCCCGGTCCCGAAAAGGTCGTAGGCAGCACCGAACCGCGGGGAAATGTCGGTCCAGTTGGGCAGATTGGGAATGGCGTCGAAATGGCGCGCCGGCACGAAACGGCCCGCCGGCAGGTCGACGGCCTCGGACGAACCGCGCAGGTATTCGTAGCGCAGGCCCGGATTCAGCGTGAGCTGCTTGATCCGCCAGGAATCCTGCACGTAGATGCCGACGTCCGCGTCCAGGTTGGACTGCTGCACGTACGGGCTGTTCGCCACCGCCACCGAATCCGGCGCCCACACACCGGGCTCGAACAGGTTGCCGAAAGTCGCCGCGCCTCGATAGCGCTGCACCAGATCCGCGTTCTTCCCCAGCGACCCGTTCCGGTTGTAGCCGGACTGGAAGGTGAACCCCATCTTCACCGCGTGGGCGCCGGTGACGTACGACAGCGCCGTCATGAACCCGTCTTTCCACAGGCGGTTCCACGCGGGATTCTGCGCCGCGACGTCGGTAATGCCGGTCGTGATGTTGAAATGCGAAATATCGCCGTAGTTGGTCCCCGACGGGCACGCCGCGGAGGCGGTGAAGCAGGTCGCCGGGCGCACTTCCGGCTGATACTTCGAGTTGTAGTAGTACGGGAAGATGATCCCCGCGGCCTCGAGCAGCAACTTGTTGCTCAGCGTCGAGGTCCACTTCAGCTGAGTGGTGTGGGTCTGGACGATGTCCAGAATCCCCGCCCCATACGGCGTATTCAGGCCGGTCTCAATCCCCGAATGGTTCCGAATGCGCGGATACCGATTCCAGGAGAAATTGATCCGATCCTTCTCGGACGGCCGGAAGGTGAAGCGCGTCGAGTACGCCTGAACGTGGTTGTCGTCCACGCCCGGCGACCCGTCGCGGTAAAAGATGTTGCCGACGTAGTTGTTGTACGCCCAGTCGCGGTAGGAGCCGAAAAACCAGATGCGATCTCTCTTGATCGGCCCGCCGATCGTCGGGTTCACATCCCACAACTTCTGCAGCTTGCCCGGCGACTTGTAGCCGCGCGCCACCAGATCGTCGGTGAGGTTGCTCGATTGGAACCGCGTGGACGAATAGAGAATCGTCGCGTCACCGCGAAACTCGTTGCCGCCCACCTTCGGGATCATGTTGATCCGGACCCCGCCGGTCTGCGTCTCAGCCGGCCCGCCGGCCACCTGGTACACCATCTCTTGGAACTCGCCGTCGTTGTGATAGACGAGGGGATACCACCCCTTGTCGAGGGTGCCCATCACATTCAAGCCGTCCACTTCCATCGCCAGGTCGGTGCCGGTCCCGCCATACACGACCAGCACGCCCTGTTGCATCGAGTTCGACCCGGCCACGTCGAAACGGCCCATGCTCAAGGCCGGGAGCGTCGCGCCGATGCCCTGAAAACTTCGGCCGGTCGGCAGGGAGTCGAGCAATTCGCGTGAGAGGACCTCGCGTTTGGCCGTCGTCTGGACGTCGACCAATGGTGTCGCGCCGGTCACGGTCAAGGTTTCCTGCAAGGAGCCGACCTGCATGTCGGCGTTGACTGTTGCGGTGAAGTTGGCTTCGAGCGCCAATCCTTCGCGCTTGATGGTCTGGAACCCCGCCAGCTCGAAGCTCACCTCGTAGGTCCCGGGCCGCAGATCGACAATTCGATACTGCCCCGAGCCGTCGGACACGCTCGCCTTCGAGCGCTCGATCAGTGCCGGGCTGGACGCCGTGATCGTCACTCCCGGCAGCACCGCTCCGCTCGTATCCCGTACGATCCCCGCAATCGCGCTCTGGGCGGCTGCCCCGGACGGGCCCAGCAACAGCCCGACGACCGCAACCACTCCGGCGCGTCCGAGTGTTCCACGTCCCATGCGCGTCCTCCTCGTCTCGAGATTGCATCCGCGGCGCCCGGCTCGGGTCACCTACTGTCCCCGAGATGTGCGCGCCGCCGCGCCGGGCTTCAGCAGAAACTTCTGCACGCGCCAATTCAGCAGCTCTCCCGTCCAGATTTCGTTCTCCGCGACGCACGCAATCGCGTGGACCCAGCCGAACTGTCCGGGCTTCCGGCCAGCCGTGCCAAACTGCCCCACTACCTTTCCGTCGAGCGTGATCTTCTGGATCTGCCCCGGAAACATCGAGTTCGCGTAGATGTACTGCGGCTCGCCAGGCGTGATGCACAGCGTGTTCGGCCACAACGTGTTGTACGCGCCGTCGGCCCGCTTGCCGAAATCTGGGATGGGCGACACCCAACCGGCCTGCTGCGGCGGGTCATACTTGATCTCGCGCACGTAGTTCAGATTGTTGTCGAGCACTTGAATGCGGGCGTTCGAGCGGTCGGCGACATACACGTTCCCGCGAGCGTCCACGGCAATTCCGTGCGGCGTACTGAACTGGCCAGGCGCGCTGCCGCGTGTGCTTCCCGCGAGCTTCACGATGTGCCCGTCCTTGTCGAATTTGTGGACCGCCGAGTTCTGGTAACCGTCGCTGACGAAGATGTTGCCCTGCGGGTCGAACGCCACGTCGGTCGGCTCGAAAAAGTAGCCGGGCCGCGGTGGCGGCACCGGCGTGCCCGGCGTCATGCCCGCCCGTCGCACCCGCTCGCCCACCGGTTCGTTGCGCCGGCCGAGAATGAGCTTCACCCGGTAGTCGGGGCCGAGCTTCACGATTTCATCGGTGCCGTTGTCGACCAACCAGATGTTGTCCTCTTTGTCGACTCGCACCGCGTGCGCCCAGCCCTTCGAATACAGGTTCTTCCCGATCTCCTTCACATACGTCCCATCGGGATTGAACTCGAAGACCCGCGCCGACCGCGGCTCCAGAATGGTCTGCCCGTCGTCGGCACCGGTACGGGTGTAGACGAAAATGTGCTTTTTGGAATTCAACGCGACCCCCGCGACTTCACCCATGTAAAGGTCCGCGGGCATTTTGATCACGTCGGATACGTCGAACGGAATGTCTGGCGCCGCCTGCTGCGCCGCGACGCCACTCGCCAGCACCACGACCACCATCGCAGACATCAGCTTCTTCGTCACAGTACTCCTCCGGTCGATTGCCACGGACCTCCGAACTTCGAACAGTCTTCCGAACATCGAGCCGTGACTAGTGGCGAGATACTACACCTATGTCTTGCACACGAATGGAGACGAACCCAGGTTGGGAAAGGCCGACAGACCACATACCTGATTCTGGGGATAGCGAGGGCCGCACCTGTTCTGCCTCACGCTGAGCTCGGCCAGGCCAGCGGTCTCGCTTGGCTCGAGGCTCAGTCGGACGATTCGATATCGGGCTCCGCCCCGCCGGTGAATAGCTACCTGACCCCAGGGATGCGGCTCCAATCCCGGCCCTTCATTCTCGATGTTCTGGTAGGATCGCGCAGGTGTCGGCCAACCAGGAGGACAGCACGATGGGACGGATCAACTGGCGCGGCGTCGCGACGCTGACCTGCGCGGCGATAGTGGGAGTGTCCAGCGCCGCCTGGGCACAGACGAGCGCGAACGCTGCGGAGTCTCAGGTGACCTTCACGAAGGACGTGGCGCCGATTCTGCAGAAAGCGTGTCAGAACTGCCACCGGCCGAACAATATTGCGCCGATGTCGCTGCTGACCTATGAAGACGCTCGTCCCTGGGCTCGATCGATCCGGACGAAAGTGTCAGAGCGCGAGATGCCACCGTGGTACATCGATCGCAATGTCGGCATCAAGCAGTTCGATCCCGATCCATCTCTCTCAGACAGTGAGATCGCGACGATCGTGCGCTGGGTCGATAGCGGCGCACCGCGCGGCAACCCCGCGGACATGCCGCCACCGCGCCAGTTCGATGACAGCGACCGGTGGCACATCGGCACGCCCGATCTGGTCGCGTCCCTGCCGGCGGATGTGAAAGTCAAGTCTGCCGCCGCCGATCAGTGGATGGACATCGACATGACGAAGGTCGACATCCCCGAAGACCGTTACATCAAGGCGGTCGAGGTGAAGCCGTCCAAGGGCGCGGCTGTGGTTCATCACGCGGTCGCGAGCACGTATCTCGAAGACGACCCTGAGCTTTCCAAGACGCTCCTCGTCGAGTACGCCGTCGGCAAGTATGGGGACATCTACCCGGACGGAGCGGCGCGACTGCTGCGGGCGAACGCCAAGCTCACGATGAATCTGCATCTGCACGCCATCGGCGAAGAGATGCCGGCCAACGTCGTGGTCGGGATCAAGCTCTATCCCAAGGGATACAAGCCGACGTTCGTCGAGACCGTCACCCACGTTGGCGACAACGAGGACATCGACATCCCGGCAGGTGATGCAAATGCCAGGTCCGAGGGTTACACGATTCTGACCAAGCCGGTTCGCCTGACCTCGTTCCAGCCGCACCTTCACAATCGGGGGAAGGCGCAGTGCGTCGAGGCCATCATGCCGAATCCGTCCGGACGACCGGGTCTTGCCAAAGCCGAGACACTCAGCTGCGTAAGCAAGTACCGGTTCAACTGGCACATCGTCTATCACTACGCCCCAGACGTGCAGCCGTTGCTTCCCGCCGGCACGGTGTTACACGTGGTGTCGTGGCACGACAACTCGCCGGCCAACAAGTTCAATCCCGATCCGTCGAACTGGATCGGATTTGGACAGCGTTCGATTGACGACATGGCGTTTTCCTGGATGACGTACTACGAGCTGACTGACGATCAGTACAAAGAGGCGGTCGCGGAACGCCAGAACAAGCTGAAGGCGTCAACCCAGAATCAACAGCAACAGCAACAGTAATAGTCACCACCAACCCGATCCGAACGGCGTGTCGCCTCTGGGACACGCCGTTCGTCGTTTCGCGCCGACCGCGTGCCGCGTAGGCGTTGCGAGTATCGAGGACCGCTCATGACCCGCTTCGACCATTTGGCGGCCTGTGCTCTAGGGCTTTGGCTGGCGAACTCCGCTCCGGCCGCCGCCCAGGTCATCAAGTACGATTCCGGCCAGAATGTCGTGCCTGTCTTCGAGGGATGGCAACGCAACGACGACGGCAGCTACAAGTTCCATTTTGGCTACATGAACCGCAACTACAAAGAGACGCTCGACATTCCCGTCGGCAACAGCAACAAGTTCGAGCCGGCGCCGATCGACCGGAATCAGCCCACCCACTTCTACACGCGTCGGCAGCGCTTCGTGTTCAACGTGAACGTGCCGAAAGACTGGGACAAGAACCGCCGTGTCACGTGGACGATCGTCGCCAATGGCAAGACGGAAACGGCCAATGGCTGGCTGCAGCCGGAGTGGGAAGTCGATGACGGCGTCATCCAGATGAACATCGGCCCCGGCGGCGCGCCTCCGGATCCGCCGAACCACTACCCGCAGGTGACCGGCGGCAGCAAGGACATTTCGGTTACGGCGAAGAGCCCGGTGCGGCTGAGCATCCAGGCATCCGACGACGGCATTCCCAAGCCGCGGAAGCCGAGGCCGAACGCGACGACGCCACTGCCGGCCCAAGGCGTGAAGGTCCGCTGGCTTCACTATCGCGGGGCCGGCGGCGTGCTGTTCAACCCGCCGCAGAGTGAGGCGGTGTACGGCAGGCCGATCGACGAATCGACCGAGGCCATCTTCGATGCTGCAGGCTCATATGTGGTGCGCGCGGTGGTCACTGACGGCCTGCTCGAGACGGCGTACGATATCTCCGTCACAGTGAAGTAGGGTGACACCCCCCGAGCGGCTCATTTGAGGCTGCTGGGCGGCGGTCTCATCGGCCGGGCGTCCCGGCGCGCGGCGGCTGGTAGCCGTCGAAGGACGGCCCGTTGTAGAAGAGCCTCCAGTCGGCGAAGTCCGCCCGCCCGACGCCCGCAGGGCCTGGTTTGGCATAGGTCGCAGTCACCGCGCCGAGAAACTTGCCGGCTCGCAGCGTCGCATCGTGAATCTTGGTGAAATACGCCTGATACTCCGGGTGATCCGGCTGCAGACCGGAGAAGTTCGTCATGTCGCCGTTCGATCCCAGGAGCACGTCGACGCCC
>JBKPSC010000443.1:0-20092 GCA_046734915.1 Acidobacteriota bacterium | reverse complement strand
GAGCAGGCACTGGTCGCCCGTCCGGTGAAGGACGAGCGTCGGCACTCGCACGAGCGGCAGCACGTGGCGGACGTCGATTTCCGCGTTCATCTGGGTGAGCGCGAGCGCCGCGCCCGGACTCGCCCCGAGTCGAAGGTAATGGCTCCACCAACTCCTGAATGCGGAATCGTTCGCGCGGCTGGGCGCCCGGACCTCGATGCCAACCGGCCCACCCCAGTTCGTGCGGATTTCCTCCAGGAATCGCTCCCGGGCCTCACGCGTCGGCGCCCACGGGTAGTCGGTTGCCCAGAGCCGCTTCGCGTAGGTGCCAATCATGATGAGCGCGCGTGTCCGGTCCGGATACGTCGTCGCGAACAGGCTGCACATCGGGCCGCCTTCAGAGACGCCGAGCAGTACCGCCTGACGTGATCCGGCGGCGGCCATGACGGCCCGTACATCATCCATCCGCTGTTCGAGCGTCGGCAGCGTCGTGACGCGATCGGAGAGTCCGGTGCCCCGCTTGTCGAACAGAATCAAACGAGAGAACTCGGCAAGACGGTTGAGGAAACGGGCGAACGTGGGCTCGGTCCAGAAGTAGTCCAGGTGGGAAACCCATCCCATCACGAACACCAGATCGATTGGACCCTCACCGACGACCTGATATGCGATGTTGACGTCGCCGCTGCGCGCGTAGTGTGTTTCAGGGGCTTCTTCGTCGCGCGGGGCGGGCTTTGGTGCTGGCGGTTCTTCGACGATCGGCGCGATGAACCGGTAGCCTCGACGATGCGCCGTCTCGATGAAGCGCGGCTGCTGCGCATCGTCGTCGAGCGCTTTGCGGATTTCGCGGACGCAGACTTTCAGCGCGGCGTCGCCGACGAACACGTCCTGCCACACCGCGTCGAAGAGCTCCTGTTTCGTGACCAGACGGCCGGGCCGTTCGACGAGATAGCGCAGGACGTCGTACGCCTTCGGCGTCAAACCGACGACGTGGCCGTGCCGGCGCAGCTGGCCGCTCGCGCGGTCGAGCGTGCAGGGCCCGAAGGCCACAGGTGTCGCAGGAGTCTTGTCAGGCGATACAGGAGGTGACGCCACGCCAAAATGCCACAACGATGAACCCAATGTGGAGGAGCGCTCCACAGCCTCCTACCATGCGCGTGCTGTTGGCCTTGGGTCAAGCACAGCAGTGACAGAGGGGTCTGGACGGCCCCTTCGCGATCGCTCGACCAATTCCAAGCGGCTGAAGCTGAAGGTGGGACAGAAGCGGCGACTATTTTCGACTTTTTCTTGCCGCCTGCGGCGCCTCGGCTTCGCGCGCCACCATCACTTCCGTCGACTTGATGATGGCGATCGCGTTGTCGCCGCGCCGGAGCTTCAGCTCGTTCACGGCGTCCCCAGTAATCACTGCGGTCAACATCTGGTCGCCGATTCGCAGCCGCACCTGCGCCAGCAGGCCGTCGACGCGGACCTCTTCGACAAACCCGCGCAGCTGATTCCGGCCGCTCAGGGCGACGATGATGCCGGTGTGCAAGGGTTTTCGCTTCGGCGCCGGCGAGGATGGATTGCCGCGCGCGATGAGCCGGTCGACCTCGGACTCGGCAATCCGATGGTGACCACCGGCCGTCGTCGTGGTCCGCACTTTGCCGCTATAGATCCACTGCTTCAGCGTCGAATAACCGATTCCGAGACGCTTGGCTGTGGCGCGTACTGTCAGCAGTCCCATGTCGCGGTGTATCCGCGCATCGTATCACGCCGAAACCAGGCGGCAGGAATACGTCTTGATGACGAGCCAGACGCGCGATCCGCTGTGCAGTTGCAGCGCGTCGGCGCCGCCTGGGGTGAGGTGCACGACGAAGTGGACGCCGGCGTCGACGCCGGCGACGACGGTCTGACCATGCATGCTGAGCTCGGCGAGTGTGCCACGCAGGATGTTGCGGGCGCTCAGGCCGACCGGCTCCTGATTCGACACGAGGATGTCGCCGGCGCGGATCGCAATGCGCACCATGTGACCGACCGCCGCGTCTGTGAGCGGCGCTTCGAGCTCCGCGGTCGCGCCCTGCAGACGGCATTGCATCGTGCCGGAGCGCTCGCGCCGCTCGACGACGACTGCGTCAAAGATGTTCTCGAAGCCGGCGAGGCTGGCCAGAACGCCGTGGGTCGGGTGGTCGAGGACGTCGTGCGGGGAGCCGGTCGCCAGCACCCGACCCGCCTCGAGGGCGACGACCCGGTCGCCCAGCGCGTAGACCTCGCGATGGTTGTGCGTCACGTACAAGACCGGTATCTGATGCGCCTCGTTCCAGCCACGCAGGTCGTCCATGATCCGCGACTGCACGACGTGATCGAGGGCGGAGAGCGGCTCGTCGAGGAGCAGCACCGCCGGATCGGTGACGAGCGCCCGGGCCAGCGCTGCCCGTTGCTGTTCGCCGCCGGAAATCTGGGTCGGCTTGCGGCGCAGGAGCGTCAACAGGCCGAAAGCGTCCGCGACCGACGCGACTCGGGATCGGCGTTCATCGAGCGGACGTCCGGAGAGTCCGTAGGTGATGTTGTCTTCGACGGAGAGATGAGGGAAGAGCGCCAGTTGTTGGAAGACGTATCCGACCTGACGCTGCTGGACCGCGACGTCGGTCGACGTTGCGCCGTCGAAGAGGACGCGCTCGCCAACCGCAATGCGGCCGTGGTCGGGACGGACCAGACCGGAGATTGCGCGCAGCACCGTGGTCTTTCCGGCCCCCGACGCGCCGAACAGGATCGTGACGCCTGCCGGCGCTTCGAAAGTCACGTCCAGCAGGAACGCCGAGAGACGCATGCGGACGTCGACCGCGATCGTCATGTGAGCGGCACCACGGCCCAGGGTCTCCGTCTGAATCCGTACACCATCACCAGGATGGTGAACGAAAACGCGAGGAGCAGGAGCGCGGTCTGGTTGGCTCCGCTGTAGTCGAGGGCCTGTACACGGTCGTAGATCGAGACCGACACCGTTCTCGTGATCCCCGGCAGATTACCGCCGACCATCAGCACGACGCCGAACTCGCCGACGGTGTGCGCAAAGCTCAGGACCAACCCGGCAATGGCGCCCTCGATCGAGAGGGGCAGTGTGATGCGCGCGAACGTCCGCAGGGGCGATGCCCCGAGCGTCGCCGATGCTTCGCGTAACGTCGGATCGACCTGCGCGAACGCCGCCGCCATCGGCTGGACGGCAAAAGGCAGATTGTAGACAAGCGACGCAATCACCAGGCCTTCGAAGGTGAAGGCCAGGCCGTGCCCGGTCAGCGACATCCACCAGCGACCGATCGGGCTGCGAGAGCCCATGGCCATCAGGAGATAGAAGCCCAGCACAGTCGGCGGCAGCACGAGGGGTAGCGAGACCACCGCTTCGATGAGGAACTTTCCCCGCCAGCGGGAGAAGGCCAGCCAGTGCGCGAGCGGCATGCCCAGGACGAGCAGCGTCAGGGACACGAGCGTCGCGAGCTTGACGGTCAGCCAGATGGCCTGCCAGTCCATGCTGAGTCGGCGGTCGATTGTACTTTGACCGTGGATCGACGGCTGACTTGCTCAGCGGCCGGGCGAGGCAGGCGCCGTGAATCCGAAACGCTGAAGAAGCTGAATCGTCTCGGGCCGCCGAAGGAACGCGACAAACTCCCTGGCTGCCACCTTGTTGCGCGCATGGCTCATGATAACCGCCGCCTGATCGAGGGGGGGATGCGCGGTGCCGGGGATTTCCACGTACTTGCCGCTGCCTTGCAACGCCGGGCCGAGTGCCAGCGACAGGGCGATAAGCCCCACCTGCGCGTTCCCGGAATCCGCGAGCTGCGCGGTCTGTGAGATGTTCTCGCCGAACACCAGCTTGTGCTGCACGGCGTTGTAGATACCCGCCTGTCTGAGCGCCGACTGCGCGGCCCTCCCGTATGGCGCGTGCTGGGGATTCGCGATCGCAATGCGACGGACGTTGGCGCCCGTGAGTGCCTGCAGGCCCTGCGACACGTCGATTCCGGAGTCCTTTCGCGTCCAGAGGACCAGGCGTCCCACCGCGTACTCGAGGAGGCTGTCCGCGTCTGCATGGCCGCTGGCGATCAGCTGACGCGGGTAGTCGAGGTTGGCCGAGAGGAACAGGTCGAACGGTGCGCCGTTCTGGATCTGCGCGAAGAAGTTGCCCGATGACCCGAAAGACGCCCTGGCCTTGATGCCGTTCTGACGCTCAAACCGGCCGGCGATCTCGGGGAAGACTGCTTGCAGGTCAGATGCGGCCGCTATCGAGAGCGACTGCCCGGCCGGCGCCTGAGCGCCCAGCTTGACGACGGCCAACCCGAGGAGGGCGAGCTGAAGGAGAGGCAATGTGAATCGTCGCATGGCGCTTCCTCCGCATATACTACGCGCTGATTCATCCGATTCAGGTCTTTCTACGAAACGATTCAAATCGTTTAGGCTAGCTTGTCTGCGGCGTGCCGCCCCCGGCGTGATGCTGGCACTGCTGCTCGCTCTGACCGCCGCCAGCGAAGCAGTCGCGCAGAGTCCACCCGCGGCAGGCGTGCCGGCCGCGGCGACCTCGGTGAGCGTCGGCGGCGACGTCCCGCGTCCGTTCACGCTCACGCTGGACGATCTGAAGGCCATGCCGCATACGACGGTCACGGTCGATGCGGAGGGGAAAACCTATGAGGGCGTGCTGCTGGGTGAGGTCCTCAAGCGCGCTGGAGCGCCGCTCGGGCGGGACTTGTCCGGGAAGGCGGTAGCCAGCTACGTCCGCGCGACGGCCACCGATGGCTACGAGGCAATCTTTGCGTTAGCGGAGGCCGACCCGGCCTTCACCGGCAGCGAGCTCATCATCGCGTTCGCGATCGACGGCAAGGGACTCTTCGATTACCAGAGCCCGATGCGGATCGTCGCGCCGCACGACAAGCGCGCGACTCGATCGGTTCGCATGCTGAAGACCATCGAGGTCGTGCAGACCAGAAAGTAATTGGAGCGGATTCGCACTTGACCGCGTTGGCGGCTGCCCCTACAAAGGGCTGGTGGCGATGTCATCGAGGCGTGGGTGACGTTCGTTCCGTCGGAGACCGAACGGTCGACCGCGGCGACTGACGCACTGCTCGGCCTCGTCTCGCTTGCCCTGGCCGTGGTCCTTATCACGACTCCGACATCAGCGGTCTGGAAAAGGAACATCTGGGTCGGCGTACTGCTGCTGACCTCATGCGGCTCGTTGCTCGGTGCAGTGGCGCACGGCATCGTGCTGAGAGATGCGGTGCTGTCGGCTCTTTGGAAGCCGCTTTATCTGTCGCTTGGTCTGGCCGTTGCGCTCGTCTTCGTCGGCGCGGCCCGCGATTGGTGGGGCGAGCCGGTCGCACAGCTCATGCTGCCCTGGGCGATTGCCGCAGCCCTCGCCTTCTTCGCCGCCAGTCAACTTCTCGGCGGGGCGTTCGTGCTTTTCATCGTCTATGAAGGCGTCGCGACGACCGTCGCGCTGGTAATTTACGTGACGCTCGCCATTCGCGGCGTCCTCCCGGGCGCCAGCGCGATTGCCGCTGGTATCTTCATCAGCTTCGTCGCCGCCGTCGTCCAGGTGAGCTCGCTGCGTCTGCGCGTCGGCGTGACGTTCGATCACAACGGCCTGTTTCATCTGATCCAGACCGTCGGCATCACGGTGATGACGGTCGGCGTTCGCAGCAGCCTGGTTCGTGGCTAGGGAGTCGGGCTGCTTCCGACCGGCGCCGACGGCTCAGCGACAAAACGGTAGCCGACACCTCGGACGGTCTGCAGATGCTGCGGGCGTGAAGGCTCGCTCTCGATATACTTCCGCAGGCGAACGATGAAGTTGTCGATGGCGCGCGTGTCGGTATCTTCGTGAAGTCCCCAGACGTGTTCGAGGATCGTCTTCCTCGACACCGGCTTGCCCTCGTGCTGCACGAGGTAGCGGAGGAGCGAGGCCTCCATCAACGTGAGCGGCAACCGTTTGTCGCCGAACCTCAGCTCGAGTCGTGTGAAGTCGATCGTCTTGCCCGCGAAGCCGAACGTGTCCGCCGGCGCCGAGGGTGAGGCGCCAGTCGAGCGCAGCAGCCACTCTTTGCGGCGCAGGAGCCCGCGAATGCGGGCCATGAGAATCGACAGCTCGAAGGGCTTCGGAAGGTAGTCGTCGGCGCCAGCTTCGAATCCCTTCAGCACGTCTTCGGCGCGCCCGCGAGCCGTGAGCATCAGGATCGGCACGAAGATGCCCAGTTGGCGTAGCTCCGCGGCCACGGCAAACCCGTTCATACCCGGGAGCATGACGTCGAGAATCACGAGATCGGGCAACGCTGAATCCGCGGTGATCTGAGTGAGCGCAGCCTCGCCACTCTCGACGACGGCGACGTCGTATTCGTCGGCTTCCAGATTGAACCGCAGGCCATCCGCGAGGTGGCGCTCGTCTTCGACGATGAGGATGCGGTTCATGACGGTGGAGAAGCGGGCAGCTCGACGGTGAACGTGCTGCCGTGTCCTGGTCCTGCGCTCTCGGCGAATACCTTGCCGCCGTGCCTCGCAATCACCGATCGGACGATGAAGAGTCCGAGGCCGGTGCCTTTGACGCGGGTGGTCACGATGTCACGCGCCCGGTAGAAGCGCTTGAAGATGCGTTTGAGCTCCGTTTGCGAAATGCCCGCGCCCTTGTCGTGTACACGCAGCGTGGCCTGGGACGTGTCGGTATGTTCGAGCTCCACCGACACGTGGACCTCGGGACCCGAGTACTTGATCGCGTTGTCCAGCAGGTTCGAGACGGCGGCCCGTAAGTCGTCTTCGTCGCCGAGGATCCGCGGCGGCGTGTCGGTGGCAAACGTCTCCTGATAGGTCAGAGCTGCATTCGGCAGGTGATGGCGGGTGCGTGCGATGTTGAGGCAATCGGAGACGAGCGCGCTCAAGTCGACGGGCGCGAACTGGCGGTGCCGCAGCCGTGTGCCACCCTGCCCGGCGCGCAGCACCTGTTCGATGGTGTGCAGCAGCCGATCGCTGTCGTCGACCATCACCTTGTAGAACTCCTGGCGCTTGCCTTCGTCGAGGGCCCGGGTCTGTAGCGTCTGCAGGTACAGGCGAATCGACGCCACCGGCGTCTTCAGCTCGTGCGTGACGGCGTTGATGAAGGCGTCATGCTGCTCGTTCCGCCGGATTTCACGGACGAGAAAGATCGTGTTCAACACGACGCCGGCGATGATGAACGGGAAGACGAGGATGCCGACAACGAGCAGACCGGCTTCGCGCCAATTGACGATCACCCAGCCGATGTTCAGGGCCAGGGCGCCGGCCGCCAGGCAGATGCCCAGGACGATAATGAGCGCAACGTATCTACGACGCCCCCCGGGGGTCATGGCCTACAGAATAGCGCGGCCGACCGGACGTCCGCCGGCCGCGGTCTGGTGTCGGCCCGACCGTCAGGCGGCGGCTTCGTCTGCTGGAATCTGGCTGATCTTGGCCACTTTCACGTCCCAGACGAGGCCGATCGCCCTTAACAGTTTCAGCGAGAGCCAGGTTGGGTCGAACTCGTACCAGGCGAGACCGTGGCGGGCCGAAGTCGGATGCGCGTGGTGGTTGTTGTGCCAGCCTTCGCCGAACGTGATGAGCGCCGCCCACCACGTGTTCTTCGAGTCGTCCTTCGTGGCGAACCGCCGCGATCCCCACATGTGCGTGGCCGAGTTGATGAGCCATGTGGCGTGCAGGCCGAAGACCACGCGCAGGAAGATCGCCCAATTGACCAGGCTCCACCCGCCAATCGCCAGCAGAACGAAGCCGAGGATCGTCAGCGGCACCCAGTGCCAGCTGGTCAGCCACCGGTAGAACGGGTCTTTGGCCAGGTCGGGCGCGTAGCGGCCCATGCGGGCGGTGTCGTTGTGGTTGGAATCGCCGAAGAGCACCCACCCGATGTGGGCCCAGAAGCCGCTGACTCGCGGCGTGTGTGGATCCTGAGGTTGGTCGGAATGCTGATGATGAAGCCGATGCATGGCGACCCATAAAATCGGTCCGCCCTCCAGGGTGAGGGCGCCGCAAAGCGCCAGGAAATACTCGAAGGGCTTATAGGTCTTGAACCCCCGGTGGGTGTGCAACCGGTGGTAGCCCATGCTGATGCCGAGCCCGACGGTGACGTAATAAAGGGCGAGCGCCGTGTAGAAGTTCGTCCAGGTGAATTGGAACAGCGCGACGGCGGCCTGAATGTGAAACCAGACGAGAATCGCCCCGGTCAGGATATTCAGCTTGGAATACCGCGACCGGTTGGCGTACGACGAACGAGTCTCCATGAACGCTCCCCTGGACCTTCTTATCGGTCGGCCCACGGTCACGTTACCGGACCACCGGCACCTCGACTGTAAGACTTAGGTAATACCTCCTCAAATAGATTTGGGAATGAGGGAATCAAGGATTGAGGGAATACACAAGAGCGAATGAGGGAATGAAAGGCGTTGCGCAGTTCTTCGCGTCCAATTCCCTGATTCCCAATCCTCATTGGCTCATTGCCGTTCCCTCATTCCTCAATCCCTCAATCCCCATTGAAACTGCCCGTCTTTACACAGTCTTTCGCCGGTCTGCGCGCAGCGTGCGGAGATAATCGCCTCAGATTTTGCCGCTAAGCGTCTCTGGGAGGTGGGTTGATGCGACCGAGGATGGTTCGAGCGGTGCCGGCGCTGTTGGCGATTGCCGTGACCCTTGTCTGGGTCGGGCCTCGCATCGCCGGGCAGGCCGGTGCGCCGGGCGCGTTTCCGAGCACAAAGAACGGCGAGTGGCCGATGTACACGGCCGATCTCACCGGCAGCAAGTACTCGCCGCTGGCACAAATCGACGCCGGCAACTTCAACAAGCTCGAAGTGGCCTGGCGGTTCAAGACCGACAACCTGGGACCGCGTCCCGAGTACAAGCTCGAAGGCACGCCGCTCATGGTGAAGGGCGTCGTCTACACGACGGCGGGGACCCGCCGTTCCGTGATTGCCCTCGACGCGAAAACCGGCGAGATGCTGTGGACCTACAGCATGCGAGAAGGAAGGCGCGCCGGCGTCGCGCCTCGCCAGCTGTCAGGCCGCGGCGTGTCGTACTGGACCGACGGTAAGGGTGATGATCGGATCCTCTACATCACGACCGGCTATCGGCTCGTGTCGCTCAACGCCAAGACCGGTCAACCGGTCACGGCGTTCGGCACGAACGGCGTCGTCGATCTGAAGGACGGCGCAGTGACTGGAACCGGTCAGCAGATCGATCTGGAGACCGGTGAAATCGGCCTCCACGCCACGCCGACGGTCGCCAAAGATGTCGTGCTGGTCGGCTCGTCGTTCAAAGAAGGCACGCAGATCGTCACGCACAACAACACCAAAGGTCTCGTGCGCGCCTTCGACGTCCGCACGGGCAAGAAGCTGTGGCAGTTCGACACGATTCCCCGGCCCGGCCAGTTCGGCAACGACACGTGGGAAGAGAACTCGTGGGCGTTCAACGGCAACACCGGCGTCTGGACGCAGATTACGGTGGATGAAGAAGCCGGACTCGTCTACCTCCCGGTCGAGGATCCCAGCTCCGATCAGTATGGCGGCCATCGCCCCGGCAACAATCTCTTCGGCGACAGCATCGTCTGCGTCGATCTGAAGACCGGCCAGCGCAAGTGGCACTTCCAGATGGTCCACCATCCGATCTGGGACTACGACGCCTCGTCGGCGGCGCTGCTGATGGACATCAACGTCGACGGCAAACCGATCAAAGCGGTCGCCGTGCCGGGCAAGGAAGCGTTTCTCTACGTCTTCGACCGCATCACCGGTCAGCCGGTGTGGCCGATCGAGGAGCGGCCCGTGCCGCAGTCGGACGTGCCGGGCGAGAAGACCTCGCCGACGCAGCCCTTCCCGACCAAACCACCCGCCTACGCCCGTCAATCGGTGACGCTCGACGAGCTCGCCGACTTCACGCCAGAGATCAACACCATGGCGCGCGAGGCGGTGAAGCTGTACAGGCTGGGGCCGATGTTCCTGCCCGCGGTCGTCAGCAAGGTCGGTGGACCGCTGGCAGCGATCACACTGGGCACGCTGGGCGGCGGCACGAACTGGCCGGGCGCCGGGTTCGATCCGGAGACGCACATCTTCTATTCGCAGGCGGCCAACGCCGGTGTCTCGCCGCTCGGTCTGGTGGAGCCACCTCCTGGCTTCTCTGACGTCCGTTACCTGCCGGGCCGCGCCGGCCAGGAGTTCCGGATCAACGAGGGTCCCGGCTTTGGGAGCGCCGCCGACGCGCCGAACGTCAGCACCGGGCAGGCCAAGCTCAATCAGCTGCTGGGCCGTCCGGCCAACGCGACACCGCCGCCGCCTCAGGGCGGAGGTGGTGGGGCGCTCAGCGTCCAGGGGCTGCCCATCGTGAAGCCGCCGTACGGCGTGCTGTCGGCGATCAACGTGGACAAGGGCGAGCTGCTGTTCAAAGTGCCCCACGGCGACACGCCGGACGTCGTCCGCAACCATCCGCTGCTCAAGGGCATCAACGTGCCGAAGACCGGCCAGCAGGGTGTCGTCGGAGTGCTGATTACGAAGACGCTGGTCATCGCCGGCGATCCGATCGTGACGACGACGCCGGACCATCCACGCGGTGCGATGTTCCGCGCCTACAACAAGCAGACCGGTGAGGAAGTCGGCCGGGTCTGGATGCCGGCGGCACAGAGCGGATCACCCATGACCTACTCCGTCGACGGCAAGCAGTACATCATCGTCGCCGTCAGCGGTGGAAACTACTCGGGGGAATATCTCGCATTCAGTCTTCCGAACCAATGAGGGCATGAGGGAATCAGGGAATGACGGAATGCAAATCAGGGAATCGTTGATAGGGAATCGAATGGGGATTCTCTCATTTCCCCATTTCCATTCCCTCATTCCCCCGTTCCCTCATTCCTTCATTTTTCGTAGACGGTCTTTCCCCCGATAATCGTTCGCATGACCTGAGTGTCGGCGATCTGATCGTCAGGAACCGTCATGATGTCCTTTGACAGGATCACGATGTCGGCGAGCTTGCCGGGCTCGAGCGATCCTTTCTGTCCTTCCTCGAAGGCGGCGTAGGCGGCGCTCAACGTGTAAGACTTCAGTGCCTCGACGCGCGACATCTTCTGATCGCCATAGAAGACCGAGCCATCTTTCGTCTTGCGCGTGACGCTGGCGTAGAAGTTCGGAATCGGATTCGCGTCCTCGACCGGTGCGTCGGTGCCGTTCGAGACGACGACACCGGATTTCATCAGCTTCTGCCAGACGTAGGCGCCCTCTTCAGCCCGCTCGGGGCCGAGGCGCGCCAGCACGAATGGCGCATCAGAGGTCGCGTGGATGCCCTGCATCGACGCGATGACGCCGAGGCGCGAGAACCTCGGGATGTCGGCCGAGTTCAAGTGCTGGGCATGCTCGATGCGCCAGCGGACGTTCTGCTTGTCCGGGCGGCTTCTCATCGCCTGTTCAAAGATGTCAAGCGTCTCGCGATTGGCGCGGTCGCCAATCGCATGCACGCACAGCTGGTAATCGTGCTCGAGCGCGAGCCGCGCGGTTTCGCGGATTGTCTCGAGCGGTGTGGTGTTGAGCCCGGTGCTGCCCGGAAGGTCGTTGTACGGCTCGAGCAGCCACGCGCCACGCGACCCGAGCGCGCCGTCGATCTGGTGCTTGATGGCGCGAATGGTCAAATGGCGTCCGTACCCCTCGATCACTCGATACTCGGCGAGCTTGGCCGCCATCTCTTCGTTGGTGTCGCGCACCATCGACCACAGGCGAACCATCATTTGCCCTTCGGCGGCGACCTTCTTGAAGACATCAATGCTGCGGAAGGGTGATCCGGCGTCTTGCCAGCTGGTGATGCCCTTGCTGACGGCCTCGCGGTTCGCGAGATCGATGAACTTGCGCGTTTCCGCCTCGACGGCCTGGGCGTTCATATTCGCGCGGTCCTGCTGACGGGCGGCGCCGATGAGCCCCGATGCCGTCTCGCGGAAGAGGCCGGTCGGATTGCCTCGGCCGTCGCGCAGAATCTCGCCGCCCTCCGGATTGCGCGTCGTCCGCGTCACGTTGGCCAGCGCCATCGCCCTGGCATTCGCAAACGACGCATGACCGCTGGCGTGGGTGAGCCAGACCGGGTTGTTGGGCGAGACCTTGCTCAGCGCGTCGTGCACGGGGAAGCCTTCGACCGCCGGCGCGGGCGGACGGCTCCATTTCTCCTGGTGCCAGCCGCGGCCGAGGATCCACTCGCCCGCCTGCGCTCGCGACGCCGCGTCGGCGACCATGGTGACGATGTCGTCCCAGGTCTGAGCATCCGCGAGCTTCAGTTGCGTCGCAGCCTGACCGACGCCGGTGAAGTGTCCGTGCCCTTCGATGAATCCTGGAATCGCCAGCTGCCCCCCGAGGTCGACGACTTCCGTGTCGGGACCGACATATGCGGCGATCTCCTCGGTCGTGCCGACGGCGGCAATCGTGTCGCCCTGCACGGCGATTGCTTGCGCCTCTGGCTTCGCGTCGCTGACGGTCACGATCTTGCCGTTTCTCAGCACGAGAGACGCCGGCGGCGGGGCTGGGCTCGAGCACGCCGCGGCAATTCCGGCGAGAGCGGCAAAGACGACAGCTTTGATGCGCATGCGGGAATTCTAACTAAGGCGGGTAGGTTAACCTCTAGCCTCGTGTTCCTGCGTCCCTAGCTCGAAGGAGATTCGAGAT
Source organism: Acidobacteriota bacterium (assembly GCA_046734915.1). Taxonomy (GTDB): domain Bacteria; phylum Acidobacteriota; class Vicinamibacteria; order Vicinamibacterales; family CAVVIG01; genus VFZL01. The sequence goes on along the minus strand of JBKPSC010000443.1, from coordinate 7,466 downwards.
GTCGCTGAAATTGAGTCGTCGAGAGCTGGCCAGATTGGGTGCGATGAGCGTTGCCGCCGGTTTTGCCGGCGGGCGGACTTCTTCCCTCTCTGCCGAGCAGTCAGCGGCGCCAGGCGATCGGCCTGCAGCGCTCAAGTCGGAGTTCCTCCTCGACATGATTCTGGAAACGGGCGGGCTCGGCAGCGGTCCGGTCGGATCTCGAAACATCGTCGCGGTCACCGGAGGCACCTTCGAGGGTCCCAAGCTCAAAGGCACCGTGCTCGGGCCGGGCGGTGATTGGCTCACCACGATCAATCCCACGCTCCGGGTGCTGGACGTCCGGACGATCTTTCTGACCGACGACAATCAGCGAATCTATGTCACCTACAGGGGCGTCATCCACACGCCGCAAGGCGGCGAGCGCTACTGGCGGACGACGCCGGTGTTCGAGACGAGCTCGGAGAAGTACGGCTGGTTGAACAGCATTGTGTGCGTCGGCGTTCCCTTCACGGTGCCGCAACGAACGAGCTACAGAGTCTTCCAGATTCTCTGAGCGCCTTCAGAAGGCGAGTCGGCCGCCGACTGGAAAAAGAAGAGCTAGCTCTGCCACCTCCCGCCCGTCAGGCTCTACCGGCTCGGAGAGGGACTCCGCCCCAACCGACTTTGGCATTGAACAGAAGTGACTGCTAGGCAAGAGCTTGTACAACTCTCCAGACTGAGATATGGTGCAGCTCGGGCGGAAAAATGCCAAGAAAACCGTTGAGATGGTCACGTCCCGGTCAGTAAAATCCGGCTCTTTGACCGTGTTTGCCGGGCCGGCCCGGCCGGAGCGGGTGTGAACCTATGATCAACGTGGCTGCGATCCGGATGCAGCAGTTTGGCGTCCAGTTCTATCAGGCGTCGCTGACTGCTGGTGACATCGACAAGCTGGTTCGATTCGAGGTTCTGAACTATGCCGACGGCTCCCAGGCGGGCGTCCGCGGCAACCGGCCGCGACCCGGGGCGGCCCCCTCAAAGGTTAATTGGGACCTCCTGGAGCGCCGGATTGCGTCGAGCGAGAAGGCCTACCAACGGCAGATCATCCGAAAAAAGATCGATGAACTGGTCCAGTACTACGAACAGTGTCGCCAGGCCCGCGACCTGCCGTCCATTCCCGGCGCCGTCATCATCAGCTGCGACGAGAAGCTGACGTTCTCGCCGTCTGAAGGCAACGCGCGCGTTGGTGTCCTCAAGGTCCCGGAACGCGAGGGCATCCTGCGCGCCATCGACGGCCAGCACCGTCTGCTGGCTCTTCACGCCGACATCGACCGGTTCGAGGGCGAGGACTTCAGCGTTCCGGCGATCATCTTCGATCGCCTGCCCGAGGACCACGTCGTCCAGATGTTCGTCACCATCAACGCGAAGCACACCCGGTTGAACGCGTCGCACCTCGTCAGCCTCTCCGGCCGCCAGCTCTATCGAGACGACGCCCTGGCCACGGCGCACGATGTCGTGCGCGCGCTCAACGACCGCGAGGACAGCCCGCTGTACGGGGAGATCAAGTTGCTCGGCGTCGGGCACGGCCGCGTCGCGCAGGCGCCGCTGGCCCAGGAGTTCAAGAAGCTCTTCGCGGCCGGACTCTTCAATGGCCCGCGAAAAAGCGGCGAGGCGCACGAAGACGCCAAGAAATTCTTCGTCAACTACTTCAAGCAGATCGCGCTGGTCTTCAACGGCGCGTGGAACGGCCGCAAGTACAGCATCCGGACGGCCCCGGCGCTCCGCGCCTTCATCCGGGTCGCGCCCGATGTCATCCGCCGCCTCGATCAGGAACACGCCGAGCGAGCGGACTTCCGCGCTATCGGCCGCGTCATCGCACCGTGGGGCCGGCGCATCGGCGACCTGCGATTCGAAACCGAGGGTCAGTGGAAGCGCGGCGCCACGACGGTGGAATCGCTGACCAAGGAGCTGAAGCTCGCTCTGCAATATCCCGAAGGCGCTGCGGTCTGACGGCCTGACCTACAATTGAGCGCGATGGCCCTTGTCGTTACCGGGGGTGCCGGGTTCATCGGCTGCAACCTGGCGCGACACCTTCTCGCGCACACGAACGATCGTCTGATCATCGTCGACAAGCTTTCCTACGCGGGCAGCCTGCTCAGCCTCGAAGGCGTACTCGATGCGCCCCGGGTCCGCTTCGTCAACGCCGATATCGCCGACGAGCCGGCGATGCGGGAGCTCTTCGACGTCGAACGGCCGCGCGCCGTGCTCAATCTCGCCGCGGAAACACATGTCGACCGGTCGATTGACGATCCTCGCGCGTTTGTCGACACGAACGTCGTCGGCACCTTCGTGCTGCTCGAGGCCGCACGCCGCTACTGGCGCGCGATGGAGTCAGCCGACCAGCGCGCATTTCGCTTCGTGCACGTGTCGACCGACGAGGTATTCGGCGCGCTCGGGCCGAACGGCCGGTTCACCGAGGACAGTCCTTACGCTCCCACCTCACCGTACGCTGCCAGCAAGGCCGCCGCGGATCATCTCGCGCGCGCCTGCTTTCACACCTACGGGCTCCCAGTCATCCTGACGAATTGTTCGAACAACTACGGCCCGTATCAGTATCCCGAGAAGCTGATTCCGCTGATGATCCTGAATGCCCTCGAGGGCCGGCCGCTGCCGATCTACGGCGACGGAGGGCAGATTCGCGACTGGCTGCACGTGGCCGATCACTGCGCCGGGCTCGCGCTGGTGCTAGAGAAGGGGCACGTCGGCCAAAGCTACAACCTCGGGGCGGACAACGAGTGCACGAACGTGCAGGTCGTCGACGCGATCTGTGAAGCCCTCGAGTCGTGCGCGCCGGCCGCTGGCAATCCCGCGCTTAACGGCGTCGGGAGTTATCGCGATCTCCGCACGTTCGTCGAAGACCGTCCGGGTCACGATCGGCGCTACGCGATCGATGCGGCCAAGATTCGGCGCGAACTTGGGTGGTCGCCCAAGCAGGCGTTCGACGAGGGCCTACGTGAGACCGTCCGCTGGTATTTCTCGCATCGCGAATGGTGCACCCGTGTGCAAGCAGGACGATATGATCGCGAGCGCCTCGGCGTGATTCAGTCCTCTCGCTGATGCACAGATTTGTAAGTTCAATCACGAAGTTGTGTGTCGATCTGACGATACTGGTGGGCGGACCTCAATTTTTTGCCCAACTCGCAGTGGGCACGCGCCTTGCGACTATGATTGGTGCGTCATCGGTCTGATTACGGCAGGGCGCCGTGAATGCTGGGGGAGCCAGGCCGATGGAGCAGGAGGGTACCGCAATCACGTGGTGCCCTCTTGTTTTGTACAATCACGCCGCTTGTGCGAGACCATGTCGAGCGCGCCGGCTCGACCTTAGCGCTTCAGCGCCGTGTTCATCGACCTCAACGCCGACCTCGGCGAATCCTTCGGCATTTACGTCATTGGTGATGACGAGGCGCTGATGCCCGCCATCACGTCAGCCAACATCGCCGCGGGCTTTCACGGCGGCGATCCCACCGTTCTTCGCCGAACAATTCGACTGGCTGCTCGGCACGGCGTCGCGATCGGCGCGCATCCGTCGTTTCCCGATCTCGCGGGCTTCGGCCGCAGAGAGATGCATCTTGCCGAATGGGAAGTAGAAGATGCCGTGTTGTATCAAATCGCGTCAGTAGCTGGGGTTGCGAACGCGGAAGGTGCTTCTTTGCGGCATGTGAAACCGCACGGCGCGCTGTACAACATGGCGGTTCGCGACGCTGCACTTGCCGCCGCGGTTGCACGCGCCATCGTCGCCTACGATCGTTCGCTGGCGCTCTTCGCACCGCCAAATTCCGTGCTCGCGACGGCCGGTACGAGCGCGGGCTTGCGCATCGTGCGCGAGGGCTTCGCCGACCGTGCGTACGAGGCGAGTGGATGGCTCGTGCCGCGCTCGGTTCGCGGAGCGGTGCTGGACGACGATGACGCGGCGGCGCGCCAGGCCGTGCAACTCGCGGTCAACGGTGAGGTCGTGAGCCTCGACGGATCGACCATCCCGATGCCCGTCGAGACGATCTGCATCCACGGCGACGCGCCCGGCGCCGCTCGAAGAGCTGCACGGATCCGCGCTGCCCTCGAGGCGGCCAGTGTCATCGTAGCCGCTCCAGTCGTCGGCTAGTCCGCAGAATTCGCTCCGTTCGCCCCCTCGAGAAACCGCCGGAGCGCGTCCAGCGTTCGCGTGACCGACTCGCGCGCCACGCCCGAGATGATTGGTCCCGCAATCGGCTTGATCACCAGCGGCACACTTCGGCTGAGTGAAAGCGAAACGAGCTCGATGCGGACGTCTCGCCCCTGCTGCGTGTAGGTCCAGTAGGAGTTCAGCCGCCAAAGGAATCCGTGGTCGCCGCCGTCGGATTGAACGATGCGCGTCGCGACGCTGCGGCTCGAGGCCGCCTGCGGCGAGAGCCGATGAAAGACCATCTCGTGTTCCGTATCGTAAGTGACTGTGACGATGGTCCGGCGAACGAGCTTCAGATACACCCGAAGGTGATCGTCGTGCCTCGAGAGGAGCCGTGCCTCGAGGACGTCTTCCTGCGGCGGCGGGGTCCCGGCACGTACAAGGCGGTCGACGAGCGCGTTGACGGTGGTGTCTCGGATGACAGTGCAGCCGGTCCACCGGTGAATCATGCCTCCTGGCACTGCGGCCGACTCGCCCTCCGGTTCAGCACCGGTCGGACAGGCGCCGCGGGGCGCATGCGAGTCCGCGGACTCGAACGCTTTGACGTAGGCGTCCCACGCATCGAGCGTCGCTCGGGACGGTGCGGCCGCGGCGTCAGGCACCGCCACCACAGTCATCGCGAGCACAGTGGCGCCGGCCCGTACGAAGACCCATCGATCGGCAGCGATGAAGTTGGCGATGGCTGACGCTCCGACCGCAATTGCATTCGCCGGCACCGGCGGCAACCGCAGCGCGTGAGAGAGAAGCGACGTGAGCAGGACGTTCGTGACGAGGGAAATGACCCCATTTGCGGCGTGGAACCGGACGAGCCGGGCCAACCAGCGCTCCGAATGCTGCTGATCGCCCCACGTCCAGCGCTCGTGCCAACAGAAATTGTGCAGTACGGCGAGCTCGACGGCCGCCGCGGTGGCCGGCATGAGCGGCCACCCTGCGGATGTGAGCAGCTTCAGCACTGTGATCTGCAGGACGAATCCAACCGCGCCGACGATGACGAACGCCGCGGGCCGGCCGATCATGCGACCCTCTCGATCCGTCGTGGTGCGGGCAGCGGCTCCGCTGCATAGAGCAGCATGGTCATGCGAATGGCGGATGCCAGGAACGCTCCCGTCAATCCAATGAGGGCGATGACGCCGCCGAGATCGAAGAGGCGAACGGATCCGAGCAGTGGGGCGGTGACGTTGGGTGATACCGCCACTTTCAGTGCGCCCGCAATGAGCACCAGGCGCAGCTCGGTTGGACCGAAGCCCAGAAACGACATCCTGAAGACGCCCGAGGCGTTCGCGCCCAGATATGACTCCGCGCAAAGCAGCAGGTAGGCGCACAACAAAGCCAGCGCCAGCAGCGGACTCATGATGGTCGAGCAGGCCAGACCGGCCATCAGCACCGCGGTGCCGGCGATGTCGATGACGTGATCCACGTAATAGCCGTAGCGTGGCCGCTGCTGTTCGCGGACGCGGGCGAGCGTGCCGTCGAGGCTGTCTCCAAACCAGTTCACGACGAGCATCACCGGCACGGCATACGCCGCCAGCGGCGTGACGGCCATCAGCGCGAAGCTCGCGCCCGTCAGGATGATGCCCACGAGACCGAGGACGGACAGGTGATCCGAGCCAATCCAGGCCGGCACGCGCCCGGCAATCGCCACCAGCAGGCGCTTTTCAGCGGCGGCGAGCACGCTGCGGTGATCGCGGATGTGGGCGGCTGGGGTTGAAGCCGATATCTGTGACATTAGCGACCCTCACCAACCAATGCGCAATTGACGAGGCGAGGGGCTCACGGCCTCAACTGACGATGGTCGCAAGACTTACGCGGAGGCTGGCGGCATACGGCCTGATGCTCGCGCTGGCCGGCTCGACGTACGCTCAGGCCGCTGACCTGGTGTCGATAGAGCTCTTCGCCGACGGGCGCTGCGCGGTTTCGGCGAAGGGAGAGGGCTTCCGCTCAACGGCGACCTACAAACCTCAGGTCACGCAAGATCCACATGAGCTTCGCTGCGCGATGCCGCACGTTCCGGCCGGTCGGACCATCGCGTTGACTGTCACACTCCCGCCGGGCACTCGACAGCCCGCGGGGAGCCTTCCGCCGCTCGCATGGAGTCAGGCGGCGGACCGCTGGACGGGAACTGCGGAACTCGCAGACTGGCCTGACACGGTCACTATCACGACTTCATCCCGTCTGCAGACGCTGTGGGCGCCAGGCGTCGGACTCGTCGGCGTCCTCGCCGCTCTAGCACTTCGCCGCCGGCGGCGCCGGCGGTTCGACACTTCGGGCGACGCTACGAGCCCGGACCGTTGACGGCGGCCTCGGCTTCCTCTCGAAGCGCGCGGCGAAGCACCTTTCCGACCATGGTCTTGGGCAGCTCGGTGCGCAGCTCGATCCTCGACGGCACTTTGTAGGGCGCCAGGCGCTCTTTGCAGAAGCTGCGCAGGTCGGTTTCGGTGGCGCGTTCGCCGCTGCGCAGGACCACCCAAGCTCGAACCGCCTCGCCTTTCATATCGTCAGGGACGCCGGCGACGCCGACCTCCGCGACTGCTGGATGCGACGCCAGCGTTTCTTCGATCTCCCGCGGCCACACCTGATAACCGCTGGTCTTGATGAGGTCCTTCTTCCGGTCGACGATGAACAGATAACCGTCGTCGTCGAGATAGCCGAGGTCGCCGGTATGCAGCCATCGTCTCGGCCCGGCGTCGTCCACGTGATCGCGCAGGACCGTGGCCGTCTCGGTCGGCCGATGCCAGAACCCGACCATCAATTGCGCCCCGGCGATGCAGATCTCGCCGACCTCGTTCCGTGGCATTTCCTTCACGCCCTCGTCAGCGTCGTAGACGCGAACCTGAACATCCGGCAGCGGCATGCCGACCGATCCCGTCTTGTTCGTGCCGCTCACCGGATTCACGACCAGCGCCATCATCGCTTCCGTCAGCGAATAGCCTTCGACGATGCGTCCGCCAGTCATCGACTCGAAGCGCTGCTTCGTCTCCGCCATCAACGCCGCCGCCCCGCAGACGCAGACGCGGATCGACTTGAAATCGACTTTGCCTTGCTGGACATCGGGGTGATTGAGCAGTGCGACGTACAACGTCGGCACACCATTGAAGAACGCGGGCTTCACCGCCTTGATCGTTGCCAACAGATCGTTGATGTCGCGCGGGTTGGGGACGAGCGACAGCGGATTGCCCGTCATGAGGGCCAGCGCCTGGACGCCGACATTACCGTAGACGTGAAAGAGGGGAAGCGGCAGCATGATCACGCTGTCGCCGTTTCCCAGCACGGCCGAGAACCACGCGCGGACCTG
>JBKPSC010000442.1:0-8790 GCA_046734915.1 Acidobacteriota bacterium | reverse complement strand
CCCTCTTTCAGCTCGTTGCCTGACATCCGCGCGCATTGCTGTCCGGGATCGAAGATGTATCTGATCCCGAGCGCTCGGCACTCGTCCGCGTACTGAATCATCGCGCCCGGATCGTTCGGCGAGACGATCGCCATTCCGCAGTCCGGCACATCCCTGAACGACAGCTCGCCGGCGTGAGCCATGGCACCCGTGTAGAAGGAGGCAATCTGGTTGTTGTGCTGATCGGTGCTGCAGAAAAACGACGCGGTGAACTTGCCAGGCACCTGCCGGACGTAGGTCGTGTCGATGCCGGCCGCCTCGAGCCACTCCCGGTACTCGCCGAAATCCTCGCCGGCCGTGGCCATGAGCAGCGGCCGCTCGCCGAGCAGCGCCAAGGTGTAGGCGATGTTCGGCGCACAGCCGCCGCGCCTTTTGTCCATCGTGTCGACGAGAAAGCTCAGGCTGACCCGGTGCATGTGTTCCGGCAGGAAGTGCTCGGTGAAGGCACCGGGGAAGGACATCAGGTAATCAAACGCAATCGAACCGGTTACCACTATCTTCATATGCTCGCTCGGGAGAGTCGCGTCACTTTCGGGAGAGCGTCACTTGACATACTTTGATATCAGGAGCGCGAGGTCGTCTTTGACCGCTGCTGGAATCTGATCCGGTCGGGTGATGATCGCCGTGGCGAGCGCGTCCTTGCACGAACAGGTGCGCGCGCCATCCAGTCGCGCCACGGCCTCGGCGATGGTCTTCTGAGCCGTTGCCGCGTTCTGCATCAAGTTCGCGACGATGAGATCGACGGTGACCGAGTCGTGGTCGGGATGCCAGGAGTCGTAATCGGTCACGAGCGCCAGCGTTGCGTAACACATCTCGGCCTCGCGCGCGAGCTTCGCTTCCTGCAGGTTCGTCATCCCGATGACATCCATGCCCCACGATCGATACAGCTTCGATTCGGCGAGCGTCGAGAATTGCGGGCCCTCCATGTTCACGTAGGTGCCGCCGCGATGCACCGTCGCCCCGACCGACTCGGCGGCGTCAGCGGCGACTGCCGACAGGTCGGCGCACACCGGGTGCGCAAACGCGATGTGAACGACCAGCCCGTTGCCGAAGAACGTGCTGATGCGGCCTTTCGTCCGATCGAAGAACTGATCGGGCACGAGGATGTCGAGCGGCTTGTATTCGTGCTTCAGGCTGCCGACCGCGCTCGCCGACAGCAGGCGTTGGACGCCGAGCGCCTTGAAGCCGTAGATGTTCGCGCGAAAGTTCAGTTCCGAGGGCATCAACCGATGCCCGACGCCGTGCCGCGCAAGGAAGGCAACGCGCCGGCCCCGCAAGGTGCCCAACACATACGGTCCGGACGGGTCGCCGAATGGCGTCTTGACCACGCGTTCCTCGCGCTCGAGCAGCTCCGCCATGTCGTACAGGCCGCTCCCGCCGATGATGCCGATCGTTGGTGTCATATGTCGTCGTCGCCCGCTAGATGAGTGGAAGGGTCTTACACGGACTGCACCGTGCGTTTTCCCGCCGGTCCGTGCAGATGGCCTGCCGGTATGTGCGGATCGTGCTCGAAGAAGATGAGGGCGTCACGCTCCTCGATCTCGCGCAGCAGCACCTTCTTCGTCGCCAGCGTCTCCACAGGGCACAGGTCGAACCCCATGATCCATGGTTCGGCGACATGCGGGGTCATCGGGATCACGTCGGCGGCAAAGACGGCGTGGCGGCCACCCGATTGTATCCACACGCTCTGATGGTGTGCAGTGTGCCCAGGGGTCCGCTGCACGCGAACCCCAGGCATGATCGTCTGATCGTCGTCGACCAGCGCGAGCACGCCCGCATCGGCGAGCGGAACGAAGTTCGGCGGCAGGTAGCTGGCTCTATTGCGCTCATGTGGATGCGTCGCATCCTCCCACTCACCTCGCCTCACCACGTACTGCGCGCGCGGGAAGCGTGGGCGGACGCGCCCCGAGGCATCCCGGATTGTGAACCCGCCGGCGTGATCGAAATGCAAGTGGGTGGCGAGCACGATATCGATGTCCTCGGGGGCGATGCCGGCTTCGGCCAGCGCGTGATCGAGGTGCCGGCCGCGGTCGAATCCATAAATGTCCGCGAACCTCGCGTCTTCCTTATTCCCAATCCCGGCATCGATGAGCATCGTCCGGGTGCCGCGGACGAGCAGCGGCCGCATGGCCAGGACGATGCGGTGACGATCGTCGGGCGGGACTCGAGTTGACCAGAGCGTGCGCGGCACGACGCCGAACATCGAGCCGCCGTCCAGTCTGAAGAAGCCGTCATACAGAGAGATGAGCTCGAGATCGCCAAGCGGGTACCGCGAGATCCGCTGCGCTTCGACGTCTGGCGGTTTGAACGCCGGCGACGCGTCCGCGACGGTGTGAGCGCCGGACCGTGACTGCTTGAGCTCGACCAGAACGCCGTGCGCTGCGGACGGGTGGATGAACGCGACCAGCGCGCCCTCGGCCCCTGGCCGCGGTGCTTCGTCGATGAGGCGCACGCCGCGCGCTTTCACCTGCGCAAGCGCTGCCGCGATGTCGTCGACGCGCAACGTGATGTGATGCAGCCCCGGCCCGCGCTTCCCCACGTAGCGGGTGATGGGCGAATCCGGTGCCGTACCCTCGAGGAGCTCGAGTGCGGCGGCACCGGTCCGGACGAAATGCGCCCGCACGCGCTGGCTGGGCACGTCCTCGGTGCCCTCGATCTCGAGGCCCAGTGCATCGCGGTAAAACGACAGCGCGTCCGCGACGTTGTCGACCGCGATGCCGACGTGATCGAGCCAGGCCTTCAATGCGATTCACTCCACGAAGCCGCCACGCGGCCGATGAGTCCGTCCGCAGCCGTGTACGGATCCAGCGTTCGGTCGGTTAGCGCCTCGACGGTCTTCGCCCATTCGGCCGGCGTCAGAACGTGACGTTGGAGGTGCTCGAGAAAACGCTGGCCGACGAGTTCTTGCAACCGGTGCTCGCTGCGGGTCCGCCGTCGCGTCGTGCCAAGCCGCTGCGCATGCGCCCGGAATTCGCCGACGGCCGCCCAGAGCGCGTCGATGCCGGCGCCGGTCGTGGCGACGGTCTTCACAATCGGCGGCCGCCAGTCGTCAGGGCCGTATGTGTGGAGCGAGAGGGTCGCTTCAACGGCCGACACGAGCCGGTCCGCGTCCTCCCGATCCGCTTTGTTGATGACGAAGATGTCGGCGATTTCCATGATGCCGGCCTTCAGCGCCTGCACCTCGTCTCCGGCCCCCGGCACGAGGGCCACAATCGAAACGTCGGCTGTGCGGACGATGTCGACTTCGTCCTGACCGACTCCAACTGTTTCGATGAGCACGATTTCACGGCCGGCCGCGTCCAGAATTATGGCCGCGTCGGCGGTCGCGCGCGACAGCCCGCCCAGGTGCCCGCGCGTCGCCATGCTCCGGATGAACACGCCAGGGTCGGCGGCATGTGCCTGCATGCGGACCCGATCGCCGAGGACGGCTCCGCCGGTGAACGGACTGGTGGGGTCGACGGCAACGATTCCGACCGTGGCGCCGCTCTGTCGAATCGTCTTCGTCAGGCGGTCGACCAGGGTGCTCTTTCCCGCTCCGGGCGGACCGGTCACGCCGACCAGATAGGCGCGGCCCGAGTGGCGAAACACCGCCCTGATGAGATCCGCGCCGGCCGCGCCCTCGTCTTCGACGAGCGAGATCGCGCGGGCGATGGCGCGAACCTCGCCGCGCAGCAGGCCTTCGGCGAGTGGCAGCGTCACGTCTGGCGAGGCTCCTCCGTTGGCATCATCGCGTCAGCAACTGCCTGGCGATGACGAGCCGTTGAATCTCGCTCGTCCCCTCGCCGATCGTCGTCAGCTTGACGTCCCGGAAGAACTTCTCGGCTGGATAATCTTTCACGAAACCATAGCCGCCGTGAATCTGCACGCAGTCGTCAGCCGCCTGCACGGCGATCTCGCTCGCGTACAGCTTGGCCATCGACGATTCCAGAGTCGTCCGCCCCCCTTTATCCTTCAGATAAGCGGCCCGGTAGGTGAGGAGGCGGGCGGCCTCGATGCGCGTCGCCGTGTCGGCGAGCTTCCACTGAATCGCCTGGAACGCGCTGATCGTCTTGCCAAATGCCCGGCGTTCCTGTGCGTAGCGGAGAGCGGCCTCGTACGCGCCCTGCGCGAGGCCGACCGACAACGCGGCAATGCCGATGCGACCGGCGTCGAGCACCTGCATCGTGTTGACGAAGCCCTGACCCTCCGTCCCAAGCAACTGATCGGCGGGAATGCGGCAGTTCTCGAACAGGACCTCGCATGTCTCACTGGCGCGCATCCCCAGCTTGGTCTCCTTCTTCCCGGCCGTCAGACCAGGGGTGCCACGCTCGACGACGAAGGCCGAGATACCGTGGCGGCCTTTGCTGCGGTCGGTCACCGCCATGACCACCATGGTGTCGCCGGCGCGGCCATGCGTGATGAAGGTCTTCGATCCGTTGAGCACGAAACCGCCGTCGACTCGAGTCGCCGTCGTTCGCATGCCGGCGGCGTCGCTGCCGGAGGTGGACTCGGTCAGTCCCCACGCACCAAGCTTCTGCCCAGAGGCCAGCGGCACGAGGTACTTCTGCTTTTGTGCGTCGGAGCCAAAGAGATAGATGTGAGACGAGCAGAGGCCGTTGTGCGCAGCCACCGAGAGGGCGATGCCCGGATCCACGCGGGCGAGCTCTTCAATGCAGATGCAGTAGTCGACGGCCGACAGTCCCGAGCCGCCATATGACTCGGGAAACTGCATGCCCATGAGCCCTTGCTCCGCCAGGCGGGGCAGCAATTCGACCGGGAAGTGCTCGGCCTCGTCCCACTCGCGGACATGTGGTCGAATCTCGATCTCGGCGAACTCGCGGACGCTCCGCCGAAGGAGACTCTGCTCGTCCGTGGGTCGGAAATCCATTCCGGGGAAAAGCGTATCAGGCTTCGGGCTCTAGGCTCCAGGCTTCGGGTCCTTTGCCGGAGTCACCGAGCCTTGTACCTGGAGCCAGGAGACTAGAGCCTGGAGCCTGAATTTCCTGCAGCCCGGAGCCCAAAGCCTGAAGCCTGAGACCGTCAGTGAGCGACGGTGACGCTGAACGATCCCGAGTTGTCGTTCAAAAAGTCGTCGTTGATGCCGAGAGACAGCCGGCCAGTCGAACGCATCCGGATGCCTTCGCCGCTGTCGCCGATGAAGAAATAGTCGTCGCCCTCGCCGACGCGTCCGATGAGCGCGGCGGCGGGCCGGCTCGGAATCGGCCGGCCATCGTTCCGCCGGGATCCGTGTTCACCCTCGGGCCCATCCTGGCGGCTGGGTCCCCACCGCACACGGCCGCTCGCTGAAAAGTAGACACTCTGCCCCTGTCGCACGACCACGCCGGTGTCCGTCCACGGCGTCCTGGCATCGACGCGCACGTCGCGCTCGCGGAGGCCGAATGGGCGTCCACCGCCGGTGGCGGGCCCGCCTCCGAAGGCTGGACGGTCCCGTCCGTCGTTGAACTCGATGCGCACGATCTCGTCCCGATCCAGACGGAGGCGGTCGCGACCGCCGAATTCGGATCGTTCGGCCTCGAACTCGACGAGCCCGTCGCGCACCGCGACCAGGGTACCCGGTACCCGCCGCCCGTCACGCAGCACGAGCGTGTCGGCCTCGAGCACGAGCGAAAACATCACGCAGCCGACGGAAACGGCACAGACGTGACGAGCGGTCATCGGAAGTCCTCCCCGCCCACCCGGCTCGGCCGTGTGGTTCAGCTATTCTATCGGCAGGAGGGTCCATGAGACGTCTACCTGGTCTTGTCGCGCTGGTTTTGCTCTTCGTCTCGGTGAAGCCCGCCGCCGCTGATATCACGGGATTTCTCGGTACGGACACGACTCCCAGCAATCGCTCGGTCAAGGGCTTTGCCGTCGGGGCAGGCTTGCTCATCGTGGGCTTCGAGTTCGAATATTCCGCCACCTCCGACGACATATTGGAGGGAGCACCGTCGTTGAAGACCGGAATGGCGAACCTGCTCCTGCAGACGCCAGTCTCCGTGATGCGGATGCAGCCGTACTTCACCTTCGGTGGAGGCATCTACCGCGAGCGTCTGCAGGCGTTCGAAGAGACGGGTGTGGGGGCAAATACGGGCGGCGGCGTGAAGGTGACGTTGGCCGGTCCGTTGCGGCTGCGCCTCGATTATCGCGTCTTCAAGCTCGGCAGCGATGCGCTCTACTCGCCGTCGCATCGCCTCTATGCCGGACTGAACCTGAAATTCTAAGAAGCTGAGAGTCGCAGGATTGCAGCCTATCCTGCAATCCTGCATCCGATCGGCGCGTGCTATTTGAAGTCCGACACGAGTGAGAGGTTGACGAAGTTCTGTCCGGAGGCATAGGCCTCCGCGTATTGCTTGTAGAGCGCCTGCACTTCCTGCGGAAACGCCTCGTTCAGAATCGTCGACACGGTGTAATCGGCACCTTTCACCGAGGGGTCGATGACAAACACATAGAGGACGTTGCCACCCTGCGCTGGATCCGGCGACTTGAACACCTTCCAGCTCGCCGCCTGCTGTTTCCGTTCAGGCTTCTCGCTCTTTTGCAGGGCTTCCTTGAGCTTGACAATGACGGCCTCGAAGTCGGCCGTCTTGTCAGCCTTGATGAAGTTCAACACCATGCCCGCGTCTGACGCGAACACGCGCGGGGCCGGAGCGGCCGCAGCCTGAGCTGCTGACCGAGACGGCGTCGCCGCCAGCACAACGGCCACTGCCAGCCCAAGTGCCATCCACCGTGGCCGGCGTCGGACAGCCGGCGCGAACGTTCGAATCATCGCGTCCTCCTTCGCGAAAGGGAAACCCAAAGGCGGGATACTTTAGCGTACTCAGCCTTAGACGAAAACGGTCATTACCTCGTGAGCAAGAAGCATTCCCTGACGTGTCAGCCGGAGCCGGTCGCCGCCCCGCTCGAGGATGCCGGTGTCGACGAAGGGCTGGAGCTCCTCGCCGTAACGGGCCCAGACGTTTACTCCATACCGGAGCTGGATTTGGGGCAGGTCAATGCCGTCGGTCAACCTCAAGGCCGTGAACAGCGCGTCGCCCAGCCGCTCGGCCGGAGCGAGTTGGCGGACCTCGGTCACGACGCTTGCGCCCGCGGCGACCGCTTCAATGTATTGTTCCGTTGCCGAAGCGTTCTTCCATCGGACACCGCTGCACGTCGAATGCGCGCCGCATCCGAACCCTCGCCACTCGCCGTCCTGCCAATATTTCAAGTTGTGGCGGGACTTGCGTCCCGGTTTAGCCACATTTGAGATCTCGTACTGTTGATATCCGGCCCGATCCAACCGCTCCATGGCCTCTGTATACATCGCTGCGGCGTCCTCGTCTGGCGCCTGGGACCAGGCGGCACGCGCCATGTCCTCGCGAAGCGGCGCGTTCGGATAGACCTCGAGCAGGTACAGCGACAGGTGGTCGGGTCCGAGAGCGATAGCGGCATCCACCGACGCAAGCCACTGCGCCACGCTCTGGCCCGGGAGCCACATCATCAAATCGAGGCTCACGTTCTCGAATCCGGCGGCACGCGCCGATGCGAATGCCCCGCGGGCGCGGTCGGCCCCATGCAGCCGCGACAGGCGGCGGAGTTCGGCGTCGTTGAAAGACTGCACGCCAATACTGAGACGGTTGATCCCGGCCTCGCGAAACCCTCCGAGGGTCGCCTCGTCCACCGTCTCCGGATTCGCTTCGAGCGTGATTTCCGCTTGGTCGTCCAAATCGAACGACGTACGGCAGGCGCCAATGATGGCGCCAATCTCGGACGGGGTCAGCAGCGACGGGGTCCCGCCGCCGAAGAAGATCGTGTCGGCTCGTCGCGGCACCGGTTCGGGAGAAATTCCAGGCCCAGGTTCGGCCGGAGCACGCCGAATCTCGGTGAGCAGCGCCTCTACGTATCGGGCCTTTTGATTGGTGTCGAACAGGCCGCGATTGAAATTGCAGTAGTTGCAGATGGCGGCGCAGAAAGGAACGTGTACGTAGAGTCCCAGCACCTCAACTGCCCGCGCGCCCGCCCGGCCATTTCAGGTCTGCCCGGTTGTCGCGCCCGCCCGGCTCGCGCATTTGCGCGCGGGCCTGGCGCCCCGACCGCGCCGACGGCAGTGTTCGCTTGCGCGTATGCCACAACGTCAGCAAGTCGTCGACGTTCCCGTTCGCCGGCATCATGCGGTAGTCGGCGCCGTCGAGCACCACGAAGTCGCACATCTCGTGCAGCCGTGACCGCATCCGATAACCAATCCGGAAGATCAGCGCGTCGGGATCGGTGTCGTCTGGAATGTCCTTATAGTTCGACGTGAACATCGTCGGCCGCCGCTCGTTGTAACGGGTGTTGACGATGAGGTTCATCGTTTCTTCCACCCATTCCGAGGTTTTCTCGGCGCCCAGATCGTCGAGCACCAGGAGGTCGGCGGTCATCACCGGGCGCAGCACCTCCAGCTCCGTCGTGTGCGTCGACGCGTTGTACGTGCTCCGGATGATGCGCAACAGGTCGCGCGTATCGTAGAAGAGCCCGCGAGCGCCGGTCGTCTGCACAACTTGCTTCAATACCGCCACCGCGAGGTGCGTCTTGCCCACGCCGGGCTGGCCTTCCAGGAACAACCCGCGGCCGACGGCGGGAAACGCCTCGGCAAGCCGCTCCGCTTGCACGACGGCGCGTTCGAGCGACTCGTTGTAAGTCGTGAAGTTGGCGATGGTGCAGTGCTGGTAGCGCTTGGGGATGTTCGCGCTGTCGAGGCGCCGGCGGCTCACTGTGTCACGCCAGCAGTCGCACCGCACCACACGCCGGACGCCG
>JBKPSC010000441.1:0-12948 GCA_046734915.1 Acidobacteriota bacterium | reverse complement strand
GCCGCTCGAACTGCGCCGCGGACAGTCGCTCACCGACCATCAGCTCATCGATCGATTGAACGATCTCGGGTATGCCGAGCGCCTCGAACCCGGGAAGCCGGGCGAGTTCGCGGTCGCCAACGGGATCGTGTCGATCATGGGTCGCACGAAAGACCTGAACGGCCGACTGATCAAAGTTTCCTTTCAACGGCCCGTGCCGGCGGTGCAGCGCGCTGCCCGGCGCCCCGGGCCGCCGCCGAAGCTGTCCGAGCGCGTCGAGCGCCTCCAGCTCGGATCCGAAGCACGAGACCGCGTCGTCCTCGACGCGCCGCTTCTCACCTCCCTCATCAGCGGTGAACGTGAGAAACGCCGGCCGGTGGCGCTGGCCGCCATCCCCGAGCGCATGACGCAGGCGGTGCTGGCCATCGAGGATCGACGCTTCTACGACCATCCGGGCGTCGATGTCATCCGCAGCATCGGCGCAATCGTCACCAATCTGCGCGGCGACACGCCGTACCTGGTCGGCGGCAGCACCATCACCCAGCAGCTGGTCAAGAACTTCTTCCTCACGCCCGAAAAATCGCTCAAGCGCAAGATGATGGAGCAGACGATGGCGCTCGTGCTCGAACGCCGGGCGACCAAGGACGAAATCCTTGAGCTGTATCTGAATGACATCCCGCTCGGCCAGCGCGGCTCGTTCGGCATTCGCGGTGTGCCCGAGGCGGCCCGTCTTTTCTTCGGCAAGGACGTCAGCAACGTCTCGCTCGCCGAAGCGGCGACCATTGCCGGCGTCATCCAATCGCCGTCGGCGTTGAACCCCTTCAACAATCCGACCCGGTGCCGCGAGCGGCGAAATGTCGTCCTGCAGGCGATGGCCGACTCGGGATACATCACGCAGGAGGCGGCCGACCAGGCCAGCGCCGAACCGTTGTCGCTCGTCCAACGCGCGCTCGAATCCGAAGCACCGTACTTCGTCGACTACGTCGGCCAGCAGCTGGCCAGCGACTTTCCCGGCTTGACGACGACCACCACCGAGGCAGTCGACGTCTACACGACGCTCGATCTCCATCTGCAGCGACTCGCGCTCGACGCCGTCCGCGACGGCCTCGCCAACGTCGACAAGCTGCTCTCCAGGCGGAAGCGGAAAGGCCGTGCCGAAGCGGCCCTGCTCGCCGTCGATCCCCGGACCGGCGAGATCCTCGCCATGGTCGGCGGTCGTTTCTACAACCAGTCGCAATACAACCGGGCAGTGACGTCGCGCCGGCAGCCGGGCTCCGTCTTCAAGCCGTTCGTCTACCTCGCTGCATTCCAGCAAGCCGTCGAAGCGGGATCGACGAACGCCTCGCCGGCGGCGATTGTCGACGACAGCCCGATGGCTTGGGAAACGAACGAGGGCTGGTGGGAGCCGGCGAACTACGAGAACGAGTACGACGGCCCGATCACCTGGCGCCACGCGCTGGCGCGCTCGCGTAACCTGGCCACCATCAAGGTCGCGGAGCAGACGGGATTCGACAAGGTCGCTGCGCTCTGGCGCCGGCTCGGTGTCGGCAATGCGCCGAAGGGGTATCCCTCAATTGCGCTCGGCGTATTCGAAGCCACGCCGCTCGAGATCGCGACCGCCTACACGATCTTTCCGAACTTCGGGACGCTGCGACCGCTGCGCTCGTTGCTCCGCGTTGAGCGGGAGGGTAAGGACCTCCCGGTCAAGGCCGCGGCTCCCAAGGCGATCGCCAACCCGGCCGCGACGTATCTCGTCACCAACATGATGCGGAGCGTCCTCAACGAAGGCACCGGCGCCGGCGCGCGCGGCCAGGGATTCACCCTCGATGGCGCAGGTAAGACCGGCACCACGAACGACCTGCGCGACGCCTGGTTCGCCGGGTTCACACCGGAGCTCCTGACGGTCGTCTGGGTCGGGTTCGACGACAACCAGCCGCTCGGTCTCTCGGGCGCGCAAGCCGCCCTGCCGATGTGGTCGCAGTTCATGAGCCGCGCACTCGCCGGACATCAGAGCGTGTCGTTCGAGCCTCCCGAGGGCGTCAGCTTCGTCGACATCGACGCCGACACCGGCAAGCTTCCGGAGCCCGGCTGTCCACACGTCATCACCGAGGCCTTCCTGCCGGGAACCCAACCGACGGAGATGTGCGAGCTGCATCGCGACTGACCGTCCCCTTCAGCTCCGCGGTCGCCGCTGGTCTGGCGCAGCCATTCGGGTGATAATTCCTAGAAGCCATGAACCAGGAAGTCTTTGCGGCGGTCGCAGACGCGCTCGAACGGGGCGAGCCCGCGGCGCTCGTGACGATCGTGTCGACGACGGGTTCGACACCCCAGCGTGTCGGGGCCAAAATGCTCGTGTTCGGCGACGGCCGGACGGTTGGTACCATCGGCGGCGGCTGTTACGAGAACGACGCATTCTGGAAGGCACGAGAGGCCATCACCAACCGCCGCCCACAGCTCGTCCGATATGAGCTGGACGACGACTTCGCGCAGGAGACCGGCCTCATCTGCGGCGGTCAGATGGAGGTGTACATCGAGCCCATCGAACCCTCGCCCGAGCTTTACGTCATCGGCGCGGGGCACGTCGGTTACCACCTGGCGCGGCTGGCACACGAAGTCGGCTTCAAGATCAACGTCGTGGACGATCGGGAAAAATTTGCCAACCGCGAACGATTCCCTGACGCCAACGCCGTGATTACCGAAGACATCCCGACGTGGATTCAACGGACGGCTCTGCCCTCCCATGCCTATGTCGTGGTCGTGACGCGCGGACACAACAACGACCTCGACGCGATGAGAGCGCTGGCGCCGCGGGATCTCCGCTACCTGGGCCTCATCGGCAGCCGGGCCAAGGTCGCCCGCATCTACGACGCGCTGATCGAGGAAGGGATGCTCGCCGAGTGCCTCAAGCGCGTCCATGCGCCCATCGGCATCGATATCGGCGCTGTCACGCCCCAGGAGATTGCCGTGAGCATCCTGGCCGAGCTCATCGCGGTCAAACACGGCAAAATCAAGGGCCGCGACGCCGCCGACTTGTCGATGCAGTGGAACAACTTGAAGGTGAAGGCGTGAGCCGCCCGAGCCGGCGCGCCTGGGCTGGAAAGCTCGATGCTATACTGGCTGGCAGTCGGAGAGTTTGACTGCTAATGGAGAGCGTTCGAGCCAGACGAATCCTTGCGGCGCTCGTCCGTGAGTATATTTCCTCGGGCGAGCCCGTCCCGTCCTCGGTTCTCGTGGACCTTGCCGGCGTGGGCGTTTCCTCGGCCACGGTCCGCGCCGTTCTAGCTCAGCTCGAAGCCGAAGGCTTCGTCCAGCAGCCGCACACTTCAGCGGGCCGCATCCCGACAGACCGCGGCTACCGCTTCTACGTCGATCTGCTCCTCGAATCGCGCCGCTCGGGCCGGACGGCTCAGGCGATGGAAGCCCGGCTGCGGCGAGACGGCGGCGCGCTCGTCGACGCTGTGCTGTCGCAGGCATCGCACGTGGTCTCACAGGCGTCCAAACACGTGGGGTTTGCCCTCAGGCCGGGGCACCACGCGGCTGTCTTCGATCGCGTCGAGTTCGTATCGCTGACGTCGACGCGCGTGCTCGTCGTGCTCATCGCCAAAGGCGGCCGGGTTTTCCAGAAGGTCCTCGAAATCAGCGAGCCACTCACCGCGGACGATCTGCGTCAGGCCGCGAACTACCTGAATGACGAGTTCCGCGGGCTCCCGCTGCACCGCGCCCGGGAGGCCGTCCTCGAGCGGATGCGGGAGGAACGGCTGCTTTACGACGCGCTGCTCGCACGGGCCATGCGGCTGGCCTCGTCGACATTCTCGGAGCCGCCGGAAGAGCACGGCTTGTACGTCGACGGAGCGGCATGGCTGCTCGGCGAGGATCAGGGCCTGACGCTGGGGACTTTGCACGCGCTCGTCGAGATGATCGAAGAAAAGCAGCGGCTCGTGCAGCTGCTCAACGAATACATTGATGGTCCCGGGCTGACCATCGTAATCGGCGCCGAACATCCCGACCCGAACCTGCGCTCGTTCAGTCTCGTCGCCTCGACGTACGAAGACGGAGCGGGAACAGGCACCATCGGGATCATCGGGCCCACACGGATGCGGTACTCGCGTACCATCGCGCTGGTCGATGGCGCGGCGCAGGCCGTCTCCCGTGTGCTGCGTAATCCGAACTAGGGCACACCACTCATGGCTGAGGAGCAGGATCAGGGCAACCTGGCGTCGCCCGAGGGCATCGATCCGCCGCAACCGGCGGAGTCGGCAGAGTACGCCGCGCTCAAGACCGAACGCGACGATCTCTACGACCGGCTGCTCCGGAAGACCGCCGAATTCGATAACTACAGAAAGCGCGTCGAGCGCGAACGGCGCGAGCAGGCCGACCAGTCGGTGGTCGATCTCCTGCTCGATCTGCTGCTCATCGCCGACGATTTCGAGCGGGCGCTGAACACGGAGGGCGGCGACGCGGCCTCGCACCGAAAAGGCGTTGCGCTGATTCAGTCGAAGCTGCAGGATCTACTCAAACGTCAGGGTGTCAGGCCTATCGAGGCGCTCGGCGCCGACTTCGATCCCAACGTCCACCAGGCTGTCGCCCACGAAGAGAGTCCGGAGCACCGCGAGGGCGAGGTCATCGGCGAGATGCGGCGCGGCTACATGAGAGGGGAACGCCTCCTCCGCCCGGCGATGGTGAAGGTGGCCAAAGCGTGAGCAAGCGCGACTACTACGAGGTGCTTGGCGTCGCCAAGAACGCGGGCGATGCTGATCTGAAGAGCGCTTACCGAAAGCTGGCGCTCAAGTTTCACCCCGACAGAAATCCAGGAGACCGGGCCGCCGAAGAGCAGTTCAAGGAAGCGGCGGAAGCCTACGGCGTGCTCGCCGACCCCGACAAACGGGCCGCCTACGATCGCTTCGGTCACGCCGGCGTGCGCGGATCGGGCGGTGGTCCGGGCTTCGATCCGTCGGTCTTCAGCGAGTTCGGCGACTTCGCCGACATCCTCGGCAGCATGTTTGGCTTCGGCGACGTGTTCGGCGGCGGCCGCCGCCGCGGCGGACCACAACGCGGCGCCGACCTCCGTTACGACCTGGAGATCTCGTTCGAAGAAGCGGCGCGCGGCGCCGAGACCACCATCCAGATTCCCCGTCAGGAAGCGTGCGAGACGTGCAAAGGGTCGGGGGCCGCGCCCGGATCTTCGCCAACGACCTGCGCGCAGTGCCACGGACAGGGCCAGATCCGCATGCAGCAGGGATTCTTCACCGTGGCGCGGACGTGTCCGGCCTGCCGCGGCGCCGGCAAGACGATCTCGAAGCCGTGTCCGACCTGTCATGGCGGCGGGCGCATCACGAAGGACCGCAAGATCACGGTCAAGATTCCCGCCGGCATCGCCTCAGGACAGCAGCTCCGCCTGCAAGGCGAGGGCGAGGGCGGCAGCGCCGGGGGACCGGCAGGACATCTCTACGTCGTCGTCCACGTTCAGGAGCATCCGTTCTTCAGACGTGACGGGGTGCATCTTTTCTGCGAAGTTCCCGTGAACTTCACGACGCTCGTGCTCGGCGGCGATATTCTCGTCCCCACGCTGGACGGCCAAGAGGCGGTCAAGGTGCCGGAAGGCACGCAAACCGGCACGACTCTCCGCATCAAGGGCAAGGGCATGCCCGAGATCGGCAGCAAGGCCAAAGGCGATCTCTTTGCGACCGTGCAGGTCCAGACTCCCAAAAAGCTGAACAAGGAGCAGCGGCGGCTGCTCGAGCAACTGGCCGACGTGTTGCCGCAGGAACAATTCCAGCCCCGGGCGCACGACCATGACGACGAGCGGAATCTGTTCGATCGTGTAAAGGACATGTTTGGATAGGGTTCACAGGTTCACGGGTTCACGGGTTCAGGGGTTCGCATCCTGCCGTGAACTCATGAACCTGTGAACCTGTGAACGACACCTTCACAGATCTTGCCCACCTATCCTGCCCTTCAGATTGACGGTGCCGATCACGATCTCGTGCTGGCTGTCGTAGACGATGCCGGGCCGCTGGGCGCCGAGGATCGCGGGACCTCGCTGACGGTCTTCTTTCAGACGCCAACCGAGCGCAGTGTCGCGCGTGCGGCGGTCGCGCAGGCGATGCCGCACGCCACGCTCACCGATCGCGAGATCGACGACGAAGATTGGGCCCGGCGGTCGCAAGAGAACCTCCCTCCCATCGTCGTGGGCCGAATCACCGTGAGGAGCACACGCTCGACCGCGGACCCCTTGGAAGTCGTCATCCAGCCGTCGATGGGCTTCGGCACGGGGCATCACGCCACAACCCGGTTGTGCCTCGCAGCGTTGCAGCGGCTCGATCTCGGAAACTGCACCGTCCTGGACGTCGGCACTGGATCCGGCGTCCTGGCGATAGCTGCTCGCGCGCTCGGTGCAGACCGGGTTCTCGGCGTGGACCACGATCGCGATGCCGTTCGTTGCGCCGCCGAGAACCTGGCGCTCAATCCGGACCCGCGCGGCGGGAATCGGGTGGCGTTCGAGTTGCGTGACCTCGCCCGCAACGCCTTGCCGTCAGCGACCGTCGTCACGGCGAACCTGACGGGCGCGCTCCTCTGCCGCGCAGCGCCGTCAGTCATCGGCGCGGTCAAACCCGGCGGCTACCTGATCCTTAGCGGCATACTCGCGACCGAGCGCGACGAGGTCGTTACGGCTTTCTCGCGCCTCCAGCTCGAAAACGAAGCCGCTGAAGACGGATGGGTGGGGCTAAGCTTCAACCGTTCGATTCACGATACAGTCTAAAGACTTAAAGCCATGCGTCTGGCCTCCGTCCTGCCGGTCGTTGCCGTCGCCGTGACGTGCGGCGCGCTCGCTGCGGCCCAACAGGCTCCGTCGGCGCCGCGGCCCGCGCGCGATACGCCGGCCCAGCAAACGGCGAAGCCGGCGACGGGCCGCATCGCCGGCCGGGTGTTGACTGCCGATACCGGCCGCCCGGTGAAGCGCGCGCGCGTCCTGCTGAACGCCCCCGAACTGCCAGGAGGACGAGGTACCCTCACCGACGATCAGGGCCTTTTTGATTTCACCGAGCTGCCGCAGGGCAGATATACGCTCGCCGTTACGAAAAGCGGCTACGTCAACCTGGCCTACGGGCAGCGGCGGCCGCTTCAACCAGGCACACCGCTCCAGTTGAACGATGGTCAGCAGATTCGGAACCTGGAGTTCCGGCTGCCGCGCGGCAGCGTCATTGCCGGTCACGTCTTCGACGAGGCGGGCGATCCCCTGCCAGGGGCCACTGTTCGCGCGATGTCGTACCGGTACGCCCAAGGGTCACGGCAGCTCGTCTCTTCCGGCAACGCCCAGACCGATGACCGCGGTGAGTACCGCATCTGGGGCCTCAATCCCGGCGAGTACTACATCACTGCGGTCGCCAGGAATTTCAATCTTGGCCAAAACGGGCCGTTCGCGGGTCGCGGCGGACGTGGCGGTCCCCCGCCCGCTTCAGCGAATGTCGGCGGCACGGCTCCCTCGCCGGGCACAGAATCTACCGAGCAGTCTGGGTACGCACCGACCTACTACCCCGGCGTCGAGTCGATTGCCGAGGCGCGTCCGATCAATCTCGCGCTCAGCTCGGAGTCGCTGGACATCAATTTCGGCGTGCTGCTCGTCCGTACGTCGCGGATCACGGGTCGCGTTCTCGCGTCCGACGGCACCGCGGTGTCGAGCGGGAACGTCGTCCTGACGCCGGAGGGGCAGCAATCCGGTCGGCCGGGCCCGGGCACCGGTTTCGGCAGCCGTATTCAGTGGGACGGCGCGTTCACCATCGTGAACGTCCCGCCTGGCCGCTACGTGCTGCGCGCCCGAGGCGACGACTGGGATCAGCCTCAGCACGCGATGATGCCGGTGTCGGTGGCCGGTGACGACGTGTCCGGGCTGAACGTGATCCTGACGCCGGGCGCCAGCATTTCGGGCTCAGTCACACTGCAGCGCTCCCAGTCACTCAGCGCCGACATCACGCAGTTTCGCGTCAGCGCGCCGAGCGCCGACGGCACGAATCTCGGTCCGCAACAGAACGCCAGGGTCGATCAGGCCGGCCGATTCACGCTCGACGGTGTCCCCGCCGGTTCGCACTGGATCCGGGCGCAGGCGCCGCGCGGCTGGGTGTTGAAGTCCGTCACGGCTGACGGCCGCGATGTGACAGATGACGCGATCGACCTGCGAAGCGGTCAACGCCTCGGCAACGTGACGGTGGTGTTCACTGACAAGCTCTCGGAAATCAACGGCACCATCACCGACGAGCAGGGCGCGCCAATCACCGACTTCACGATGCTGGCGTTTCCGGTGGAGTCGTCGCTCTGGATTCCGCTGTCTCGTTACATCATGACGGCGCGGCCGGATCAGAACGGCACGTTCCAGCTTCGCGGCCTGCCGCCAGGTGAGTACTTCCTCGCCGCCGTCGATCCAACCGAGGCCGGCGAGTGGTTCGAGCCGTCCTATCTCGACGAGCACCGGGTGAGCGCCGTCCGGCTCCTGCTCGGCGACGGCGACATCAAGACGCAGAACGTGAAGATCCCGACCGGACGGTAGTGGGCCTACTCGGCCCACCTGCCTTCTCCGCCAGCCCTGTCACGGCGTTATTCCACTGGCGCTGGGGGCCCACCCCCAGCGCGAACTAACGCCGACGCCTCGCCTCGGATTCACTTGTCCTTGGCTCGGCGTGGCCGCAGGCGCTCCCCACATGCCCTACCCGCCCTCCCTGCCCTCCCTGCCCTATTACCGCGAGAACCAGTACGTCGTCTTGATGGCGACGATGTTGTCGCCGGAAGCGTTGAACGAGCCGAAGAGATCGCCTACTCCGACGTGCTCTCCGGTCGTGCGATTCTCCGCGCGGTTCTGCTGCCAGACGAAATAGAGCGTGCTGCCCGGACGCCATTCCCATTTCAGAACGACGTTGCTGCGGAACGAACGGACGTTGAAATCCCGGTTCGGGAGGGTGAATGACGCGGCCCCATCAGTGATCTGGTAGCTGCCATCGGGGAGGCGCATCAGGGTCGTGCCGTCGGTACCGTACAACCGCAGATCGCGGCCACGGACATACTGCAACTCGCCCAGGCCGTTGTAGCGCCCGCTGGCGGCGAAGGGTTCTGCGTAGACGTCCAGCGTCACATCCGGTTTGAACGTATAGCTGAACCGGAACTGAGTCGACAGCGTCGTGCGGTCGACCAGACCAAAGATGTACCGGCGGCCGTATGTCTCGGGCCGTCCTCCGTTGACAACCGTCAGAAACTGCCGGTTTATTGCCCCGCCCTGCGTTGCCGTCGTCCCGTCCTCGTTCAGATATTCGGGAGCAAACGAAAGCTGAACTGATGGCGAAGGCCTCGCGGAAATGGTGCCGGTGAGGCTGAGCGTGCTGTCACCCAACTCGTTGGTACGGATCGTCGTCGTTCCAGTCCAGTTGGTCTTGGCGCCGGCGCTGTTCTTGAGCGACGTCGTGATGTTCCAGCCGAAGGGCGTGCCCATGGTCGGACCGCCTCTCGTCAGCTGCACGTCGTTGCCACGGAAGTGCTTCTGCACATTGAGCGTCCCCACCCAGAAGTTCCGGAACGTGAAGCTGTTGTTGCTCGAGAGCGAGCTCCGGATGCCCAGCTCACTGTCGAAGTAGGACGTGTTGTTCAACACCGCCGCGAACGAGTAGGCGCGGAACATGCGACCTGGACGTGTTTCGCGGTAGGTGATCCTCTGGTTGCCCATGAAATCGCCGGAGTAGTTCAACCGGCCGAAGTCCGTCGTTTCAAACTCCGGACTCTCGATCATCTGGTTGATCGCCCATAGCCAGTGCCGACCCGCGATCTTCTCAAAGCGCATGTTCACTTGCGTGCCGGCAATCTCGCGGCGCGTGCTATCGAGACGGATATCGGGCTGATCGGGCCGCTGAAAGAGGTGCGTCGTTGCTCTTTGGACACGCTCGATCGCTCCCGGTTCGCCGCCGACGTAGGTGAAGCCAACGTTGAAGGTCGCTTCGTAGGTGCGATCCTTGAATCGGAAGCGCCCGTCCGCGCCGCCGGTGAGCGCGTCACGGGTGAGCAACGACGCAAGCGCGTCCGCTTCCGACATGTCGCGGTGGACCAGGGTCAAGTGTGCGCCCATCGTCGACCCCTGACGGTCGAGCTCCTGGAGCACGCGCGCGACGCCCCAAGTCGTCCGCGGCGCCACCTCGATATCCGACTTAAGCCCATTTGTGGCAATTTCGGCGTCTTCCTGCGCGGTCACGGCGCCCAGAAACCCGAGTGACGTGCCCGACTGCAACCGGCCGGTGACCTTGGCGGCGCCGAGGATCGTGTTGGTGTCCGGGTAGTCGGTGTACTCGCCGGATGCCGGTCCCGTCGGCCGCGCGCCGATGCGCCGCGAGTAGTAATAGTTGCTCGCGCTCGGTTCGAGCCGGTTGTTGCCCTCGATAAAGAACGGGCGGCGCTCGTCGAAGATCGTCTCGAAGACCGTGAGGTTGACCTCGGCCGGATCGGCTTCAATCTGGCCGAAGTCCGGGTTGACTGTCGCGTCGAGGGTGAGATTCGGCCCGATCCCGACTTTGACGTCCGCGCCCACGCGGCCGGTCATGTTCAACCCGTTGTCGAATGGATCGCGCGGATCGCTGTCGCCAATCATCCGCGACGAACTCGCCACGTACGGCAGCAGCTCGAGCCGGCTCTTCGCCGAGAGTCCTTCGATGCCGCGCAGTTCTCCGAACCGGGACGACCACCCTCTCTGCGTGCGGCCGATGATGACCCAGTAATCGAACTCATTCAGCTGCGGGCGCGACCGTTTGACGTTGAGGCCCCAGACGCGCTCGGGCGTATCGTTGAAACGCAACTGCGAGAATGGAATCCAAAGCTCGGCGGTCCAGCCGTCGGGGCCGACCGATGTTCGCGCCTGCCAGACGGGATCGAATTGCGGGTCGACGTCGGTCTCATCATCGGTCGGGTGGAAGTGATCGAGACGCACACCGGACGCGGTGACACCGAACATGTACGCAGTTCGCCGATCCAGAAACGTATCCAGCTCGATCTGGAGATATTCGGCCTGATCGCCGTCGTCACGTCGGCTCATCGGCGCCTGAATGCCGCTCGTACCGCTGGACATACGGGCGCCGACATACAGCGCGGACTCATCGAAGACAAATCGGACGTCCATGGGATCGAACGGCTCGGCCCCCTCGTTGGGCTCGGCCTGGACGAAATCGGTCAACGCCGGCGCGCGCTGCCAGAACTCTTCATCGAGTCGGCCGTCAACCCGGACGCTCGCCGACGGGACGCGGTAGGCGCGGGCCTGTTTACGGTCTGGCGTCTGCGCCAGAACTGCCGTTGAAAAGGCGGTGGAAAACGTGGCAATGAGCAGCAGGGTTCGGTGCGCGCGGAATTCAACACAGACGGGCATTGATCAAACGGTCCCCAACAGATTGAAGCTGGCTTCAAAAGGACTCAGGCCAGGCGGAACGTCGAATGCTAACACACGGGCTTAGGGCACGGGCCGCACGGCGGACTGGGGTCGTGGGGTTACGCCCGCATTCAGCCGGCGCTCCACAAGAAATCAAGAATCGTGAGGGCCGCGAGGGGCGCCGCATCAGCCCTCAACGTCCGAGGGCCAAGCGACATCAGCCGGAGTCCGCGGGTCTGCGCCACGGCGCACTCGGCGCCATCCCACCCGCCTTCCGGGCCCACGACCAGCGCCGCATCCTGCGGAATGGGCTCACGGCGGAGCGCGCCGATGGGCTCGACTGCCGCGTGGGCGGCCGGCTCGACGAGCATGAGTCGCAGGGCGGCCGGCGGCTCGTCAAGATAGTTCTCGAGCGTCAGGGGTGTCCGGATATCTGGCACGACCGCGCGGCGCGATTGCTTGACGGACGACAGGGCGACCCGCCGCCAGCGATCGGGTCGCGCGCCGCGCAGCAATGCACCGACAGTCGCTTCGGTCCGGCGGCTGACAATCGGCTGAATCGAGCTCACTCCGAGCATGACTGCGTCACGCACGACGTCGTCCATCTTGTCGCCTTTGAGGACCGCCTGCGCGAGCGTGAGCCTCACCGGTGACTCGGCGACAGGATCGACGCGCGAGAGGAGCTGCACGTGCACGTCACGCCGCTTTGCGCTGAGCACTCGTGCGAGGAATTCGTGCCCCCGGCCATCGAAGACCGAGACAGTCTCGCCGATCCCGATGCGAAGAACGCGGGTGAGGTGTTCGGCCTCGTCCTTCGGAAGCGCCACAGTCTCGTCGCCGGGATCCAGAGCGGGTGCGAAGAAACGATGCACGGCAGGAATTATATGAGGGGTCTCACGCGCGTCCTTGTCGGTTCCGGGTTCTGCGGTTCTGGGTTCTTGGTTCCAGTAGCGTGCCAGCGACGAGAACTTCGAACCCAGAATCCAGAACCGCAGAACCCGGAACTGACGCGCGGAGCGCAGGTCTTTGCGAGCGGAGCGCAACGCCCGTTGCAGAGCGCACGTCTTCTGACACGCGGAGCGTATGTTATGCTCCGGCCGGATGTTCTTCCGGGGCCAGATCGTCGGTAAGTACAAGATTCTCTCGACGATCGGCAGCGGTGGATTTGGAACGGTCTTCCTCGCCGAAGACACCTGGATCGACAAGAAGGTCGCGCTCAAGGTTCCCCACAAGCAAAGCGTGGACTTTGGCGAGCTCCTGAGAGAGCCGCGGCTCCTCGCCAGCCTGAACCACCCGAACATCGTCGCCATTCTCACGGCCGAGAAGCAAGACAACGTCTTCTTCATCGTGATGGAGTTCGTACCTGGCGAAAACCTCGAGGTCATCATCGGCCGCGAGGGAGCCCTCGACCTTGCGCTGGCGCTCGATTACATCTGCCAGATCTGCAATGCCGTCGATCACGCGCATCGTCAGAACGTTCTGCATCGCGACCTCCGGCCGTCGAACGTGCTCGTCGCCGGCAGCGGACTGGTCAAGGTCGCCGACTTCGGCACGTCGCGATTCCTCGAGATCGCCGCGCACGG
>JBKPSC010000440.1:0-6056 GCA_046734915.1 Acidobacteriota bacterium | reverse complement strand
GTGGGGTGTCGTGATCTCGACGTACTCGTCGTTACTCCGCGCAGCACGGTCTTGTCGCGTAACCACAGCGCGTATAAATCGATGCCGTCTCCTTTAAGACTGGACAAATAAGGCCGCAGACGCCGTCGAGCCATTCGGCGTACTCCTGCACTGCCCGTCGTGCGAATGCCCGGCCATTAAACGTCTTGTTCAGGTTGTACGGCGGGTCCAGAACGACGAGATCAACAACCCCTTTTCGGGGCCGTCGGCAGGCATTGAAACGAGTCGCCGCACACCGTCCGACCAAGCGGCAGCGGAACATGAGCGTCGTGGTTCTCAATTCGTAGAACACGATCTGCCAGGCACCGGCGATCATCCGCAGATAGCGTAAGCGTCCTGTTTTTCGGAGCGCGCTTTCTAGCCGATGGCTCCTCGTTCACGTTGTCCACCAATTGAAGCTCGGACGTCGATTCCATCGGGCACGTTCTTCTCGAACGGCGCGGGACTGTGGTCGCGGCAGTCGTCGCAATGCGGACCTTCTTGCGCGACAACCGCGAGCACCAGTGTATCGCGGGAGACGCGCACCGCCATGCCAAACAGCCCCAGATCCCGGACTGCACGTGCTCGCGATTCACCGAATTGGGCTCTTCCAGAGCACGTAGCGATCCGGCCAGCTCGAAGAACTCGACGTCGAGGGCATCCTGCGCGCCGGCCTTCAGCTACTTGCGGGAAATCAGATCAGAAAAATTGAAGGTTTGGTGGACCAGACGGGAGTCGATCCCGTGACCTCATGAATGCCATTCATGCGCGCTCCCAACTGCGCTACTGGCCCACTTCTTGGGAAGGACGAACATAGATTTTAGCACGGGGTTGAGCCGCCTCAAGCCCAGGCGGCTCGTCTGGCCGAAACAGCACTCGAGGCACGCGGCTTGCGGATCAATGAGTTTAGCGGGTCGAATCCGGGACTGTCGGAGCTTCCAGCACCGTCCTCGCCGCCGGAATCGTCGTGAGAGCGCCGAACGCCAGGAGGCACATAGCGAGGTTCTTCCGGCGTGGCTCGGGAATCCGGTCCGCCAACAGGAGACCGACACCGAACCCGAGCGCGCCGCGAGTCGCGGCGATGAAGACGACCTGCGGGAGCGTGAGCACGAGGCGGCGCATGAGATGAGGTCTTCTGAAAAGTTGGCCGCCGCGGGGCACTGGCCCCGCGGCCGGCCGCTGATGAACAGTGACCGCTACTTCTTTGCGCCCTCGGTGATCTCCAGCTTCCTGCCCTTCGAGCTCGGCGGCGCTGGCATGGTGATCTCCAGCACGCCGTCGCGGAACGCGGCCTTCGCTTGATCGGTCATTGCACCTTCGGGCAACGGGATCACCCGATAGAAGCTGCCGTACGTTCGCTCGCTGCGATAGAAGCCTTCGCGCTCCTCATCGTGCTCGCGCTTCCGCTCGCCATGAATCGTCAGCGCCTCGTCTGTGATCTCGACCGACACCTCATCTCTCTTGAGGCCGGGAAGATCCGCCTTGATGACCACCTCGTTATTCCTCTGAAAGAGCTCGACGTCAGGAGCCCAGTTCTCCAGGCCCGAGTGCCTCCACGCGGGAAACGCTCCCCACCGGTGGCCGAACCCGAAGTCCTCGAACATCCGATCCATCTGATCCGCGAACCGTTGCAGAGCCGTGAATGGGCCCGCTCCCATGCCATACGGCCTGTTGTGCGCATGAAGACGTCCCTCGCGCGGCGAGGTCATTCCCGTGTCCTTGTCGGCCATCGTGCACCCTCCTTCGTCCTGTCCTGTCAGGGCGACGTCGAATCAAGAATCTATCTGTGAAGTCGACCGCAGCGGAAAGTGCAAGATGCACTCCGAGCAACACTCGCCGCCTGTCGCGCGTGTGCGGCAGACAGGTGTCACGTCAGCGACACGGGCGTAGCCAGAGGCTACGGCGCACCCAACTCGATCAGCTTTGCCCGAGCTGATCCGTACGTGCCTGCGCACACGACCGTCGCAAACGCAGCAGGCAAACGCAGCAGACTGTCCGGAGCAAAACAGCGGTTGAGAGCGGTGTAGCGGCGATGGTGTTGCAGGAGGATTGCGTCGATGATCCGCAAGCTCGAGTCTGGCAAATACCGACTCTACTCACGAAAGGCCAACCCGCGCACCGGCCGGCGCAGGAATCTCGGGACGTTCGGGACACGCGCCGCCGCCGAGAAGCACGAGCGTGCCGTGCAGTTCTTCAAGCGGAAGGGCTAAGCGTTCGCGATCACGAGCAAGACGTCTGTTCAGGCAGGGGCGGTCGGAGTACGCCAGGCCGAAGTAAAAGATCGAACCGGCGCGAACACGGCTCCACTGGAATCAGCTAGTATCGTGCCCGCCTCGAAAGGAGTCTGCGATGCGAGCGATTGGACTTGGAGCAGTGGCTGTCGTCGTGGCACTTGCCGGAATCCGCCAGACCGGCATCGCGCAGACGCAAGGGACCGCCGCGCCGCCCGCCGCGGCGCAACCGGCGGCTCAACGCGGACGCGCGCCTGCGCCAGCGCCGATTCCGGTCTTCAAACTCGACGACAACTTCCTCAACTGGCGCCTGCTGCCGTCGGAGAAAGCCTACGAGGCCATCGACGGCCGCCGTCTTCTGACGTACGTCAGCGATCTCGCCGCCATCTCCCGCCGTTATCGTGACAACGGCCATCCGCAGTTCTGGGGCCGCATCATCGGCAGCGCCGCGGACCGCGACGCGTCCGCGTGGCTCCAGGAAAAGTTCAAACAGATCGGTCTGTCCGACGTGCGCGAGGATCCGATCGATCTCACGCCGCAGTGGTTCCCGCAGTCGTGGAGCGTGACGGCGGCCGCCGGCGACAAGACGCTGTCGCTGACGACCGCGCAGCCTTCCTATACGAGCCCGGGAACGACCGGCGCGGGGCTCGACCTCGAGGCCGTCTACGCGGGCCTTGGCAGTGAGGCAGACTTCATCGGCCGCGACGTGCGCGGCAAAGCCGTCCTGTTGTTCAGCAACCCGATGCCGGGCTCGTGGCGCCACACGGCCACGCAGGAAGGCGCAATCGCGCGCGCGCAGCAGAAGGGCGCCGCGGCGATCATCGTCTCCATTCAGCTCCCGCACGTCGTCGGCATGACAGGCGACGTCGGCGCCGGCAACATCCGCACCCAGCTGTACCCGACCGGAACGAACGTGCCGACCTTCTCGATGGGCATGAAAGACGGAATGGATTTTCGCGAGCTGATCGGTCAGGCGCCGGCCAGCCAACCGGTGCGCGTGAAAATCCGGATGGATGTCCAGCAGGTGGCAGGCCTCAAGAGCGGCACGGTGTGGGGCACGCTGCCGGGCACGACCGACGAGCTGATCTACGTCGAAGCGCACCGCGACGGCTGGTTCGAGGCGGCAACCGATAACGCGTCGGGCGTCGCGACGCTGCTCGGCATCGCGGAGTACATGGCGAAGGTTCCGGCGGCGCAGCGGCGGCGAACGATCGTGTTCATCGGCACGTCGGGCCATCACAACAGCGGACCGAACAGCGCGGCGTGGCTGGCCGAACATCACGAAGAGCTCTTCAGAAAAGCGGCGCTCCTGATCAATTGCGAGCACACCGCCGCCGCCGCCCCCGAGCTGCTCGGAGAAGCTATCCGGATCGTCGCGGGCGAGGCGGGATTTCTGTGGTACGGCGGCGGCAATCAGCGCCCCCACCTGCAAGAGGCCGCCTACAAGGCATTCCAGCAGTTCGGCGTGCCGATTTACGCAGAGCCTGAACCGGGTACGCCGGGAGGCGAGGCGAGTCGCCTCTATCAGTACGTGCCGGCCGTGCAGGCGTCGAACTACAACATGTTCTTCCACTCCGACGCCGAAACGCCAGCGACGGTTCCCGCTCCGGGCCTGGCGTCGACGACGCGCGCGTACGTGAAGGTGATCGAAGAGGTCAACAGGATGGATCTGAAAGAGCTGCAACTGCCGGCACCGCCGCCGACGGCCGCCGTCCGCTAGCGTCGTCGATGGGCCATCGTCTCATCACGCCCGTCGTCCAGCGTTTCATCGACGAAGCCCGGCGGGATCCGGACGCGTTCTGGGCGCGCGCGGCCGGTGAGCTGCCGTGGTTCCGGCGTTGGGATTCAGTCTTCGAGTGGAAGCCGCCGACGTTCCGCTGGTTCATCGGGGGCCAGACCAACCTGGCGTTCAACGCCGTCGATCGCCATGTCGAAGCCGGCGCTGGAGGGCGTGCGGCGCTCGTCTGCTTCAACGAACGCGGCGAGCGGACGGTTCTCACCTACGCGCAGCTGCTACACGAGGTGAAGCGGCTGGCGGCGTCGCTGCGCGCGCTCGGCGTCGGGCGCGGCGATACGGTCACCATCTACATGCCGCCGTGCCCGGAGTCGATCGCGCTGATGCTCGCGATCGTCCGTATCGGCGCCATTCATTCGATTGTTTTCGCTGGATTCGGCGCGAAGGCGCTCGCGGACCGCGTGGAGGCGAGCGGATCGCGCTTCGTGTTCGCGAGCGACGTGACCTATCGCAAGGGCAAGAGCGTCGCGCTGCTGCCGATCGTCGACGAGGCGATGACGTCGACTGCGCGTGTCGAGCGGCTCGTTGTTCACGCGCGCGACAGCGCCGCGGGCGCCCGGTCGAACCGCGAGCTGACGTGGCCGGACTTCCATCGCCTCGGCGACGGGGCGGACAGCGCCTACGCCGTCATGGAGGCGAACGAACCCGCCTTCATCCTGGCGACGTCAGGGACGACGGCGAAGCCGAAGCTGGCCATCCATGCACACGGCGGCTACCAGGTCCACGTCCACAGCATGGGGCGCTGGTGTTTCGGGCTGAAGCCGGCCGACGTCTGGTGGGCGACCTCGGACATCGGCTGG
Organism: Acidobacteriota bacterium; assembly: GCA_046734915.1. Classification (GTDB taxonomy): domain Bacteria; phylum Acidobacteriota; class Vicinamibacteria; order Vicinamibacterales; family CAVVIG01; genus VFZL01. Next base: position 1,212 of record JBKPSC010000440.1, on the reverse strand, counting down.
ATCGTCGGTCACAGCTATATGGTCTACGGGCCGCTGCTCGCGGGCTGCACGACGCTCGCGTTCGAAGGCGCGATCGATCATCCGCGCGCCGACGCCAACTGGCGGATGGCCGTCGAGGAGTTCGGTGCGACGGGCATCTTCACGTCGCCGACCGCCGTGCGCACCCTGATGCGATACGGCGATGCCCCGCTGACCTCGATCGATCACACGCGGCTCGAACGCGTGGTCTGCGCCGGCGAAGTGCTGAACGCGCCGGCGTGGGACTGGCTGCAGAACAAGGTGCTCGAGGGACGGACGCCGGTCATCGATCACATGTGGCAAACCGAGACGAGCGGCCCCGTGTTCAGCAATCCGTACGGCCTTGGCATGCTGCCGATCAAGCCGGGCTCGGCCACGATTCCGATGCCGGGAATCGAGTCGGCGGTGGTCTCGCTCGATGGCCAGCCGTGCGGGCCTGGCGAGAAGGGCATCATGGTCCTGAAGCGGCCCTTCCCCGGCCTGACAGCCGCGTTATGGGGCGAGCCCGATCGCTACGGCCGCGACTACTGGCAGCGCATCCCCGGCGTGTACTACACCGGCGATTCCGCGCACGTCGACGAGGACGGCTACGTCTGGTTCAGCGGCCGCGCCGACGAAATCATCAAGATTGCCGGCCACCGGCTCGGCACGATCGAGATCGAGAGCGCGTGCCTCACGCATCCTGCCGTCGCCGAATGCGGTGTGGTCGGGCGCCCCGACGACGTGCGCGGCGAGGTCATCTCGGTATTCGCGCTGCTGAAACACGGTCACGAGCCGTCGGAGGCCCTGCGATCCGAGCTGCTCGCCACCATCCGGCACGAGCTGGGCCCGATTGCCGTCGTCGGCGAGCTGAACTTCGTCGGGATGCTGCCGAAAACGCGCAGCGGAAAGATCATGCGCCGCGTGCTGAGAGCCGTCATCCTCGATCGCGATCCCGGGGACATCACGACCATCGAGGACGAGGGATCGGTGGAAGAGGCGCGCGCGGCATGGCAGTTGATGAAGGCGGCGATTCGAGGCGGGCAATAAAACGCCTGAGGTGACCGGAGCGATGGAACGGTTCAAGGCATTTCGTGTGTTCGACGACGGCGGCAAGATTTCCGGACGCGTCGTCGAACTGTCGCTGAACGATGTGAGCGACGGCGACGTCGTCATCAAGGCGGAGTACTCGAGCGTCAACTACAAGGACGCGCT
>JBKPSC010000439.1:0-18204 GCA_046734915.1 Acidobacteriota bacterium | reverse complement strand
GTGACGAACGTCGCGACGTGATCGTTGCCGAACCTGAGGGTGGCGGCGGTGGTTTCGTCGATTTCCGCGAGCGTCGCCAGGCCGCTGTTGATGCATGTCGCAGTCACTTCCGTCGGTTCCGTACGAAACAGGTTCCGTGCGGCATTGATGCAGTAGACCCCGATGTCGTACAGCGTGCCGCCACCGTACTTCCGCTTCGTCCGAATGTCGCCCCGACGGACCCTCATCGAGAAGGACGAGGCAAAGAACTTGAGTCGGCCGAGATCGCCGCGACGCGCGAGATCCATCGCTGACAGATTCAGCGTCTCGAAGTGCAGGCGATAGGCGACCATCAGCTTGACGCGGGCGTTCCGGCACGCCGCAATCATCTGCTGGCATTCTCGCGACGTCACCGCCATGGGTTTCTCGCACAGGACATGGACGCCGGCTCTCGCGGCCCGCATCGTGTATTCGGCATGCATCGAATTCGGGAGGGCAATATAGACGGCATCGACGTGGGCCAGACAGTCGTCGAACTGGTCGTAGCCACAGACGTGCTCGAGGCGGTAGCGCCTCGCCATCTCACGTCGCTTCATCCGGTCGTCGCTCACCACCGCCACCAGCTCAGAATTTCGGCGCGCATGTGCGAAGGCGGGTAGTACCGCCACCTGGGCGATGTGGCCGAGACCGACAACCGCATAGCGAATTCGTCCAGAGGGCATCGGATTCTCCTATGAGCTGTGCGTGTGTGTGACACGCGCTCGAGTGGTCACAGTCGGTTTCGCCGCGGAACAACTGTGATGTGACCATTTCGTTCAAACACGGCCAGCGAGACGTCCGCAACGTTCTGCACATTGCCGTGAAGTCTCAAATCTTCTAAGACATCGTGTTCGCTCAACCGACTTCGCCTCGCCATCTGCTCGTCAAGGACTCCCTCGCGAATCAGTACGTCGCTTCGCCCCTTGATCAACAGCCCGACCAGGTGCGACCGGCGGGCCCAGTACGCCAGCGTTCGGTGAAGCACGACCAGCACAAATCCGCCTCCGAGCGTCGGGAAGAACGCGGCTGTGCCGTTCACCGCGCGCGCCAGCATGGACGCGAGAATGAAACCCAGGACGGCATCGAATGCGGTTTTTTGCGACAGGAACCGTCGATCACCGCAGCGAACGATGATCAGAGCGGCAGCGAACACGACGATGCCACGCAGACTGATTTGAACGAATGTAAGCGCGACCGCTTCACGCCCCAGGCCAAGCCATCCGTCGATCGCGGTGAGCAGTTGTGCCATGGTGTCCATCCCTTTCCCTCAGTACGCGGGCAGCAAGCCGACGGACCCCTTCTGGACTGACGCTGCACTGTGATCAGGGGTGGCGCCTTTCACGTCCCGAGGCGTGATGCCGTGACGACCTCCTTCAAAGACAGCGAACGGCCTAAGTCGCAGCGGCTATGTTGCCGTCCCGGTCTTCTTGAGATGCGCGCGAACCCCGGTCTTGAGCACCTTGAGCGCGCGCTTCCGTCCGCGGGTGGCGGTAACTTTGAACGTCTTGCCTCGTTGACGGTTGTACGAAATGAAAAACGCCTCTACTTGCAGGAGCAGGGTCTGGCTGACCTCATCGATCGACTTCAGCGTCTCGTGTTGGTACGAGTGGATCGCTACACCGACGATGCGATTGTTCGTCTCCTTCTTTCCCTTCTCGACCTGGACAGCGGCGATGACGCCGATGATCCGGACGTCCACCAGGCAACCGACGTGCGTGGGAGCATCCATCAGCACCAGGATGTCTACAGGATCACCGTCGTCAGCGAGTGTCGATGGAACGAAACCAAAATCGAACGGGAACTGCATGCCTTCTGGGAGAAGGCCGCCAAGCTTGAACAGACCCGTCTCCGGATCGTAGGAAAACTTGTTCCGGGATCCTTTGGGTGTCTCAATGATCGAACGGCAAGTAAAGAGCCTTTCGTCCAACTCGTTAGCGAGATTGGTCAGATTGGGCATCCTCGCACCTAGTGTGTGGCTCCCGACGCGCGCGCGAGACGCTGCTAGCCCTGCTCAATTCCGATGAACAACTGCGCTTGAAGAAAAGCCAGAGCTCGAGCCGCTAGGTGCATCCCCTCAGGATGAAGATCAGGAACAGCACTGAGGCCGGGACACCAAGGAGCCACAAGAAGATGTAGCCAATGGCTCCCTTTTCGTCGTCGCTCTGATGCTCGGCGCTGCGACCGTTGCGGTGGTGACGTTCCAACATCGATTTCCTCCGCCACGGCTTTTAGCAAGCTCCATTCCTGGTCGCCGAAGCGTTTGGACCCGAACTGGAGCATCAGAGAATGAACGATTGCACCACAACTATGCGGTGCCCAGACACGGAGCGTGGATTTCGGTGGTGATCGCAAAACGGGGGGCGACGGCAGGCCGAACGACGGAAGCCTGTTAAGCCTCAGCCGTGACGCTAATGATGGCCGAGTTCTTTTCGACGAGTCGTACTCGTGTTGTTAGTGGCGGACCTGTGAGCTCGTGGCGAGCCCCTGCCTGGAGGCTCGCTGAAGGTCTCGCGTGTGCCCCACTCACGACCGCAATCTGGGCAGCGCAAGTGAACAATCTTGAAGTCGTAGTTGATGGCCACGGAGAACGCCTGGCCAACACCGAACTTGCACGTCGGGCACAACATGCTCACGTCCGTCTCGCGAGTGTCCATGACGCCTCCCGGCGGTGAGTTGAGAAATAGACACGTGAACGTACACGACAGCAAGCGGAACGGACTGTCGCCTAGACGACAGTGGCAAATCGTTTTCACAGGCCGAGACGATCAAAGTGCGTCTTGACCGTGCTGTAGCATTCGCACGAGGCGGCTTCGAGGCCCGCGCGGTCGAGGATCGTGATGTGCCCGTGCTTATAACGGATGAGCCCAGCCTTTTGCAGCGTCAGAGCCACCACGGTCACGGTGGGGCGTGTGGCGCCGAGCATCATGGCCAGAAACTCATGGCTGAGCTGAAACTCGTTCCGCCCGACGCGATCGTGCGTCATCAACAGCCAGCGGCAGCCGCGCTCCTGCACCGAATGCAGCGCCATACACGCCGTCGACTGCATCAAGAGCATCAGGAGGCCCTGTGAGTAACGCCGGACGCAGTCCTGAAACGAACCGCCCTGAGTGAGTTCGTGCCTGAAGCTGGCCGCCGACAGCACTTCGGCATCGGTGTCGGGCACTTGCAAAATGGTTTCGCCACTCAGCATGTCGTCACCGAAGAAGGCATTCACGCCAACCAATCCTTCGAGGCCGACCGTCGCGATCTCCACCATCGCGCCATTCTGCATCGTCGTCGTCATCGAGGCAACGCCGCCGTTGAGGAAGAACACCTGTCGAACTGGTTCATTCCTGCGATGGAGGACCTGCTTCGCAAGTAGGGGCACGGTTTTCAGTTGGGGCCGCAGCCGCGCGAAATCTTCAGGTAGCAAGCACGCGAGCAGCTTGTTCTTCGGTCGGGCATCGGGATCGGGTGGCGGACGCCGGATGGCTCTCGCCCGTTGCGGCATGAAGGACCCCAGTCCTCGGCAGGCTCAATGAGTCTGGGGCAGCACCGAACGCGCACTGAGGCGGCGGCAGGCTCACGAAGGCTTTTTACGACGTTCGATCACGAACCTTAGCACGAACTAGATGAACGCCTGCGAGTTTTGGGCGCGCTCAGGAAGCTGGCAACTCGACCACTGCGCGGGCCTCGAGATTCTCTCGCGCCCCGAGGCTGAGCAAGGTTCACCGTGGGAGTCTGTATGCCGCCCGAGGGAGCGGACGGAGACGCTGATCACGGTTCTCAAACCAGCCCTCTTCGTCACGCTCGAATTCGGCCCATTCGCGAAGACAGTTCGGACATCGGAGCCGAATGGTTTTGACGCCGCCCTTGAAATTGACGGCGTACGGTCGGCCATTCGCAGGGTCGGCACATGTCAGACACGGTCGAACGGGTTTGCCGGCAGGCTTCTCCATCCGCACGCCCATGAGCGTTGGATTCCGCCACTGTAATTGACCGTCTTGTATTTTGACTGTCTGGTCGCTGACACTTGTAGGGCATGGCCGACGAGCCTACGGAACAGGTCGGCAGACGTCTTCGACATCGGCTTTCCATCGGCCTTCCAGTCCGACCCATCACCACAGCTCGGTTGCCGCTCAGAATCGAAGCGACTGAGAACGACTATCAAGGGGGACTCTCTGAACTCGATGGACTCGCAGAGGGCTGCGGGGTAGGCACGGCCGTGTTAGAGGTCAGCGTGACGCGAGAGGTTATCTGGAGTGGGCACGATCAAACGTTCGTGGCGGCGATCGCCTTCGAGTTGGGCATCCTGGTCGACGCGGAGCACGCGATCGTCTCGATCATGCGGATCGATCACACGGTGCAGGTGTTCACGGTGACCGACGAGGATCTCCAGCTCTCGCTGATTGCGGGCCCGAACAGAGTGGAGGTCCAGCGCTCCGTCGTGGGGGCCCCAGGTGAAGCCGTAGTGGACCTGAATGAAGCGCGCGCCACCCGCATCCGTCTGCACTGCCATGCGCTCGTCGACCGGATTCAGGTTCGGGGGGATGGAGCGGGATCGCCGTGGTGATCTTTGAGGCCGACTGACGCTGATTCAAACCGATGGAGCCGGCCGATCGTCGTTTGCACCCGGAAACGTCGGCGCGGAGAAGCAGAGCACTCGGCAGGATTTCTTGAGGGCCGCCCGTTTTTTTCTCAAGTGTCTGTTGCACAAGTCGACCGAACGTTGCATCGCTGCGAGCTGCTGCCGAGTCGCACGAGCCGCACGTTCGGCCCGGCGGTCGAACGACAGGATGCGGGTCATGTGCACTCCTCGCTCAGGGGATGGTCGTGGAGGACGACAACGTTCGCGTGCTCAGCGACCATCAGTCTCGGTCAGCGAACGTCGCCGACCCGGCAGTGACGGAGCTTTGGCGGCCAATTGATTTCCTATCGCGAAACACAAGGTCGCATTCGACGCACTCGTAAAGGTGATACGCGACAAAGGCTCCGCCGCGGTAAGGCAGCAGCTCCGATTGCGGTGATCCGCATGAGGGGCACCTGGGGTTGGCAGATTGACCGAGATCGACCCGCGACATGAGGCCTCCTTGGAAATCGGCGTGCCGAACGACCGTCCGGCAGCCCTTTGAGGAGGCTGGAGCCCACGTTAGACCGCTCGGCGTGCTGGTCTGGGCGACAGAACTCAGGAAAGGTAGTTGCAGAGTACTACTACCTCCTCCCAGAACCTACTCAGCAGGCGCACGGGCCGGCACAGATTGTCGCGAATTAACGGCGCTCCGATCGGATATGCTTAAGTTCCTGCTTTTCTGAGCCCTAGGCCGTCTCTGGCCCGGCCCTCACCAAAGCCTTTGCGTGAGGGTTACATGACCATCCCGGTGCCTTCGTTTGCAAAGATCAGTCCTGCATCGACAACTATCGGTGAGGTGGCATGAATTCATCCGATTTCGGGAGGGGCGGGAATCGACCGCTCTCGCCGGTTCGTGGCGCGAGTCCGACAACTTGTCCGGAGTGTCGGTCGGCTTCGATTACGACCACATCCCGGCGGCCAGACGAGGGCACGTACTGGCGGTGCGCCGACTGCGGCGAAGTCTGGAATGCATCTCGGCGGGAGGCCGCGTCGAACCGAGCACGCAGATGGCGGTGAACGCGCGGGAGCTCTCGCGTGAGCTCGAGGAATTGATCGAGGCTCTGGACCGCCGCGTGCCACGAGTGGAACAGGCGGGCGAGGTCGCCATTGCGCGCGATGCAGCAGCGCTGCGAGCGAAGGCCGTCAACCGCCTGTCTGAGCTTGCCACCAGCCCTCCCGTTCCGGATCCGAGGCGTCGTGGAGAGCCAGTCTAGGTCGGGGGAGGCAGCATGCGAACGACGCCCTTTCCATCACGGCCGTGCGACGTCGAGGCGCTCACGGTATCGGAATTCGCCTGTGATCTGGGTGTTAACGGGACGGCGTCGTTCGATGTCGTCTGTCACCGTTTTCTCGACGACGCCAACCGTGCGCTGGTGTGGCTCATCCGTTTCCGCGCTCTGACCGCCTGGCGCGAACGAGGAGATGTTGCCGCATGGCTGCGATCGGATCAGTCACTCGACCAGCACGCCTACGAAGTGGCCGCGAGCTTCGAGCTGAATGATGACTGGGAATTCTCGGTCGAAGCGTTCCGTTCGGCGGTCCTCGTCAACCGCTGCGGGCGGTGAACCCTAGGCGACTCTGACGCGCTCGGCGCGGGGGCCCTTCGGACCCTGTCCGCGGTCGAACGTCACTTCCTGACCCTCTCGGAGTTCGTCGAAGCGAACATCGGCGCAGGCGGAGTTGTGAAAGAAATACTCGTTGCCGTCGCTCGCCAGAATGAAGCCGAAGCCTTTGTCGCTGACGAGTCGCTTGATTGTGCCGTTCATTGAAGGCAAGTCATCACCATCCAGTCGTTGTCGATCGAGTGGCGCGTGCTCGTGCGCCGGTTCGCGGCAGTTCCACAGGATCTGCGCTTGAACGTCTCGTGGCGAGGCAGAAGGCGGGCAGGAGCAGTCAGAGCGGGCTCGTTTCGCCTACGACGGGCACAGCAACGCGGCAAATCCAATGGCCGATGCTATCACGGACGTGACTGGAACCTAGTCGGCAACGATGCTCGACTTCCGAGCCCAACCTTTACTTGTATGATTAAACGCATGGCTCTCGTCCTCATCAATCTGAGAATCCCGTCTCTGATGATCAATTCAGCCGACGATGGCGGACCAAAGCGCATCGATAACAGCGGCGTGAGGTTCCTGAAAGCGGTTGAACTGCCCGCCGTGCCCAGCCCCGGGGCGGTTCTGGACATGACCGCGCTCGAGGTCAGCGCGCCGTTCAGCTGCAGGGTCAGACAGGCCAACTGGGACGAGCACGAAAACAGATTTGTCGTCGCCTGCAGTTACGCCAAGCCGTCAATCCGGGAGGCAGACTATCGGGCGCTGCTCAGCAGCTCGGATTGGATATCAAAGTCGTTGCTCTAGACACCGTTGCTATTGCGGCTTGACCCTGCGGAAACTCTTCGTGACCGCTCTGAACTCCGGAAACATCTCCGACGCGCGGTCCTGGCCGATCAGTCCCTGGAAGATAAAGTACCCCGCTTCGTCCAGCACAATGACCTGATATAGCCGCATTGCTCGACCCGATCGTGCGTCGGTGGCGTCGGCTTCGAGTTCGTAGGCCGAGAGTCCCGCGAACTGGACAGCGCGACCCGTAAAGTTGGTGACGTCCCTCGTGAGCGTCGTCTGTTTCGCGCGAGATTCCGAGAAACTCCGGAGGCTTTCGATCGGACCTTGGCCGAGAGACTGTCCCGCGATGAACAAGGCTTCGGTCGATCCTGATGAACCGGTCGTTCCAGACTCCGTGAACATCACCAAGTTGCTCACTCGGCGGACCAGCTTCAGCTTCTCGGTCGGCGTAACCTGGAACAACAAGCCCTCGAACGGACTCGGAGATCCGGCTGCACCCCACGAGGCGGTCAGCAACGATCGCCGAATCGCGTCACCGACTCCTGATCCGATGGCCTCCGGAAACGTGCCGACAATCATGACCGTGGTCCCGGTGTCGCCGGCGATGAGCATCCATTTGAGCACATCGGCCATCGGGCCCTTTTGGCGAACATGGAGCAACCGAGCCGGCTTGTCTTTGATGGCGGTATCGCGAGCCGAAATCAGGGTCATTCCCTTGGCTTCAAGCGCCGGCTGAGTCATCGAGCGAATCATGTCTGCCGCGGGCACCGGAAGTTCGGTGACCATGATGCTTGCTTGAACGTCCGCTCGCTCGAAACCCGGATAATTCTGCGCGCCTGAAAATCCCTCGGGCGGCGCAAGAGTCACGCTCGTGCCCGGGACGCGTAGGGCTTGTGCTGAGAGGCCTACCGTGACAGTGCTGACAAGAGCGGCGAGCGTGACTGTTCGGACAAACAAGCTCGGCATTCCTCATCGTATCGGCTGCAAAATGGATCATCTGTAATGAACGCGCTAGTTGGGCAACCTGAACGCGAGGAGTTCGCCCGGATAGTTTCCGCCGCCGATCGCGACGATGACGTACTGTTTGCCGTTCAGCATGTAGGTCATCGGCGAGCCGCTCTGCTGCGCGGGCATGAATACCGTGCCGGCGTCTTTCCCGGTGGCCTTGTCGTAGGCGCGCAGCAACGCGCCCCGCGGATGGCCCGCGGCCGTCGTGATTTGTGCTTCGCCTGCAATCACGAGCGTTTTGGTGACGAGCGTGCCGATGATGCCGGGCTGACCCGTGCGCGGGATGTCGATGCCTTTGAGCGCTGGATTGTTCCGGACGTTGTCCGGCGTGTCGCCGTGCGCGATCTGCCAGAGAACCTCGCCCTTGTCGAGACTGATGGCGCTGATGCTTCCGTAGGGCGGCTTGACGATCGGCAGACCCTGGACGTTGAGGCCGCCGCCTCCACCCTCGCCGCCGCCACCACCGCCGCCGGCGCCGCCGCGGCCGCGACCTGCGGCAGCGTTCGCGCCTCCTTCTGAGGCATTTGCGCCGGTGGCGACTGTGGCCGCCGCCGTGCCGGGCGCGGCGCCCATCGGCACCGCCGCTCTCGCTCCGGTGAGCGCGCTGCCCGAGATGTAGTTCATGTCGTTCTTGCCGGGATCGGGCTTGATCAACCCGAGCGATCCGGCTTGCCGGCGTGAGTACACGTACACGTTGTGGGTCTCAGGATCGTACGAACCGCCGGCCCACACGGTCCCGCCGCCGTTGATGGCGAGTTGAATCGTGCCAAGCGGGCCTTCGGCTCTGCTCACGACGGGCGGCGTGAAGATCGGTCCAATCTTGTATCTGCTGATCACCTTCATTGCCTCGGCGCGAAGCGCCGGCGTGAAGTCGATCACGTCGTCTTCCACGAAACCGTTGCGATCGTACGCGAAGGGTTTGCCGTGCGCGTCCAGCGGGAAGGGCTGCGTCGGCGCGTACCATTCACCGGGGACGTCTCCCTTCTCGACGGGCCTCTCCTCGATCGGCCAGATCGGTCTCCCGTTCGTACGATCGAAGATGTAGATGAACGCCTGCTTGGTCGGCTGCGCCAGTGCCTTGATGGGTTTTCCGTTCACGACGATGTCGGCAAGAATCGGCGCGCACGGGATGTCGTGATCCCAGATGCCGTGGTGTTCGAGTTGGAAGTGCCATTTCCGCTGGCCGGTCTTCAGATCCACCGCGACGATGCTCTCGCCGAAGAGGTTGTTGCCGGGCCGATGCCCGCCGTAGTAGTCGCCCGTCGGGAGCTCGATTGGCAGGTACGCCAGGCCGAGCTCCTCGTCGACTGAGATTTGCCCCCACGATCCCGCGTTGCCCGTGTACGACCACGAGTCGTTCAGCCACGTGTCGTTGCCGAACTCACCGGGCCGGGGAATCGTGTGGAAGATCCAAAGACGCTTGCCGGTCTTGACGTCGAATCCGCGAACGTAGCCTTTCTCGTTCGTCTTGCTGCGCGGCACGCTGCCCGACAGGTGCGCGGCTCCGACGATGATCGTGTTTCCGGCCACGGTTGGCGCCGAGTGCAGCCCGATCTCCCCGGTAATGAGATCCATGGTCTGGTCGTCTTCGAGCTTGAGATCGACGACGCCATTTCTGCCGAAGCTCGAGATCGGGGTGCCGTTTCTCGCGTCGAGCGCGAGAAGGCGATAACCAGGTGTCACGTAGATGATTCGCTCTTCGCGGCCGTCGGTCCAGTACGCGAGGCCGCGGCCAGAGAGCTGACGGGGCGCTGCCGCGCCGCGCTCGCCCTCGTTCTCGCTGTGCATCCACAGCAGTTCGCCGGTTGCGGCGTCGAGCGCAACCACGGCGCGCCGCGTGCCAGCGGTGGAATAGACCTTGCCCTTGACCATCAGCGGCGTGGACTCGAACTGATACTCCGGTCGAGGACCGAGGCTGTCGGTCTTGAAGCGCCACGCCACTTCGAGCTTGCTGAAGTTGTCGGCGTTGACTTGATCGAGCGGCGCGTATCGCGTGTTGCCGAGGTCTGCGCCGTAGGTCGTCCATTCGCCGTTCTTCGTCCCGGTCTGACCGGCGACCGGCAGAGTCGCCCACACGAGCACACCGACAACCGGAACGACGAGCAAACCGCATCGATAGATCAGCGCCCTCATGGTGCCTCCGTTCACGAGAAAGTCGATAGACGATGAGAGCCGGGCGCGGTCGGGATGAATCAAAAGGACCGGAAAGAAGTGCCTATTCTCTCACGGTCGCGGCCCCCCTGGTGCCGCTCGTGTTGAGGGTCTTCCAATCGAAGCAGACGGCCATACGAAGGCGTACTGAGCGATGTCAACACGCCGGTAGTGCCGAGCCAACTGCCATATGCGGTGACCGGTACGGGTTGTGCTTGGGTGAAGCCATGCGACAGTTGCTCACAGTCGTGACCCTTGCGATCTGCATGGCGAGCTGCGCCAAGCGGGTTCCGGAGCCGGCTAGTCTGCCGCCCGGCGTCCCGCACGTCTCTTGGATCATCATGTACGGCGACCGCGACAACGCTGATGCCGAGTTTGCGTGTCAGTCGACCGGCCCACGCGAGTGCGTCCTTCCGGTTAGTCGGCCCGAATCGCGCGTCTTTTCGGACATTCACCTCTATTTCCGCGGGGTTGGCCGAGAGACGACCTACCGCGGGACCTTCCGTCTCGAGTTTCTCAGCGATGGCGACGCGACGCAGCACGATTTTACGGTCGAGACGATCGTCCGAGGCGACAAGAAGATCTCGAACCACGCCGTTACTGGAATCGTGACGTCGAAGCCCGGACGTTATACGTTTCGCTTAACCGTCGACGCCATGGTTTCGGGCGCGTCGACACCAATTCACGAGGAGGTTCCCGTCCAAGTACAGTAATGGCACACCGCTCGAGTGACGGTAAAGGTCGCGACGCCCCCGGCTCCAGCTGGAGAGCGTCAGGGTTCACACGGCAACCTTGATCGTTCGGGCCTATTGCTCTCGTTTCCTAGTCTGGGTCGGGTGGGGCAGCGCGAACACCACGCAAATCAGCAACCTCGAAATGCCCATGCCCATGAACGCGGCGACGACTGTCCGGGAAGCTGCCGGGGAAAATGTGGCAAGCGGGACGCCGTCCGCGTCGGCGACGATGCCGGGCCGTCCACGAACACGCTGACGATCTGCGCCACCTTGACGAATAGGACGACTCCGAGCAGCCACAGCCCGAGTCGATAGCCTCGATAGGTGTTGTCAATGATCGTGGGAAGCAGGCGCCTGGCATCGCTTTTCCTCTGCGCATGCCCGCAAGTTCGCCGAGCGGCCTATATTGATCGCGTCTTCGGCACGATGGCGAGATCAGAACGGTTGAGGGCATTGTCGGCGGCGCCGACGCGGTACCAGCGCCAGGCATACTCGTCGAGATCGATGTGGTGGGCGCCGTCGTTGCGCGCCCGGCTGTGCCGGCCGTCAAACACCTCCACCAGCAAATTGTCGCCGTTGCAGCCGGCCTTGAGGATCACCTTCTGGGCCTTGTTGCCGAAGTTGTGAACGGTCAGCATCGAAGTCTCACGCCAGTCATAGCGCAGCGCGAGCACCTCGGGGACATTCGTCCGGAGGACGACAAATGTGCCCCAGCTGATTTCCGGGCATTCCTTCCGCATCCGGATCAGACGTTCCGTCCAATTCAGAATGGACTGGGGATCGCGACGCTGATCAGAAACGTTCACTTTCCGGTAGCCGTAGGTCTTGTCGTCGATCACGCGGCGGACGACTTTCCTTGCGCGCGAGAATCCACCGTGACGGTCGGCCGTCCACTGCATTGGCGTGCGGGCGCACTCGCGCTCGGGGAGCCGAAGGTCATCGCCGATGCCAATCTCGTCGCCGTACTGCATCATCGGCGTGCCTGGAAGCGAGAAGAGCAGGCTGAACGCAAGCTCGAGAAGGCGGCGATTGTTGTGCAGCATGGGTGTCAGCCGCCGCCGGATGCCGCGCTCGTACAGTTGCATGCGGTCGGCAGGCGCGAACGCGTCGAACACTTTTTGGCGTTGCTCCTCCGTCAATCTGCCGAGATCGAGCTCGTCGTGGCTGCGAAGGAACTGCACCCACTGGGCATTGAGAGGGCGTTCACGCGTCTCCTCGAGTGCTCGAATCAGCGGATCAAGATCGGCCGTCGCTAGCGCATAAAACAATCGCTGGTTGACCGGAAAATTCAGCATCATCTGCAAGCGCTCGCCTTCTTCACCGAAGTACTTCATGCTCTCGGCCGGCGGCACGTTGGCTTCTCCCAGCAGAATCGCTTCGCCGCGCCGCCACTGGAGAAATTCGCGCATCTCCGTCAACAATGTGAAGTCCTGATCCCACTCGATGCCCGCACCCTTCTTCTGAATCAGAAACGGCACAGCGTCCATGCGGAAGCCAGACACGCCCAACTGCAGCCAGAAACCCATAATCTTCTGGATTTCCTGCCGCACGTATGAATTCCCAGTGTTCAGATCGGGTTGATGGTTGTAGAACCGATGAAAGTAGTACCGACCCGCTGTCCGGTCGAGGGTCCAGGTCGTCGTCTGCTGTCCAGGAAAGACGATTCCGTCTTTGTGGTTCTTGGGCCGCTCGTCGGCCCAGACGTACCAATCGTGGAAAGAGGATCGCTCGTCGGCACGGGCGCGCTGGAACCACGGACAGTCCACCGACGTGTGATTGACGACGAGATCCACGATAACGCGAATGCCGAGGGCGTCAGCCCGATTCATGAACTCTACGAAGTCGCCGAGAGATCCATGCTTTTCGTGGACGTCGTAGTAGTTGGCGACGTCGTAGCCGTTGTCGCGATTGGGCGAGTCGTAGAAGGGCTGCAACCAGACACACGTGACGCCAAGGCCTTGAAGATAGTCGAGCCGCCGCATCAGACCTTCGAAGTCGCCGACGCCGTCGCCGTTCGCATCCTGGTACTTCTCGACGTCGAGGCAGTAGATGACGGCGTTCTTGTACCAGAGATCGTTGATCGACATCGGTTCGTCAGGCTCAGCCTCGTCGCCTTGCAGGAGCAAGGTGCGTTCCAGATTGACACCGAAGCAGTTCAATGACGTGCTGGGCCATGCTGAAAGCGCCACCGTCTCGATCGTTCGCTCGGACCGATCGGTCCAGATGTACGTGGTTGACGACAGCCTGCACGCACACGCGTCAAGGTGCTTCAGGTTCGGACACCACCACGCGCCCGTTGGCAAGCCGCACGATCAAGGTGTAAGGCGGTGCGCCGCCCGCGCCCTCGGTGGGCACCACCTGCCCAGGCATGTCGCGCCCGGTGTACACCTTCAGCGCGTGTGCCTCAGCTTTGGCAAAACCGGCCGAGAAATTCGAGAAGCGAGTCGGTTCGTGGATGAACCTGACAGCCCGGGCGGAGTCTAACGCGGCTGGCGCGTCCCGAATCGCGTGAAATGCACGGGTGGACACACGCGCTGGCTCGACGTAGCGGTCGTTCCGAATGCCGTAGGCCCGAATCAGCAGCAGTACCGCCGCCAGAACCGCGATCAAGCGAGGATCTCGGTTGCTCGTGTTCGACGACCTGCACGACTCCACACAGGCCGCGTACAGAATCGCGGCCGCCACAGACGGAAATACCACATACAAGCTGGAACGGACTGGGACGGCGATGGTCAGGCCGAGACCCGCGACAAACCACGTGGCGGCCATCAGCAGCCTGGAGTGGTCGAGCCGCCTCCACGGCGTCAGGGTCCGGTACGCCATCGACGTCAAGAGGAGCAGAATCAGCGTACTGGTGCCTGCACGATCCAGGTAGTGCAAGCCGTTCTCCAGGACATGCGAAGGCCGCCACGTCAGGCGATAAGCGTCCGGCGCCGTCGCGGGCGTAATCGCATCGGTGTGGCCCCGCAGAATGAGGTAGGCGACAACCAGGGCGGCCATCACGACACTATCCGTGATCCATTCGCGTCGCCCTACCGGCTTCAGCGCCATGCCGGCCAGGATGATCACTGGAACCGCAAGCGCGTCTTCCTTGCTCAGCAGCGCGCACGCCAGCAGCACGGCTCCCAGTGATTCACGGCCCAGGCAAAAGCTCCAGCCGCCGACGAAACAGGGACAACGAAAGGTGCCGCAGCACGCCGTAGATGGCGATGACGCACCCGGCATAGAGGGCGAGATTCGTGAGACCGTATCCCCGCGCCCACACGCCGTACAGGGCGTGGTCGAGCCCGAAGCTCAGCGCGACGACTGGCCTGAAGAAGTTTCCCGTCCAGCCAGACACGAGCGTGAGCAGTGGATGGTTGAAGGCGGCGGTGCCATCGAGCACCCAGCGGAAATCATCCTTGATGAACCCGCGCCCGACGTCCGGCAAGTAGACGCCTGCGGCGAACAGGGCCCACAGGATCGCCACGGCGGAGACCGTCCGTCGGTCGGTCCAGCCTCGCCGTGTATCCAGGGGCACTGCAGAGAGTGAATCGCTCATGTGCTGCGCTGCTGCTCTATCTTCGCGTCAGCGCGGCCGCCAGATACCGGAGTTCGGATTCGACATCTGCCGGATCGGCCACCGTCTCCGCGATTTCTTGACGGAAGAGGTCGCGATACCGCTTTCGAAGCCGATGGATCGCGACCTTGAGCGCGCCTTCGGAGGTGCCCATGTCGCGAGCCAACGCCGCGTACGGCGCATCGGCCTGATCGAGCAGGAAGACCTTCAATCGGTTGAACTGGTCCAGGCGCCCGTGCTGCGCGAACTCGTCGCGCAACTTGTCGACGACGACTTCGAGCACCGAGAGAGCCCAACGACGCTCGAAGATGCGCTCAGGAGTTTCGTGGAGCGCGGGCTCGCGTTGATAGCGCTCCTCACCCGAGGTCATCTCCAGCGAGAGCACGGCCCCGCCGCCGCGTTTCTGCGCCCGATTGCGATCGACTTCGTCGGCCAGGAAGAACTTCAGCGAGGTCAGCATGAACGCGCGAAACCGTCCCTTGTCCCGGTCGGCGCGATCGAGATATCGACCCTCCAGCACGCGTACGAAGAACTCCTGCGTGAGATCCTGCGCCTGGTCCGCCGGATAGCCACGGCGGCGCACGTAGGCATACAACGGATACCAGTAGTGTTCACAGAGAGAAACCAAGGCGGCACGAGCTTCCGTCCCTTGTGCATCGGCGGCGGCGATGACGAGCGTCCATCGGGTGGTGGGGAAGCCAGCTGCCCCTGGCAGCGTGTGCAGCGTGTTCCGGTTCGCGGCGTCCTCAGTGGACATGGTGTCAGCGCTGATCGCGCTTCACAGCAGGTGTAAGGAAACGGCACCAACAAGTTACAGCGCGGTCACGACAGCCGGCCGAGCTCCGCGCGAGCGCGCTTCAGTATCGGGACGTCAGGATCTGCGTCCCTCCACAAGGCGAGAAACTGCTCGTAGGCCACCTTTGCGTTGGCCGTGTCGCCCGACATCGCGAGCGCCCGACCGAGCTGCAAGTGTGCCAGCGGGCCGATGGGATCCAAGCCCACGAGACCGCGATGATCGAGAATCTTCTGAAATTCGGCCGCGGCCTCGGCGGGTCGCCGGGATGCCATCAACGCCTGCCCGCGCACATACGCCGAGTACAAACCGCCAAGATAGAACTGAGGGAAATTGAGTCCAGTCACCGCCAGCTCATAGCGAAGAGCGGTTTGCAGCAGCTCCACACTCTCGACGGGCTTGCCTCGCCCCAGCGCGGCCAACCCGCGAAGCACCGGTACGTAAGTGAACTTGGCGAACGTGTCTTCCGGGAAGCGCTGGTCCAAGTCGCCAGCGAGCGCCTCCGATTGCGGGGATCCTCCCAACAGGCCGTGGGCGAGGGCGGCGGTGAATTCCACGTCCCGGCCGGTCGAACGCTTGAGCGCCGCTGTCGCGTACCTCTTCCCTTCGGTGGCATTCTCGCACGCGGCTTCCCACACCGCGCGTGCGGCCTGATACTTCGCGGCCATCTCGCGATCTCCCTCTTGCTGCGCCAGATCGATAGCGCGGGTCGATGACCGCCGGGCGGCCTGCAGGCGGCCGGAACGAGCCAGCGCGAGAGCCTCCAAATGGGCGATCCAGTGTTCCGCCAGGCGCTTGCCTTGGGCCTCCGCGATCGCCCGGCTCATCTGTTCCGGGTCGCCCTTCATCACGCCGATGGTGTACCGGAATGCCAGGAAATTTGGCATCTCCAGCTTGCGCTCGGAGGCGCGCTGAAGCGCGCGCTCTGCCTCAGCGAGGCGGTCGATGAGAAGATAGGTCTGGACGAGCCTTTGATACGCGACGGGAAAATCGGGATTCAGCTCCACTTCCTTCTGGATCGCCTCGATCGCTCGTTGATATCGGCCGGTCCCATGGGTCGCAAGGCCCCCTAAGAGACCCTGGGGAATCGCACCGGGATCGGAACCTTGCGTCCCACGAGGATATGCCTGAAGCCACGCCTCGAGGGTCTGGTACGCTTTCTCCAGATTCCCCGTCACCTGCCGGTCGTAGGTGAAGTCAATGAAGAACCGTTCTCGATCGCTGGCACGCTCCCGCAGTTGCCACGCTCGTTTCGCGTACTGGGCCGCCGGCTCCGACTGGCCGACATTGCTGTAGTTGAAACCCAGAAAGGCGTGTGCCAATGCGAATTGAGGATCGATCTCGACTGCGCGCTGGAGGAAAGGTATTCCCGCTGACCTGTCCCCGGATAAGATCAGCGCGCGGCCCGTGCTATACGCTTTCAGGGCTTCGAGTGAAGCCGTCGTCGCCTGGACGAGCGGCGTCGAGTGACGCTCCACCGTCGCCAGCGATTCGCCCGCCCGGGTCCTGAATGCGCGCGCGATCTGACTGAGGGCGTTGAGCACGTCCTCTCGCCGTGGCGCCTGCATCTGCTG
The DNA here is from genome assembly GCA_046734915.1 of Acidobacteriota bacterium. Taxonomy (GTDB): domain Bacteria; phylum Acidobacteriota; class Vicinamibacteria; order Vicinamibacterales; family CAVVIG01; genus VFZL01. The sequence goes on along the minus strand of JBKPSC010000439.1, from coordinate 1,416 downwards.
TTCGTCGAGGATGCCGCCGGTGTTGCAGTTTCTCGCGCGCAAGGCCAGCACGTATTGGCTTCCGAGGCTGGCGATTGAGCCTTCCAAGGTCGCCGCGCTGGCGGTTCGCGCGCAGATCTGCTGCGCAATTTCCGCAGTGAGCCGCGCCTCCTTTGGTTGTCCCATGAGCGCCAGCGTCTGCTGAACCTGCGCATCGGAAATCAGGCTGAGAAAGGGCGACTGTTGCAGCGCCACCGACAGCCCCCGGCGCAGCGTGTCGTCGAACACCGGATCGCCGGTCGTGTTGTCGAAATCCGCGAGCACAATGGTGTCCCTGTCGGTCAGCGTGGGTGTCGTCGTGGCGTCGCGCCGCATCAGCGACCAGGCCGTCACGCCACTCAGGACGAAGAAGGCGAGTGCCGCCCCTGTGCCGAGCGCGGCCGACCTGTGCCGGCGGAGAAACCTCCGAGCTCGATACCACTTGCCCGGCGGCGCGGCCAACACGGGCCGATCCTCGAGGTGCCGCTGGATGTCGGCGGCGAGATCCCACACCGACGCGTAGCGGCGCTCGGGCCCCTTCTCGAGCGCTTTCAGCGCGATCGCGTTGAGGTCGCCGTCCACGAGTCGGCTGAGCGACACCAGATCCGTCGAGCGCCGGGCGGCCACGTCGGTCGCTGCCGCCTCGCCCATCGAGGTGAGCTTCCGCGACAGCGACGGCGCTTCGTCTTCGCGGATGATGCGCAGCATCTCGGCCAATCCGGCCCGGCGGAGCGTGGCTGTGTCGAACGGCACGGCGCCGATCGCCAGCTCGTACAGGAGTACGCCGAGTGCATACACGTCGGAGCGCGCGTCGATCTCGCCCGTCACCGCGTCCGCTTGCTCAGGGCTCGCGTATTCCGGCGTCCCCACGATTTGGCCGAATTCGGTGAGCCACGTGTGCTCGATCGCACACTTGCAGGTGGCTTTCGCGATCCCGAAATCGATGACTTTGGGGACCGCCGCGCCGTCTTGCTCCATCACGAGCACGTTTGACGGCTTCAGGTCGCGATGAATCACAACCTTCTCGTGCGCGTGGTGGACCGCACGGCACACCGCGAGGAATAACACGAGCCGCTCCCGGTGGGCAGCCGACGGCGATCGCAATACTCGGTGATGGGGGCGCCCTCGATGTACTCCATCACGAAGTACGGGCGCCCCTTGGTGCTCGCGCCGGCGTCGAAAATGTGCGCGATATTCGGGTGGTCCATCAGCGCGAGCGCCTGACGCTCGTGATTGAAGCGGGTGAGCACCTGGGCGGTGTCCATGCCGGGCTTCACGACCTTGAGCGCCACGCGCCGGCGAATGGGCTCGTGCTGTTCGGCGAGATAAACGGTGCCCATGCCGCCTTCGCCGACGGACTGGATGATGCGATAGCGGCCGAAGTCGTCGTCCAGGATC
>JBKPSC010000438.1:0-6901 GCA_046734915.1 Acidobacteriota bacterium | reverse complement strand
GCGGCACTCCAGCGCGACGGACTCCAACGCGCCCGCCTCGGTGTTCTGCACCAGGCCTACGACACGCCGACGCTCGATCCCGAGGTCCGCGACGTCTTTCACCGCGCGCTTGGCGAGGTCCGGAGCCTGGGCGCCGAGGTGATCGATCCGGTTGAAATCGCGGGTCTCGACGATCTGCGCCGCACGCAAGGCAACGGCTGCAATCAGCTGAAGCACGACCTCAATGCGTATCTGGCTGGCCTCGGCGACAAGGCGCCGCTGCACTCGCTCGATGAAATCATCAAGTCACGGAGCTTTCATCCTTCGATCCAGGTCCGACTCGAATCGGCGCAGGCGGCCGACGACGTGCCGGGGCAGTCACCAGGCTGTGGGGCTCGCGATCTGTTCCGGGAGAAGCTACGGACGGAAGTCGTGGCGCTCATGGATCGCCTGCGGCTGGACGCCCTCGTCTATCCCACATGGAGCAATCCCCCGAGGCTCATCGGAGACCTGAACACACCGGCCGGTGACAACAATCAGTTCTTCGCGCCCAGCACGGGCTTTCCGGCCATCACGGTGCCGATGGGAGCGACTCGGAACGCGAGATTGCCCGCCGGCCTCCAATTCCTCGGCCGTGCCTGGGCCGAGTCGACGCTTCTGCGCCTCGCATATGCCTACGAACAGGCCACGCACCACCGGCGCCCGCCCGTCCTTCACTAGCCCGGCTCAGGGCGCCGCGTCGATGTCGACGCGTTCGAACCCGAGGCCCTGGAGGAACGACTTCAAAGTCGTGGCCGCGTTCGTCGTGGCGGCCTGAAGAATGCCTCCGTCGAGCGCCGCCTGCCGCACCTGTCGTTCGGCTTCCCTGCGGACGTCTGATTCGAGGTTCGGGTCCACGCTGGAGAAGAGTCCCGTTTCCCGGGAGTACACGCGGGTGCGATCGTTGTCGATCCGCGTCGAGAAAACCTCGGACGGCGGCAGCTCAAGGCGCACCGACGCGCCGTCGATGTTCACGGCCGACGCTTCGACACGACTCAGATCGACGCCCGCCGTGACATCGCCGTAGACGATGAGGAGGAGCCGATCGCCGGCGAGGAGGCGCGGGAGCACCGGGTTCTCGTATCCGCCCGAGACGATCTTGTCCATCGTGAACATCACCGTTTCCAGGCGCTGCAGCTCACGGATATGACGCACGACCGATGGCCGCGACGTGTCGATCCATAGCCGGCTCGAGAAGGGATCAATCTGCCTGAAGAGCAGCACGCCGGCCGCGGCCACCGCCAGCCCGGCGGAAAACCCCACCACGATCCACACGCCCGCGGTCCATCGGCCTTTCATCGTCATCTGCTCAGGAAGCCTCCTGAGATCTTATCCCGTGACAATCCTGCGTGTGCCCCGCTCTCGAGGTCGCGTTGCGCGGCTGCTCAGCGGTCCTGCGGACTAGAATGCGAACGGAGACCGGCGTCACGATCGAGCAGCGTGCGGCGTGTAAGCCTGAGGCGGGAGAGACTGGGCATGAAGATCGGACTGGTGGGGTTCGCCGGGTCAGGCAAGACGAGCGTGTTCAACACCATGACCGGACAGCACGCGCCGACGGCCTTCGGCGGCGAGCTGCGCCTTGGCGCCGTCCGCGTGCCGGACGGACGCATCGATGCCCTCTCGCGGATCTTCTCGCCGAAGAAGACGACCTACGCCGAGATGACCTTTTGCGATGTCCCCGGCGAGCATGGCTCCGACAAGAAAGGCCTGTCCACGAAGGCGCTGCAACAGATTCGGGATCAGGATGCGCTGTGCCTGGTGCTGCGCGACTTCGTGAATCCGGCGCTCGAGACCGACGCCGATCCGTTGCGCGATCTCGAAGCCTTTCACCTCGAGTGTTCATTTGCCGACCTGGACCTCGTCGAGCGTCGTCTGGACCGCATGAAGAGGGAAGGCGCTGCGAAGGCGGAGCAGGCGAGGTTCGAGCTGCTGAAGCAATCGCTCGCGAACGGCGAACCGCTGCGGGCGCTGTCAGCCTCGGCGCTCGATCGCGAGTCGTTGCGCGGTTTTGGCTTTCTCACCGACCGCCCGCTGCTCGTGGCGCTGAACCGGGGTGAGGCGCGAGCCGCCGAACCCATGTCCGACGCCCTGGCGGGGCGCATCACCGCGCTGCAGGCCGCTGGTCTCGTGCTGTCGGCCAGCGTCGAAGCCGAGATTGCCGGGCTCGAACCGGCCGATCAGATCGCCTTTCTTCAGGACCTGGGATTGTCTGAATCAGCGCTCACACGCTTCATACGCACCGCCTACGGTCTGCTGGACCTCATCTCGTTCTTCACCGTGGGCCCCGACGAGGTGCGTGCCTGGACCATCCGGCGCGGCACGCACGCGCGTCAGGCCGCGGGCCGGATCCACTCCGATCTGGAGCGTGGCTTCATCCGCGCAGAGGTCATCCCTTATTCGGTCTTCATGCAGCACGGTTCGGAACCGGCCGTGAAGGACGCGGGAAAGCTGCAAATCGAAGGCAAGGATTACGTCGTTTCGGACGGCGACATTCTGCACATCCGGTTCAACGTCTGACCTTGTCGACGGCCACGCCCGCCCGCGTATAATCCGCGCCTATGGTGAAAACGTCTCTCGCTATCGTGGTCACTGCCGGTGTCGCGCTTTCCGCGAGCGTGCTCGTCGCTCAGCGGGGAAGCAACGAAGCGCGCGAGGCGCTTATTGCGCGCGGGAAATCGCTGGAGCTGCCCACGAAGTACGTGCCGCCGCCAGGGGAGAAGATCGAGCACTACGCCTCGGGCTACGCGAAGATCATGTGCACGGCAGTCTTCGTGACCGGGCTCGATCCCGCATTTGCCGCCGAGAACGTCGGGTACTTTACGGCCCCCTACGCCGAACGCGCGAAGCTGGGCACACCGAAGATCGATCGACGGAAGCGAACCGTCGAAGTGACGATGCCGAACGGGACCGTGCGTGTCGCAAAGCAGGTCGGCAGCCAGGGATGCGTGACGCTGCCGATCGGCAGAACCGACGTGTCCTTCACGCCGTCGACAGTCACGCCGAAGCTGCCCGATCCCAAGACGACGCCGTGGCCCCTGGGAGATGCGACGCCAAGCGGCCCCGCACCGACCGGCATCGACACGGCGAAAGTCCAGCAGGCCATTGACGCCGCGTTCGATCCAGCCGCGATGACCGCCGCATTCGTCGTCACCTACAAGGGGCGGATCATCGCCGAGCGCTACGGCGAGAACATCACGGCCGCGACACCGCTCGAGAGCTGGTCGATGGGGAAGAGCCTGAGCGGCACGTTGCTGGGAATCCTGATCAAGCAGGGCGTCTACACGCTGGACCAGCCGGCGCCGATTCCCGAGTGGCAGACGCCCGGCGACCCGCGTCAGAAAATCCGCATTCGCGACATCCTCAACATGTCGAGTGGCCTGCGCATCATCGCGCCGCAGGATCCCGACTACGACGAGAACGGACCCTACCCGGATCACCTCTACTACTACACAGGCGCGGTGGACGCGTTCAAGTACGCCGCGACCCGTCCGCAGCAGTGGCCGCCTGCGACGGTCGGGCGGTATCGCAACACCGATCCGGTGTTGACGAACTACATGGTCCGTCTGGGGGTCGAGAAGCGCGGCGAGGATTACCACGCGTTTCCACAGCGAGCGCTGTTCGACAAGATCGGCGTCCGGACCATGGTCCTGGATACGGATCCCTACGGCAACTTCCTGACGCACGGCTACGAAGCGGCGTCGGGCCGGGACTGGGCGCGCATCGCCAATCTGTATCTCCAGGACGGTGTCTGGAACGGCGAGCGGATTCTGCCTGAAGGCTACGCGAAATTCGTCGGCACGCTCGCTCCGGCGTGGGTCGCCGACCAGCGTCCTCAGTACGGCGGGCTCTTCTGGGTGAACGGCGACGGTGGCTGGCCGGCGCCGAAGGACATGTACTTCATGTCCGGCGTCGGGGGACAGCAGGTGATGATCATTCCGTCACATCAGCTGGCGGTGGTACGGCTGGGCCATTACAAAGGTTCGCAGACCGCGGGCCGCGCCACGCGCAGAGCGGTGGGGCTGCTCGTCGAGGCCGTGCAGCCGGTGCGGTAGATCCAGAAAAGGCGAGCGACCGGTATGGCTGCGTATCTCGACGCGGTGCCGCTTTCCGGCATTATCCGCATCCGCGATCTGATGTATTCGATCGCCGATCCCTACCGGCTCGACCAGGGCGATGTCAGCTTCGACTCGCCCGATTCGGTGAAAGCGGCGATGCGCCGCGCCATCGACGAGAACCGCACGCACTATCTTCAGACGACGGGGGTGCCCCGCCTGCGCGAGCTCCTCGCAGTCAAGCTGCGCGACAGAAACGGGATATCGGTCGACGATGCGGAAGAGGTACTCGTCACCAACGGCGGCATTCACGGTGTCTATCTGACCTGTCATTCGGTGCTGGAGCCCGGCGACGAGGTCATCGTGCCTGATCCGCTCTGGCCGCCGGCTACCGGAAACATCCTCGCGGCGCGAGCGGTTCCTGTACCGTGTCCGCTGCACGAATCACAGGGCTGGCGGTGGGACCCCGACGAGCTCGCGTCGAAGATCACCTCGAAGACACGCGCGATCTACGTGAACTCGCCGCACAATCCAACTGGCGGTGTGCTGACGCGCGAAGACCTCGTGCGCATCGCGGCGATTGCCACGGAGCGCGATCTGTTGGTCTTCTCGGACGAGGCCTACGAGGACGTGCTGTTCGACGGTGAGCAGGTGAGCATCGCGTCGCTGCCAGGCATGTACCAGCGCACCATCCCGATGTACACGTTCAGCAAGACATACGCGATGACGGGACTACGGCTCGGGTACATCGCCGTCCACGATCCCGTGATCCGCGACCGCGCGAAGAAGGTGCTGTTCTACACGGCGAGCAATGTTGCGTCGGTCGTGCAGTTCGGGGGCATTGGGGCCCTCGAGGGTTCACAGGACTGTGTCGCGAGGTTCCGGACCGAGCTCCGCCAGCGGCGCGACCTGTTCTACGCCGGCATCGCGCGGATGGCACAGGGGCCATTGTCCGGTCCACCGCCGGCCGGCGCGTTCTATGCGTTCCTGAAAATCGATCCGGCGTGGGAGGACGGCGCGGCGTCGACGTCGTCGCTCTCCTGGCGAATGACGGAGTACCTGATCCAGAACGGCCGCGTCGGGTCTGTGCCCGGCGTCGATTTCGGTGCCCGAGGGGAAGGGTACGTCCGCTTCTGTTTCGCACGCGAGCGAAAGGAACTGTCCGGCGCGTTGGAAGCAATGGAGCGGTTGTTCAGCGGTGGACCCGATCTCACCGCCAGTTCGGCTGCGAGGGCGCACCCTCACGAGATTCCGTGATTCGGCAAACATCCATCCCAGCAGTCCGATTGTGGGTCAGTGGCGCGCCGCCGCGGCGCGCCAGCAGAGTGATTTCACGCTAAGCTTTGGCGGACGCTTCGGAGATCCGGATTGGAGGAGCACATGAAGGCGCGTGTCGATCCGAGACTGGGGTCTTTGCTCGTGGCGTGCGCGCTGGTCCTGTCGTTCAACTGGGTCACGGCCCAGCAACGCGGCGGTGCCGCTGTCGCGATCGACGCCGACGATATTGGTGGCGTGGTCACGAGTGCGAAGGGTCCGGAAGCCGGCGTGTGGGTTATCGCCGAGACGACGGATCTGCCGACGAAGTTCGCCAGGATGGTCGTCACCGATGATCAGGGGCAGTACGTCCTGCCGGATCTGCCGCAGGCCAGCTACCAGGTGTTCGTTCGTGGTTACGGGTTGATTGATTCGGTCCACGTTCCTGCAAAGCCGGGACAGCGCCTGGACCTCAAGGGTGTCATCGCGCCCGACGGACGTGCGGCGGCGCAGGTCTATCCGGCGAATTACTGGCTGGGCCTGCTCGAGATCCCCAAAGGAGCGCATTCCGACAAGGAGTTCGCCCTGGAAACCAAGGCGTGCTTCTCATGTCATCAGGTCGGCACTCGGGCGACTCGGGAAATCCCCAAGGGCGACTCGACCTCCTCCCTCGAGGCGTGGGAGCGCCACGTGGCCATGGGCCCGAACGGCGCGAATATGAGCGCGGTCTTCAAGAACTTCGGGGAGCAGCGTAAGGCGTTCGCGGACTGGACGGACCGAATCGCCGCTGGCGCGTATCCTGAGGCGCCGCCCCGTCCCGTCGGCGTCGAGCGGAATCTCGTGGTCTCGCTGTGGGACTGGGCGCTGCCGACCAGCCGGCGCAGCGACGCGGCCGGCACCGACGAGCGCCATCCGACGGTCAACGCGAACGGTCTGGTCTACGGTGCCATCCAGAGCTCGGACATCCTGGCGGTGCTCGACCCGCGCACGAACACCGCGAGCGAGATCAAGATTCCGTCGAACGGTCCCGTGCTGGATGCCAATACGCCGGCCTCTCCCTACTGGGGCACCGACAAGATCTGGCAGCGGCAGGCTGACCCGCGCAGCGTGGTAATGGACGCCAACGGTCGCGTGTTCGTCACGGCACGGATTCGCGCGCCACAGCAACAGCCGGCGTACTGCAAGGACGGATCGATCAACAGATTCGCGAAGTACTTCCCGATGCCCGGGCCGAGCGCGAGGCAGATCGAGCTCTATGAACCGAAGACCAGGCAGTTCACGCCGATCGACAGCTGCTTTGCGGCGGACCACAACGAGTTCGACGACCACGATCAGCTGGTCTTCGGCCAGGACAACGCGATCGGTTGGCTCGATACGGTGACGTTCGACAAGACGCACGATGCGGCCGCCTCACAGGGATGGTGCCCGGGCGTGGTCGACACCAACGGCGACGGGAAGATCTCCACTGGCTGGACAGAGCCCGATCAGCCGGTCGACCCCACGAGGGACCACCGGATCGAATTCGGATGCTATGCGATCGGGATCAACCCGACTGACGGCAGCATCTGGTGCTCGGG
>JBKPSC010000437.1:0-10913 GCA_046734915.1 Acidobacteriota bacterium | reverse complement strand
ATGTTCGCATCGCACAGCCGGAGCTGTGTGGCGCCCTCCTATCTGGTTCCTACAAACGGCGTCGACGTGGAGCGAACGGAGTTCGCCGGAAAGAGTGAGGAAGCGTGGAGGGGGCGCGACCGTGTCACGCCGACGACCGGGACCACTGTGGCGGCGTGGAAGCAGGGCGGTCCTGAGACTGGCCGCCTGCCACTCATTGAGGGTCTGCCCGTATACAAGCCTCTCTTTCAGGGGCTCGCCGCCTACGACATGAACACCGGGGAAAAGCTCTGGGACGTTCCTGTCGGCGAGACGCCGGCACTCTTGAGAAACCACCCGTTGCTGAAAGGCGTCACGATTCCTCCTACTGGAGGCACCGGCAACTCCATTCAGATGGTCATGGGCGATTTGCTCCTGCAGACGACCGAGGATCTCAGGGGCCGGACGGAGGTCAACCAGAACGGCAAGCCTGTGCTTCATGCGCGTGACAAGAAGACAGGTCAGATTCTGTCCAGTGTCGAGCTCCCCATACCCGGACAGTACGGAATGATGACCTTCATGCACGAGGGTAAGCAATATATCGTCGTGCAATCAGGCAGCGCACAACGACAGCAGCCCGGTTCACTGGTCGCCTTGACGCTGCCGTAACGACAGCCGGCGTCCGCAGCCAACCTGAGCTGCACTTCGTTCGTCAGCCTCCGCTCCGGCGGCATACACTGGCCCGCATGAACACGTGGGGCCGGCGCGCGCTCTTAGCGTTTGCAGCGCTCACTTGAGATGCCGGCCGCGATGACACCGCCGCGGGCCAGTGCCGGATGAACCGCCTCACAGTTCCCTGGATGCTGCTGGCGCTCGTCGCGAGTGCTGCCTGCGCCGGTCCAGCGGATACCACGCTCACGATCTCGAGCAGCGGCGTTGGTGCGGAAGCCCGTTTGCTGCAGCGCCAGCTTCAACGCTTCGCCGCAGAGCATCCTGACCAGCGCCTCGAACTGCGAACCACGCCCGACGCGGCGGATCAACGCCATCAGCTGTACGTCCAGTGGTTGAATGCGCACGCCGCGGATCCCGACGTTCTGCAGCTCGACGTCATCTGGACCCCGGAATTCGCCGCCGCCGGCTGGATTCTGCCCCTCGACAGATTTGGTCCGAAGCCGGACGACTTTCTGGACGCCGCCATCGTTGCAAATCGATGGAGCGGCCGATTGTTCGCACTGCCCTGGTTTGCCGATGTCGGCATGCTGTACTGGCGGACCGATCTGCTGAAGAAACCGCCGGACACCTTCGCCGAGCTGGCGGCCGATGCGGCTCGCGCGCAGCGAGAGCGGGGCGCTCGCTACGGGTTCGTGTGGCAAGGGGCGCGGTACGAAGGCCTGGTGACGGTCTTCCTCGAGCATCTCGGTGGCTTCGGCGGCCAGATTCTGGACGTCCATGGCAATGTCGTCGTCGACTCCGAGGCCGGCGTCTCGGCCCTGGAGTTCATGCGCGATTCGCTCTACGGCGACGATGCCGTCGTGCCACAGGCGGTGCTCGCGTGGCAGGAAGAGCAGACGCGCTTTGCGTTCCAGAACGGCGACGCCGTGCTCATGCGGAACTGGCCTTATGCGGCGGCTCTGCTTCGTGACCCACAGCAGTCGCGCGTAGCCGGCCGGTTCGGCGTTGCGGCGATGCCGGCGGGACCGGGTGGAACACCGACGGCGGCACTCGGCGGCGGCCAACTCGCGATCAACGCGTTCAGCAGGCAGCCTGAGCAGGCCTACGCGCTCGTGGCGTTTCTCACCGCGCCGGAACAGATGCTCGAGCGCGCCCGCGAGGTCGGACAGTATCCGACGCGTCCGGCGATGTACGAGAGCCAGGCGCTCGCCGATGTCTTGACGGTGCCCGCCGAGCAGGTTCGCGAGGTCGTGCAACACGCCGTGCCCCGGCCGGCAACTCCGGTGTACGCCCAGCTGTCGGAGATTCTTCAGGTCCGACTCCACCGGGCGCTCACGGGACAACAGGAACCACGGGCAGCTCTGGAGAATGCCGCACGAGAAATGCGTGACCTGCTGAAACGCACGGAATTGGCTCCATGAGCGCTTCGACGATCGAGAAGGCCGAAGCGCGGCTCGCATGGACACTCATCCTGCCGGCCATCGTCCTCATCGCGGCGATCGCCGTGATACCGCTTGGATGGACACTCTGGGAATCGCTGCACCTTCACGACCTGCGCATGCCCTGGCTTGGCCGGCCGATGGTCGGCCTCGCCAACTACCTTGAGGCGCTCACCGACGCCCGCTTCCAGGAGGCGCTCGCACACACCGTGCTGTTCACGGCGATCAGCGTTCCCCTCCAGCTGCTGCTCGGTCTGGTGCTGGCCCTCGGCATGAGCCGCGCGGTCAGCGGCCAAGGACTGCTGCGAGTGAGCGTGCTGCTGCCGTGGTCGATTCCGACCGTCGTCGTCGCCCTGCTCTGGCGTTTCATGTTCGACAGTCAGTCCGGCATCGTGAATGCGGTGCTTTCGGACGCCGCCATCGTGCCGGATGGCTTTGCGTGGTTCGTCCACCCTCGCGCCGCCTGGGTGCCGGTGATTCTGGCCGACGTGTGGAAGATGACGCCATTCGTGGCGCTCCTGCTGTTGGCAGGGCTCGAGGGCATCGACCGCTCGCTCTATGAAGCCGCCAGCCTCGATGGCGCCAGCGCATGGCAGCAATTCACGGCCGTCACGCTGCCGCTGTTGCGCCCGGCGATGACTGTCGCCGTGTTGTTTCGCACGCTCGATGGTCTGCGTGTCTTCGACTTGATCTTCGTTTTGACGGGAGGTGGCCCCGGCACCGCCACAGAGCCGATCTCCCTCTACACGTTCAACTCGCTGCTGCAGAACCTCCGCTTTGGATTTGGCTCGGCCCTGGCCATCATCACGTTCGCAATGACCTTCGCGTTTGCGCTCGCCTACATCCGCCTGCTCGGACGAGACCTGACGGAGCCAGCCAAATGAGCCGACGGCCCCGCTTCTTTGCCGCCGGCCTCGTCGCCGGGCTCGTTCTGGCCATGCTGTTCCCGCTGTACTGGATGATGGTCTCGTCAATAACCCCGGAAGCGTCGCTGTTCGAGAGGCGATCGCTGCTGCCGCGATCCGCGGTCACCGATCACTACCGGGCTCTCTTCGACGAGCGCAGCTTTCTCGTGCCGATCCGGAACTCGCTCATCGTCGCTGGTGGAACGACGCTCATCGCGGTGCCGGTCGGTGCGCTGGCAGCGTACGCGCTGGCGCGTCTTCGGTTCCGCGGGAAGTCGGCGCTGCTGGCTCTCGTGCTGGCGGTCTCGATGTTCCCGCAAATTTCGCTGGTGTCGCCGCTGTTCATGGTGCTCCGCGCGCTGCACTTGATCAACACGTTCCCCGGTCTGGTCCTCCCCTACTTGACGTTTGCGATGCCGCTGTCCATCTGGCTGCTGGTTGGTTACTTTCGTCAGCTCCCCGCCGAGCTCGAAGAGGCGGCGATGCTCGACGGCGCCTCGCGAATCCGCACGCTGGTTGCGATTGTCGCGCCGCTCGCCGCACCGGGGCTCGCCACCACGGCTATTCTGACGTTTCTGTACAGCTGGAACGAATTCCTCTTCGCGCTGTCGTTCACCCTTGGACCGGAGCGTTACACGGTGCCCGTCGCCATCGCTCTCTTTCGCGGCCAGTATCAGGTGCCATGGGGACAAGTCCTCGCTGCCGCCGTTGTCGCCACGGCACCTCCGGTCGTTGTCGTTCTGGCCTTCCAGCGCCGCATCGTCCACGGTATGACCACTGGCGCGGTCAAAGGGTGAGATGGCCTCCATCACGCTGGACCGGGTTGCAAAGACCTTCGAGCGGGGCCGCGGCGGAGTGTCCGACGTGAGCCTGGAGGCGGCCGATGGTGAGCTTCTCGTGCTCGTCGGACCGTCGGGTAGCGGCAAGAGCACGACCCTCCGGCTCATCGCCGGCCTCGAGTCGCCCACCAGCGGCCGGATCCTGATCGGAGGACGCGACGTCACCGCGGTGCCGCCGCAGGGACGCGACCTCGCCATGGTCTTTCAAAGCTACGCGCTCTATCCACATTTGACCGTCCGCGACAACCTGGGCTTCGGCCTTCGCATGCGGCGGCTCGGGCGCGAGGATATCGACCGCCGGATCAGCCGCGTCGCCGCGACTCTCAAGATCGAAGAGCTGCTCGACAGGAAGCCGGCGCAGCTTTCGGGCGGTCAGCGCCAGCGCGTCGCTCTCGGGCGGGCGATCGTCCGTGAGCCGCAGGCCTTCCTCTTCGACGAACCACTCTCGAATCTCGATGCATCGCTCCGTCTCCAAACGCGGACCGAGCTCGCGCTCCTTCACCGCCGGCTCGCCGCGACGATGATCTATGTGACGCACGATCAAGAAGAAGCCATGAAGCTCGGCGATCGCATCGTCGTCATGCGCGACGGGCGCATCGAGCAGGTCGGGCCGCCGGCGACGGTCTACTCTTCGCCGGAGACGTTGTTTGTCGCGCGGTTCGTCGGTTCACCGCCGATGAACGTACTGACGAGGCGATTCGGCAGGCTTGACGTCCCTGTCGGTACCGTGCTCGGCATACGCCCGCATGACATCTCGCTCGTCGACGCCGGTGGCCCGAAGGCCGAAGCCAGCGTCAACGTTGATCTGGTCGAGCCAATCGGCAGCGAGCAGCATGTCCACCTGACCCACGACGAACCTGACGGGCAGAAACTCATCGTGGTCGTCGCGCCCGATAGCGCGGTTCAAGTCGGCAGCCACCTGGGGGTGACGTTCCGCCGGGACCGCCTGCACCAGTTCGACGCGGCCTCCGGCCGCCGGCTCACTTGATCTGAATGGCGGGCATCACCTTCGGCGATAATGCGCACTTGACCGGGCGCCGCGGACTGGCGCAGCGCGGGTTTCCTCAACTCACACGAGGTCGCATATGAAGATGAATTCCCTGCTCAGGACGTGGCTGCTGGTGCTTGGCGCAATCGCGTGCGTGGCGGTCGGAATGGTGGCGCAGGGGAAGATCAACCCTACCGATCCTCAGCCGACCTGCGCGATGTGCCCCGGGACGTATATCCCCGCCGCCGAGCTGGAGGCCTACACCAAGAAGGCCATCGCCGAGCGACTGGTCGACCAGCAGGTGCGAGACATCGAGATTGGCAAGGCTCACATCGGAATCGGCATGGTCTATCGCGGCAAGCTGGATAAGCCCGCCCCCGACTCGGTCGCCGAACACGATCAGGTCAGCGAGGTCTATCACATCATCTCCGGGGCGGCGACGCTGATGCTCGGGCCCGACATCGTCAATCGTCAGCGCCGTCCGGCGACGCTGCAAACGGTCATCGAGTTCAACGGTCCCGGCAACAACGGCTCGGAGATTCGCAGCGGCGTCGCCCATCAGCTGAAGCCCGGCGACGTGGTCGTCATCCCGGCAGGAACGGGTCATTGGTTCACCAAGATCGACGACCACATCAACTATCTGATGGTGCGCATCGACCCCGACAAGGTCACGCCGCTCAGAAGTGAGGAGCAGTCGAAGGCCTATCTCGCGAAGCCGGCGCGCCCCGAGCGGTGAACGTTCGACGCGTCTATTGCCAGCTGCCGTACATCGGGTTGGGAATCAGGAAGTAGCGGATGCCAAAGTCGGCGAACGCCGCGTCGCCGCTGGCTTTGAGTGCCTGCGTCAGCTTCGGGAAGTCGAGGATGTTGTCGCCGATGAAGGCCACAATCTCGAGTGGCGTGGTGCCGGCCGGCGTCTGCCCGGTAGCAACGGCTTCGAATCGCGGGTTCTTGTCTGACGGCGTGCCATCCTGGCGGCACAACATCGCGTCGTACATCAGCTGGTACAGCTCGAATACGGCAATCGTGTCGGCGCATTCGGACTGCAGCCGGTTGGTGACGATGGCGATGCGTCCGCCGAGGGCGTGAACGCGGTCCAGAAAGGCTGCGGCCCCCGGTACGGGCGTGGCCTGCCGACGCCTTACCCAGGCCGCCCAACTGTCCGGCGTGAACGCAAGTCCTTGACGAGCGCGTTCGAGCTGGTAGGTCGCGTTGTTCAACACGGTCTCGTCCGCATCGAGAACGACAGCCCAAGTACCAGCCGTTCGGGCGCGCGCCTCTGATTCGACGCGCCCCGTCGCATCACGGTAAATCTGCAGCACCGCCGCTCGATACTCGGCGGCATCTCGCACCCACCGAATGCTGTCTGGGTCGCCTGGCGTCCGCGTTGCCGGCGGCGGGGCCGGCATCGTTGCTGCCGGACGAGATGTCGTGGCCGCCGATCGGCAACCCGCGGCTCCGACCAATAGGAATAGAACGAAGGCCTTTGAGGGCATCGTGTCACCCGAGGGGATGTCTTTTCAGATAGGCCCTGGCGAAGGGACAAACGACGATCAGCCGAAGCCCGTCACGGCGGGCCGAGGCGACGGCGGCCCGGACGAGCGCATCGCCGAGATGGCGCCCGCGCAGTGCGAGCGGCACGTCGGTGTGCACGATGGTCAACGAATCGGGCGTCCGGCTGTAGAGGAGAAACGCGACCGCGCCCTCCTCGTGGATCTCGAACCTCGCGTGGTCCTTATTGTCGACGACGCGCGCATCCGGGCTCTGGGGCCCGTCGATGCGAACACCGACCTCGATGGTGTTCGCTGGAGCATCGCTCGCCGGGAACGTTTCCTCGAGGGCTTCGTCGAGCTTCGCTTCCTCGTCGTCGCGCGCGTCGCCACCCATTGATCGTCAGGTTACCGGTGCAGACTACGCCGCCGTCATGCGCGTCCGGACCTCGTCGCCGAAGCGGACGGTCGCCTGATAACCGAGCCAGACAAAGACAACGAGCGTCAGTCCTTGTGCGATGAAGAAGGGGGGTTCTGACTGCGTGGGTGCGAGGTCCTTCAGCATCGGAATCTTGAGAAAGAGCTGAACGATGAGCACGAACACATTCAGGTACAAGGACGTGACAGCCGTGATGACGTAGACGGCTCGCCATCCCCCCTCCATCTCCTGACGGTATCGCGCGACGATTGCCAGCGCCAGCAGAACCACCGACACCGCGCCGACGATGTGCGATGGCAGGATTTCTTGGAATGGAAATCCGAATCCCGTAAGACTCGTCGCGAGCGTCGAGACGAGAAACACGGCGGTCCAGACATCGAGCCGCTTGCCGTTGAGAAGTCCGGCGAGCACCACGAACCCCGAGGCCAATCCGATTAGGCTGATGGCGACATGAATTGCCGTGTACGTGCTCAGACTGATCATGGCCAGCCTCCTTGGACGCTGCTAGTGAGCCGCCGCGTGCGGCAGGTGCAGCGACATCAGAACGAGAGTTCCGTCGATGGCGCTGAACCAATGCGCCGTGTTTTCCGGCACCATGACGAAGTCACCCTTCCCGACGCGACGGGAACTTCCGCCCTGAATGCCGGTACCGCTGCGATTCTCGGGATTGGTCCGCCGCTCTTCGTTCAAGGAGCCGCCAGTCACAATAGTGCCACTCCCTTCGATGACGTAGAACATCTCCGCGTCTTTTTCGTGGATGGACGCGGGCCCTACGGCGACCCGGTATTCGAGATTCGCGCGATACGGCGCGAGCTGCAGGATCGGCAGCCCGACCATCGGCTGTCCCGGCTTGATTTCGCTTTTCGCCTTCGCAATGAGGGCCGTCACGTCGGTCGAAGCTGCGAACAACTGGGCGGCCGGGGGCGGGTTGGAGGAAGCCGCCTGTTGGGCTCGCACGGCGGCAATGGAAAGGGCAACGATCGTCAGTCCAACAGCGAACGCTTTCATAGGTCACCTCTACAATCCCACCGGATCGAGCAGCTCAATCAGGTGCGGCTGATTACTCGATGCGATTCTGAGCTTGTCAGCGAACTGTGGATGATCGTCGAAAAATGCCGCCAGCCCATGGCGAGCGGCTGACCAATCATCGCGTACGCGGGTCTCTGGCGCATATCGCTTGCGAGCTTTTTCCTTCCTTTGCTCCTTCTGCCAGTCGGCGCGACGAGCCTCATCGATCTCCGCAACCGGATACGTCAGGTGGACGACGTATGGAGCTTTCTGGACGCGTGCAGCCAGCAGCATCTCCAGGGTGGCCCGTTCCGGATTGCCGTGCTGTCCATTGCCGGAAAAAACGTAATGATCGGCGGTCACCCGCTCGAGAAACGAGCGATCCATGTTGCGATCGCTCCCGTGGTGCGGCATCTTCAACACATCGACATGCAGTGACTGACCCGGTTTGAGCAAGCCGGTCAGTTCCAGCCCATCCAGAATCCGATCGCCGCGGGCGTCGCCTGTCAGCAACATTCGCCTTCGCGAAACTTCCGCCAGCACGACGATGCTCGACAGGTTCGGGGCCGAGCCGTCGGTAAACGCCGCCAGCGCGGCCGTGGCCGGATGCGGGCTCCGCGACTTGAGATACGTATCGTGTTGGTCCTGCAGCGCCGCGAGCTCGGCCTGCATCGGCCCGACGACATGCAGCTTCAGCCCTTTCCCAATATCGATCGCCTTCGCGCTTTTGACAGCCCTGACGAGGCCGCCCGCGAATTCGGGATTCACCTGCAGCTTGAGGGCGCGGGCGTCGTCTCGCAGCCGCCTCCCCTGAGCGACGCTTGCGAGCACCATGGCTACGTCAGGGTCGAGGCCGCTCGTGTCGCTCTCGTCGCTGAGTGACGCCGGTCCAAATCTTGCCGTCACCCCGGCGATGAGGTGTGCGGGATCGTTGCCGATGATGTCGTCGAACGTGTTGTGCCAGAGGCGTCGAAGACGAACGGCGGGCGGCCGCTTCGCCCGCTGCGCCTCCACCAGCTCGCCGGTCAGCTCCAGCACGCCGGCGATGTGATCGTCGTCGATGTGGCTGACCATGAGGAGATCGATCGGGAGCGCCGCGTCAGGCGTGCCGCACCCAGACCTGATGGCGTCGAGGCGGGGTTTGAGCTGTGGCTGATAGACGTGAGATGGGCCGCCGTCGATCACGGCGAGTCCACGCGCCGTGGGCTTGCCGAAGTGCAGCAGCAGGCAATCGCCCTTCCGCGCCGGCCGGACGTCGAGCGTGAAGATCATCGGCGGTGGCTCAGACGCGCTGAAAGGCGCGCAGCACGTCGAGCATGCCATGTCCCTGAAAGCTGCGCTCGCGGCCGAGGTCCGTCGCCGTCTCGCACAGGATGCGTTTGATCTGGCGCGGTTGGCCGATGAGCTCCGCGTGACGAGCCATGAGCATGGCCGCTGCGCCACTTACATGCGGCGCTGCCATGCTCGTTCCGTCCAACTCCTTCCAGGCGTCGCCGGGAACACACGAACGAATCCGCTCACCTGGCGCAACCAGGTCGGGCTTCATGCGGCCATCGCCCGTTGGGCCGCGGCTCGAGAAAAAGCTCACCCCGTAGGTATGAGGCCAGGAACGATGGGTGGCGCCCACGGTGATGACGCTATCGGCATTGCCTGGATCCGTGATGCTGAATGCCGTGTATCCCTCGTACGAGCCGTCCTTCGTCTCGAAACTGTGATAGCCGAGATTGCCAGCGGCGGCCACGACCACGACCCCGCTCTCGACGAGGCGCTCGGACTCGTTGCAGATCGGTGTTCGTCCACACGCGAAGTTCCGGACGTCATGTGGAATCGAGAGACTGAGGTTGGCCCCGTGGATGGTGATGAACGAGCGGCTCTCATTCAGATATCGGATGTATTGGAGGGCCGCGATGATGGCGAACTCGGTGTCGTCAAGCGAGGATTCCGCGCCCAGAACGCGGAGGTCGTACAGCCGGATGTCGGGGCACATCCCGTCGAGGCCGCCGGCCACGTCGCTGCCTTTGGCGCCGCCCAGAATGCCCGCGACGTGCGTGCCGTGCGCATTGGCCGGGGGTGTCGTCGGGGGGAGCTCGATGAATTGCTCGACCAGAGCCCAGTTGATCGGCCGGTCGTTCTCAGCGTCGCGGGCAAGCGTGGTCAGGAATTCCTTCGCTTTCGCGCGCTTCAGATTTCGGCCGGCGGTGAGCGCGTCCAACCGGCCCTCGAAGCCAGGCGAGGCCGGATCCAGGTTGTCGAGGCTCACGATGCGTCTGATGTTGCTGAAGTCGAAGGTGCGCACGATGCGCGGTCCCGTCCCGGTGTCTTTGAACGCTGGATGGGCGCCATCGATTCCGGAGTCCACGACCGCCCAGGCAATCTCGCGGCAGTTGATCTTGAACAGCGTGCGGGCGGCGTCGCCTTTGACTGCCGGCACCGACCGCTCGAGCGCCGGCATGGCGGGCCGGTTGAGAGAGATCTGCCAGACCTGTGGCGCTTCGTCGCGCGCGCCAGCAAGAATCCCGTCGAACAACGCGCGCATCTCCTTGACGATCGGAGCCGGGCTCTTGAGCGACGCGACGGCGGCGCCCAGGCCGCCTGGGGGAAGGGCGCGCCGCCCAGAGTGAGTCCCGGCCCAAAGGATCAGCCCGGCGAGTGTCGTGTACCGATCGAGCGTGGCGAACGCCGCGAATTCCTTGGCGTGCCGCGCCTTGTGCGCCGCGTCGCGGCTGCGGGCCCACTGCAGGATCGCGGCGAGCCTCGCCGTCATCGTCTCTTCGGTGAACAGCCGGAGATCATGCTCGATACGCCGGTCGTGGTCCAACCACCACCCGGTCATCGGCACGACGACTTGCAGCAGCTCACGGAAATGCAGCCGGGCGGCAACCAAACCCTGCAGGTACGCGACGTGGGCCGCCGTCCCTGCCGACTTCGCCGGCCGCCGCGGCCGAAGACGTCGGGCCAGGAGCGCGGCGACCGGACCGGCCGCACGGGTTTTGTACGGCGAGATGAGGAGATCCTGCGGCTTGGATGGATCGTTGGCAAACGCGATCCAGACGTCGCCGAGAATCGGCGAGTCCTGCAGCTGACGGCGATCGGTTGTCGGGCCGAGCAAAACGAACTCGACCAGGGCGCGGGACGTCACGGGCATCGCTCGATACTCCTGATCAACGGTGGCAAG
>JBKPSC010000436.1:0-13808 GCA_046734915.1 Acidobacteriota bacterium | reverse complement strand
GACTGAACCGGTTCATTTTTTGAACTGGCGCCTGCTCATGCCGCATGCAACCATCCGGCATGCAGAAGTACCAGCAGTACTGTCCGGTCGCGCGAGCCTCGGAAGTGCTGGCGGACCGATGGACCCTGCTCATCGTCCGGGAGCTGGTCCTCGGCAGTCGGCGCTTCAACGAAATCGAGCGAGGGCTGCCCGGCATCTCGCGCTCGCTGCTCGCTTCCCGTCTGCGTGACCTGGAGCAATCGGGAGTCGTCGAGCGCCTGCCCGGTGTGCACTCGAACGTGGCGGAGTATCACTTGTCCGACGCCGGGCGGGACCTGAAGCCGGTCGTCGAAGCCTTCGGCGCATGGGGGGCCCGCTGGACGTTCGGCGAGCCACGCCCGGAGGAGCTCGACGCGGCACTGCTGGTGTGGAAGATCCACCAGCGCATCGATCGCGAGCTGCTGCCCGAGGGCCGCACGGTCGTCGAGTTCGACTTCACCGGACCGCGTGGACGGCGGGTGTGGCTGGTGCTCGAGCCCCGCGAGGTCTCGGTGTGCGTCACTCCGCCGCGATTCGATCCCAGCCTCATCGTCCGGGCGGACCTGGCGCTCTTCTACCGGGTCTGGCTCGGCCACCTCGACTACGACGCGGCCGTACGCTGCCGGAGCGTCACCGTGGAAGGTCCGCCAATGCTCGCGAGGCAGCTCCCGCGATGGTTCCTGTGGAGTCCGATGACGCGATTCGTCCGCGACGGTGATCGCGCGCGCGCCGGCATCCTGGCAGGCCGCGCGCACGGCGGTTAGCTCCGTCGGCAGGCTCGCCGCGGCAGCTCATCGGCGAGCGGCGGCTCATCTTTAAGGTATTTCCTGCGCGATGCGGTCAACTCTGACACGCACTGTAAGATCCGCGTCGAGCCCGTCTTCGGGGTCTCAGAACGGGGCAATTGCCATGCGCACCTTCACGCCAGAGACCCGTGCCTGGCATTTCGCCTACACGGCCAGTGTCGTCCTCGGTGCGTTCTGCAGTGCTGCCTGCGGAGTAGCGGTCGAAGATCAAACGCCGCACACGTTGGTCCGCACGGCCTCAGGTTTTTACCAGCTCACCGCCCGAATCGAGCGGGCCAGTTCGTTGACAGCCATCGTCGGCGTCGAGGCCGTGACGTCCTACGGCACATTTGCGATGATGCCAGGCGCTGACCCGCTCGAATGGGTCACGGAGCTGCCGCTCAATCAATGTGTGAACGGCTTCGACGTGCAATTCGTGGTCGACTGGCAGGCATTGCTGGCGGCGAATACCAGCCGTGAGCCGGCGTTCGGCGTTCATCAGAAGTGGCTCGAGGGCGCGCCGCCGGTCTGCAACAGCGCGATCGGCCACCTATACTCGGTCACATCAACCAACGACCTTCCAGACGACTCGCCCGGCGACGGGCTGTGCCGTGCCGTCGGCGACGCCACCTGCACGCTGCGTGCGGCCGTCATGGAGAGCAATGCGCACGCGGGACAGGACCGTGTCGAATTGGGCAGCGGCACCTACGTCTTGACGCGTAGCGGCGACGACGATTCCGCCCTGGTTGGCGATCTCGACATCACCGACGAATTGACGATTGCCGGTCAGGGCGCCGTCATTTCCAGCAGCCGTCGTGATGACCGGATCCTTGACGTCAGCCCACTCGGGGATCTGGTCGACGTCCAGTTACATCGCGTCACGATTCGCGATGGCTCGAGCCAGCTGGGGGGAGGCATCCACAATCGCGGGCGCCTGCACCTCTTCAACACCAGCCTCCGGAACAACGCAGCTCAATTCGGCGGTGGCCTTCACAATGAGGATGGCTTCGTCGAGATGACGGCCAGCGAAGTGAGAGACAACGAGGCAGTCCTCATTCTTGGCGGCGCAGCCAACCAGGGCGGTGGGCTCAGAAGCGTCGGCACGCGATCGTTCGTTGTCGTTCGTGGCAGCAGCTTCGTCGGCAATCTGTCGGGCCAGCACGGCGGCGGCATCTTCGCGGCGCAGGGCCAGTTGCGGATGCGTGACAGCACGATCAGCGGCAACGAGGCTTTAGTCCACGCCGGCGGACTGTTCCTCAACTCAGATCTTGCCGGAGCCCGGCTTCGCAATGTCACGATCACCCAGAACCGCTCGGACGCAGACGACAACGGAGCCGGCGACGGTGGCGGCTTTCTGCACAGCGGCCTCGGCGTCGTGACCGTCGCCAATTCGATCATCGCAGACAATTTCAAGGGGAGCGCGACGCCGGATGACTGTTGGGGCAACCTGCAAAGCGCCGGCGTGAATCTGTTCGGCGTCGCCGACAACTGCCTCGGCATCAGTCTTGATGATCTCGCGGGCTCCGCCGTCGATCCGCTGGACCCGATGCTCGAGTCCCTCGTTTTTGTCGGCGGCACCTCTAGTCACCGACCGGCGGCGTCGAGCCCCGCCCTCGACGCCGCGAACTCCGAAGAGGCGAACGACGCGCGCACCGCGCGCTGCACGCATGTCGATCAGCGTGACGAGATGCGGCCGAAGGGTCCACTCGTCGACGGCCGGAGGCGCTGCGATGTCGGTGCGGTCGAGCGGTAACGTCCGCCGCGTTATTTACTTTTGTCGCGAGCCTCTGACAGCAATGCGATCACGCGATCGAAGTCCTGGACGAAGGGACGGTCGCTTATGAGATCTGGAAATCTCTGGAGGCGAACGCTCTCCTGTCCCTGTCGCGCGCAGTCGACTGCTGACGCATGGCTTGGCTGGAGTGTTGGATCGGCGCCGACATCGAGGAGGAGCTTGACGACGCCGGCGTTGCCCTCACAGGAAGCCTGCCAAAGCGCAGTGCGACCGTCCGAGCCCACAAGCTGATCGACCTTGGCGCCGGACGTCACCAACAGCGCCGTGACCTCCGGCGCAAGAAGGACGGCTTGGCTGAGCGGCGTTTCACCATTGTCGTTCCGTGCGGAAGGGTTCGCGCCCGCCTCGATCAGCACCCGGGTCGCACGCGCTGATCGCACCATCATGAGCGGCCTAGTCTTCCGGCCAAAGTCCCAGTTCGGATCGGCATCCATCTCGAGGAGCGCCGCAATGACGTCAACGTCATCATGGGTTAGCGCCTGGTAGAAAATCTCCCCGCGTTGCGCACGTGACGAAATCTGGCCACTGCTGGCTAACCGCCGAAGAGTCGGCACATCCACGCGAACCCAGCGAACCGTGCGTGCTGCCTCATCGATCTGCTGTTCGAGCTGCTTCAGTTCAGCCGGTGCTCCGACATAGTCCTCGATTCGCTTCGACCGCCCGCCGCGAGTGATCGTGACGAAGGTGGTCGGCAGATCCGTGACCATCGTCTCTGTACCATCAGGATTTCGGATCGTTCGGTACTGATCGCGAAGATCGAAGAAGCCGATGCGATCGGCCGTCGCAAGGAGCTCCGCGACGCGGGGCACGGGGATGCGATCGGTCTGCCGGCCTTTGACGCGCACGAATTCCGTTCCGTCGTACGTGACGTTCCCCTTCGCATCGATGCTGACCGAATAGACGGGGCACTCGCCGAAACAGGACGTTCGCTCGAGCCTGATGACGACGTCGGGCGGAATGATCTGAGCAGCCGCCAGCGAGGCGACCGTCGCGATCACGAGCGCAATGACGGCGCAAACGAACGGCATCTTTGGTCCCTAACGGTTTGACACCAATTCATTGTGCCTGGCGGTTCAGAAGTTCACAGGTTCACAGGTTCACAGGTTCACGGGTTCACGGGTTACGAGCGAACTCCGAGCCGCCGAGCTACTGAGCTACCGAGCTACCGAGCTACCGGGCCTACGATACCCTATATGGCTTTATATGAGGTTCATATTGACGTTATAGACCATTTTGAGGAACTATACGTCCATGTCAGCGGTCGGATTCACCCAGCAGCTCTTCACAGTCGATGACGTCGCGGCGCGTCTCAACCTGCACGTCAAGACCGTCCGCCGAATCATCCGTGCCGGCCGCCTCCCCGCGAAGCGGATCGGCAAGGAGTACCGAATCACGCGCGCGGCGCTCGACGACTTTGCCGGGACCGCCACCGTCTCCGGCCACGTGGCGATTCCCCGTACTCGCCATGTTCTCGTTTCGAGCATCGTCGACGTGGACGCGATCAGCCCGGACGACAGCCAGCGCATCACCACGATGATCATGGCCGGCCTCAACTCCAGACGCGGCGAGCCGGATTTCCCGCGTGTCGACACGCTCTACGACCCCGAGCGCGGAGCGCTGCGGATCATGATCACCGCGAGCCCGGCGCTCACCTGCGAGCTGGTGCGGACGATTGCGGCGCTCGCGGAATCGAATCGCGACTGACCGAACACCGGTGAAGGCAATGGCGAAGATCTACAAGTCGGAGGCTGGCCGTACGGCGGTCGAGGCTCAGTACCGGCGCGCGCTCGAACGCTGGCCGGTCGCTTGCGAACAACGTGAGTTGCCGACTCGTCACGGCGAGACCTTCGTCATCGCGAGCGGCGACAAAGCGGCACCGCCGCTGATTCTGCTCCACGGCTCGGGCACGAACTCGGCGGCGTGGATCCGCGAGGTCGCGGGCTTCGCGCAGCGCTACCGCGTCTACGCCGTCGACACGATCGGCGAGCCCGGATTCAGTGCTCCGTCGCGACCGCCGCTCGCCTCGTCCGCGTACGCCGACTGGCTCGATGACGTGTGGCTCAGGCTGGGACTAGAGTCCGCCAGCGTGGTCGGCATCTCGCTGGGCGGATGGCTGGCTCTCGACTTCGCCATCCGCCGGCCTCAGCGCGTGGCAGCGCTTTCGGTCATTTCGCCCTCCGGAATCGGACGGCAGAACCACTGGTTGCTGCTGAAGGTCGGAGTGCTCCGTGCGTGCGGCACGTGGGGCCTGCTGAAATCCCTCGCGCTCGTGTCCGGGCACAAAGCTGCTGTTCCTCAGCCGATGGTAGACGCGCTGCTCGTTGTCTTCAGTCATTTCAGACCACGCATGGACCGCATCCCACGCTGCGCCGACGCCGATCTCCAGACGTTGACGATGCCCGTGCAGGTCATTGTCGGCAACGACGACGCGTTGCTCGATTCAAGAGAGACGTGCGAGCGGGTGCGGCGCTGCGTGCGGAACGCCAGCATCACGTGTCTCGAAAACGTCGGACACATCCTTCCGCCGCAGACAGCGGCTGTTCTCGCGTTTCTGCAGAGAAACCAGCCTGTCGAAAATCTGAAATCTGCATTCTGACTTCTGCATTGCGGAATTGTGCCTAGAGTCCCGGGTAAACGCCGAAGAACATCAGCACGAAGCCGGTCGTGTCCAACGATCCGTGCGCGATGATCGCGGCCCACAGATTCCGCCCCGTCGCGCGATAGACACCGGCAAAGAGAAGACCCGTGAGCCCCGTCGCCACCATGCCGGAAACGCCCTGATAGGCGTGGGCAAGCCCGAACAGCGCCGACGACGCCACCATGCCGCCGACCCATGCGCCTCTGGAGTAGCCTCCCAGCTCGGCGCACCGCGTGAGGATCCAGCCGCGATAGGCGGCTTCCTCGACAAACGCCGCGAGCGACCAGGACAGCGCGATCCAGAACATCAGAAGCCCCTTGTTGCCTACCAGGGCCCGGAATTGAGAGACGTCGGGGAGTGTTCCCGATGTCAGGCGCACGATGATCGGCTCCACGGCGTAGGTGCCGACAAACTGATACGCAACGCCGGCCACCAGGCCCACCGCGAGACCGCGCGAGATCGGCAGGTGCGTTCCGCGGACGATCGCGGGCACGCCAGGTCCTCGCCACCAGACGCACAGCGCGCCGATGGCCATGAGCCACGGCGCGGATCCCAGCGCGAAGATGGTGAGCGGAAGCCGGAGTCCGGCGGCGATGATGCCCGCCGCCACCAGCAGCTCGATGCCGGGCTTCATCAGCCGGTCACAGCAGTCCAGAGAGCCGGTGCATGACGTTCAACACGAACTGGAAGTTCTATCAGCTCCAGGATATCTCGGCCGAGCTTGCCGCCGGAACCTCCCTGGATTTGAATCCGATCTTGAGGTCTTCAGGTCTTAAGTCTTAAGTCTCAGGTCTTAGGCCGGACTCAAAACCTCAGCCTAAGACTTAGGACCTAAGACATAAGACTGAAGGCATTAGACCCGCCCCGTCGATCCGGCCCCTGCGCGTTCGACCAGCTGGTGGAGGAAAGGTGGCGTCATGAACATCGTGCTCTGGATCCTGCAGGCGTTGCTCGCGGCGGCGTTCCTGGCTCACGGCTGGCTGGTTCTCGCGCCCCCGCCGGATATCGGCGCACAAATGCTCGCGGTGTTCCCACGGTGGTTTTGGGTTTTCCTCGGCGTGGCGGAGGTGGCCGCAGCGGTGGGACTGATCCTTCCGGGGGTGACGCGCGTCATGCCGTGGCTCGTCACGTGGGCGGCCGTCGGGATCATGATCGTGATGGTTTCGGCAACGGTCTACCACCTGATACGCGGCGAGTTCAGCTCCGCGGCCATCACGCTGGTGCTGCTCGCCATGGCCACGTTCGTGGCGCGCATGCGACATCGCGTGCTGCCAATTGCCGCCCGCCAACTCGCATAGGCATCTCAGGTCCTTGAGGTCTTAAGTCCCAGGTCTCAGGTCTTAGGCCGAACCTCCTCAGCCTTGAGACTTAGGACCTAAGACTTAAGACTTACACCCTGGTCAAGCGCTGTCGAGGCGCGCGCGCTTTCTCCGCCGTGAGGCGCCAGGACACGGTGAGCAGATCGCGAAGCGCATTGCGATCGAGGCGGGCGAGGCGGGCGAGCACGAGCGGATAACGCCGATAGTACTCGGTCAGGTAGTAGGTCTCCGGCGCGTCTTCGATCAGATGTTCGCGTTCGTCGGCGTCGTACCTGACGACGAGAGTATTCGGCTCCGCCGATGGATGACTCGCCAGGCCGGCCATGAAGGCACCGCCGCGTTTTAGAACCGGCGTCCCGTCGTACCTGACGGCGGCCTCGACGTCCGGCAGCTCGAGCCCAACGTCTCTGACCATCTCGAACCGATCGATCGGCTTCCGTCCAGCGGACATCGCCGTCATTGGAGCACGATTCGCCACGGGCGGCCAGACCGATCGGCGGCCCGCGCTACACTGGAGGGCCGATGCTTCTCAGACACGAGGGCTTCCGCCGCTTGTGCCACGCCCGCGACTTGCTGCGCGAGTGCGACGACGAAACGCGGACCGTTGCCGAGATCGCCCGTGCGGTCGGACTGTCGCCGTTTCACTTCAGCCGCCAGTTCGAGGCTCTCTTCGGTGTGACGCCGCACCAGTTCCGCATGCACGCGCGTCTGACGCGGGCGCGCGAGCTGCTGTCGACCGGCACGCGATCGGTGACCGAGGTGTGCATGGAAGTGGGCTTCTCCAGCCTCGGCAGCTTCAGCGCGTTATTCCGCCGCGCCGTCGGTGAAACGCCGTCCGCCTATCAACGTCGCTTTCAACGCCTGGAAAAGCCGCCGGGTACCGTGCCGCCGGCACTCACGCCCGGCTGTTTGAGCCTGATGGCCGGTTTGCCGTCGCCGAGCGATCGCAACGAGACGGAGAGCAGTTTTCGAGAAGCCTCTCCATCCGCGCCTGCGGCAGAATCCCGGTATTCAGCCCGGAGGTAGGCGTGCGAATCAAGCTCACGAGCATCATGGTCGACGATCAGGAGAAGGCCGTCACGTTCTACACCGACGTGCTCGGTTTCAAGAAGAAACATGACATCCCCGTCGGTGAGTACCGGTGGATCACGGTCGTGTCGGCCGAGGGGCCGAACGATGTCGAGCTGGCCCTGGAGCCCAACGCCAATCCCGCCGGGAAGACCTTTCAGGAGGCAATGTTCGGGCAGGGCATTCCCCTTGCCGCGTTCGAGGTCGACGACCTCGCCAGGGAATTCGATCGGCTCAGCACAAAGGGCGTCGTCTTCACGCGCAAGCCGGCATCCGCCGGACCGGTCATCATCGCCGTGATGGCCGACACGTGCGGCAATCTGATCCAGTTGTATCAGCCGAACCGGTGAACGGTCGGCGCCAAAAGGCTCTGCGGTGCTTGGTACTTCGTTCTTCGTTCTTGGTGCTGGTGCGTGGTGAGTGGTGCGTGGTGCTTCGTGCACACTGCACCGAGCACTTTTCACGAAACACCCGCACCAAGAACCAAGAACAAAGGTCGAAGCACCAGCTGATGGATGACCTACTGTTTCGGAACCGCATTCATCCCGAAGACGACGAGGAACATCGCGACCACCGGCGCCAGCACCCACGGAAAATCGGCGATCGCGCGGACGTTGGTCGCCTCGTGCAGCATCGTCCCCCAGGTGGCGACGCTGTCCGGAAACCCGAAGCCGACGTACGACAGCGTGGCTTCCGCGACGATGAATCCAGGCACCAGCGTGATCAGCTGGACGAAGACGACGCCGGCGGCGGCTGGCAACAGGTGGCGGCCGAGCACCCGCGCCGGGCTCGCGCCTAGCGATTCCGCGGCCGTGGCGTAGTCGCGCCGCCGCTCACTGCGCACAACGCCGCGGACGGCCCGCGCGACGATGGGCGCGCCGACGATGGAAAAGAGCAAGACCAACAACGTGAACACAGCCGCCGGCGTCAGCACGAGCGGGAGCACCGAGCGCAGCGCCATCACGACGTAGATCGTCGGCAGGACCAGCACGACCTCCGAGCCGCGCATCAGCAGATCGTCGACCACCCCTCCGGCATAGCCGGCGACGCTGCCGGCCGCCACGCCGATTACCAGCGCACCGAGTGCCGCGACCAGCGCAACCCCCAGCGACAAGCGCGCGCCGTGGATGGTCCGGCTGAAGACGTCGCGGCCGAGGCTGTCGGCGCCGGCCAGCAGCAGCGGCGCGCGTTCGGGTTGACTGGATTGCAGGAGCCGGCCCGATGAGAACCAGACCAGAGGCACGCGCATCTGACGATCTTCTTCGTAGGTCTGTTCGAGCTGGCTGATGCGACGCCAGGGGTACACAAAAGGCGAGTGCCACGATCCGTCGGCGTCGCGCAGGTGCGGCCGTGTAGGCGGCGCGTTGAGCAGGCCGGTGTAGGTGAAGGACGGATCAGAGGGTGCCACCCATGGCGCCAGCAGCGCCACGAGCGCGATGAGCACGGGGATGGCGGCGCCCGCGACAGCCGCCGGAGCGATCGCCGACCTCCGCGTCATTCCGCTGCGTCCGTCGCCCGTGGATCGACCGCGGCCAGCGCCACATCCGCGAGCAGGGTTCCGGCCGCGAGGAACAGCGCGCCGGTTGCCGCACATCCGGCCACGAGGTACACGTCGCGGGCGCGTAGGGCATCGAGCATCAACCGTCCGAGCCCCGGCCACGCCGTGACGATCTCGACGGCAAACGAGCCACTGAGCACCGTCCCGACGACGATGCCGTAGATCGCGGCGATGGATCGGAGGGACGCTTTGAAGGCGTGGCGCCAGATGGCCCGATCGCGCGAGACGCCGCGCGCCAGCGTCGCGACCACGAACGGCTCGGCGGCGGCTTCGGCAATCGACTGCGACTGCAGCCGCTCGAGCGACGCTGCCAGCGGCAGACCCAGCGCCAGCACCGGGATCACGAGATGCCGCAGGCGATCCGCAAGTCCGCCGCCGTCAGCGCCGGCGGAGATCATGCCGCCGACCGGCAGCCAGCCGGTCCGCGCCGCGACGAAAACGAGCAGCAGCGAGGTCAGGAGCGGCGGCAGCGACAGCAGCAGCAGCGACGCCGCTCGCACCGCGCGCGGGACGAAGCCGCCGCGGCGTGTGCCGCTGATGACGCCGAGCGGCAGGCCGATCGCGGTGGCCAGCACCAGGGCGACGAGTGCAAGGAGCGCCGTGTTCCACGCGCGCTCGGCGATGAGCTCGCGAACGGGACGGTCATAGGCGAGCGAGCGGCCGAAGTCGAAGCGGATGGCCCCGCTCAACCAGTCCGCGTACTGCGACGCGAACGGCCGGTCGAGCCCGTATCGCGCGCGCGCCGCCGCCACGGCTTCCGGCCTGGCGCCGAAACCAAGGGACTCGGTGGCGTAGTCTCCGGGCGCGAGCCGCGCCAGGACCAGCGCGCCGCTCGCCACGACGAGAACGAGCAGCGCCGCCAGCGCCAGGCGCTTCGCGAGGTAGGCGAACACTTCGGGCAGAGAGTGTAGTACCTGTCGGTCGTCCTGTCGATTCCGGAAAGTGATGCGAGAGCCGTGCGCCGGCGGGTCCTTCGTCAGAGGCCGATGTCCTCATTCCAGAGGTCGGGATGCTCGTGGATGAATCGCCGCATCAGCTCGATGCATCGCGGATCCTGACGAACGTCCACCATGACTCCTCTGGACCGCAGCAGATCTTCCTCGCCCATGAACGTCACGTTCTCGCCGACCACGACCTGCGGGATGCGATACAGGAGGATCGCCCCCGAGCACATCGCGCAGGGCGACAGTGTCGTGTACAGCACGCTCTTGGCGTACACGGCGGCGGGAAGGCGGCCGGCGTTCTCCAGCGCGTCCATCTCCCCGTGCAGGATGGCGCTGCCACGCTGGACCCGGCGATTGTGCCCGCGGCCGATGATGCGGCCTTCACAGACCAGGACGGAGCCGATAGGGATGCCGCCCTCGGAAAGTCCGGTCTCCGCTTCAGCAACGGCGGCGCTCAGGAAGGTGTCCAAGCAGGTTACGGCTCTTTCGTGTAGCCCTTGAACGTGAAGTCGAAGACCTGCTCCCGGTCGTTCGGTTTGAACTTGACGAACGCCTTCACGCTGAACGGAAAGGTGACGCCGGTGACCGCAGCTTCCATCGTGCTGTGGTCCGGGCTCTTGCCGAACACGAGAGGAATCGACTGCTCCCCGGTTTCCCCGATGGTGATCCGGCCCGAGAGGTTCGAGGCGGCGAGCGGACGCGCCATGTCGTCGTACAAGTAGAGCCGGAAGATGCCGGGCTGGACGAGCGTGCCCTCGAGATGATGCCACTGGTCGACCGCCATGAACACGAAGTCGCCGCCGTGGCGCGGGTTGTGGTCGCCGTGCGGCCGCCGCTCGAATGCCTTGATGCGCGGGCTGCCGTCGGCGCAGTTTCCGGGATTCATGTCGCGAACGCTCGGGTCGCTCTTGCACGTGAAGTGCATCGCCACGGTGATGGGCACGAGCTCGGATCGATCCATCGGACAGATCCCCGGCGCGTCCCGGATAATGACCTGCGTCTTCAGGCACGAGTACGCGGTGACGAGGCGCGCGGCAACCAACGCTTCGCCTGACCCCGGACACTTCCCGGGCTTGTCGTCGAGATACGAAGCTTCTGCGGGCGTCGGACAGACGTAAGAAATGGGCGGCAAATCGTCGCTGCCCGACGCCGCGCTGGCGACGGCCTTGAGGTTGTACAACGTCGTGAAATCGCCGTCGTAGACCGTCGCGGTGACCTGGTCGCCTGCCTTGAGACTCTTGAGGACCTCGGGATTGTCCGGTTTGTAGGCCATCGTCATCGGCGCCATCCAGCCTTCGATGTTCTCGTTGGCCACATTCAACGTGCCTGCGGCTGGGTTTACCGAGACGACCTTTCCCCGAAACGCGTGCGACTTGGCCCCGGCCGGCTGCGCCTCGACCTGGAGCGGCGCCAGACAGAGCCAGCCCAAAACCGCCACGGTGATCAACCTCTCGCTACGTCGAGTCACGTCATCTCCAGCTTCGCGGCCGCCCAACCTCTTCCGCCCGTCGACCGCCGCGTCGATCGTAGATCGCAATCCCGCAAAGGGCGACTCAGGCAGGCGCGGCACGAGTTAGGCGATCATGTGACCGCACGATTAAGGAGGACGACATGCCCCACGGCCAGACCTTCAAGGCGGTCGAAGCGATCGGTCGGACGCTGCCCGACGTAGAGGTGACGACCTCGTGGGGCCAGCCAACATTGAAGGTCCGCGGCCGGATGTTCGTCTGCATGGCCGCGAACAAGTCCGCCGAGCCGAACACCCTGGTCGTGATGATGGATTTCCCCGAACGGGACGCGCTCATCGAGGACGCCCCCGACACCTACTATTTGAAGGAACACTACCTCAATTACCCCTGCGTGCTGGTGCGACTCTCGCGCGTCCACCCAGATGCGCTTCGCGACCTCGTAATCGGGGCTCACCGGTACATCAGCACCAAGACGCGGAAGCGACCGGCCGCGCGCACCCGCCTCTCGAGCGGCCGATCGCGCGCTCGCTGAGCGTGGCGAGTTGACAGGCCTCGTCCCGTGGCGCAAGACTCCCCCGGACCACCACACCTGGAGGAAACGCCGTGAGATTTCAGCCGCGACCGCTGACGTTCGTCGTCCTCGTTGCAGTCCTCGTCTTCACCTGGCGCGTGGGCACCGATCGCGACGTCGCCGTGGCGCAATCGCGAAAGCCGGTCGTCATCACGCGCATCTTCACCGGGCCCGACGGTCTGGCGCACGCCGAAGACATCGAGCTGAAACTGAACGGCCGCGGCGTCTCGGAGATGCTCAAAGCCACCGGGGCCGAGTTCAGCGTGCGGGCGCCGACGCCCGGCGCCAACCCGAACAACAAGGCGGCGACGAGCGCGAGCGATCCCGGATGGCACACCGGACCTGCACGCCAGTTCGTCATCACACTGTCAGGAAGCTCGGAGGTCGAAGTCTCCGGCGGCGTGCATGTCATGGCCGGCCCCGGCCACATCAACCTCATCGAGGACACCACCGGGAAAGGGCACGTCACGCGAAACTTCGGCCCCGAGGATCGCATCGCCCTGACCATTCCGCTCGCCGAGGGCGTGGTAATCGAAGGCACCAGAACGCCGCGGACGAAATAGCCGCTTCCGGGGAGTCGGGCGCAGGAGGAGTTTGGCCATGAAGAAACGCGTCTTGCTGTCAGCAGTCTGCGCCGCGGCCGTGGCCGCCGGCGCCATCACCACGATGCGCGCGCAGGAGGCGGCGGCCCCGTCGATCGCGACGCTGGCGTACCACCTGGTCGACAACTTCTTCCACTATCCGGCCTACTCGGTCATCGGCCGGCTGAGCGGCGTCGCGGTGGGCCCGAACGGCAACATCGTCGCGCTCAACCGCGGCTACCACCCGGTGCTCGAGTTCAAATCCGACGGCAGCTTCGTCCGAGGCTGGGGCGAAGGATCCCGCATGTTCGAAGGCGCGCATACGGTCCGCTTCGATCGCCAGGGCGACCTCTGGTACATCGACGCGGCCGACAACATGATCTTCCACTTCGACAAAGAGGGCCGCACGGTGGGCACGCTCGGCACCAACCCGGAACCGTGGACGTGGCTCACTCACGTCATCGAACGCGCGGTGCCCGGCCGGGCGAACTTCTACCAGCAGACCGACATCGGCTGGAGCCGCGACGGCAGCATGTTCGTCAGCGACGGCTACGGCAACTCGCGCGTCGCGAAGTACGACAAAGACGGGAATTTCGTGAAGGCGTGGGGCGAGCGCGGCGCGCAGCCGGGCAACTTCAACACCCCACACAGCCTGGTCGTCGACAACAACGACGTGGTCTACGTTGCCGATCGCGGCAACAGCCGCATCCAGACGTTCGACACGGACGGGAACCGCAAGGCGGTCTGGACGCTGCCGACGGCGCCGTGGTCGCTATGCCTCACCAACGGCCCGAATCAAGTGATGTTCGTCGGCAGCGTCGGGCGCGTCTACAAGATGGACCTGTCCGGCAAGATCATCGGCATGTTCGGCCGCCAGGGACGAATGACCGGGACGCTCGATTCCATCCACCAGCTCGCCTGCCCGGATGAGAAGACCGTTTACCTTGCCAATCTGTATGCGTCGCGCATCGACAAATGGGTCGCACCGTAACGAAGTGCCTGGTGGGAAACGATGAGATTTCCTACTGGATCGGTTCCAGCGGCGGACTCGTGCTCCAGAGT